>JBCBGY010000017.1:2922-39722 GCA_038526275.1 Pseudomonadota bacterium | reverse complement strand
GGCCAGTGCACGCCCTGCCGCGAAGGCACGGGCTGGATGATGCGGGTCATGGACCGCTTGGTGAATGGCGAGGCGGATCCGGCCGAGATCGACATGTTGCTGGATGTCACCAAACAGGTGGAAGGTCACACGATCTGCGCGCTCGGCGATGCTGCGGCCTGGCCGATCCAGGGCCTGATCCGACATTTCCGCGACGAGATCGAAGACCGGATCAAGCACAAGCGCAAAGCCACTCCCATGGCCGCCGAATAAATTGAGGCGCTTCGCGCCACGCGATTTTTGGCGCCCGTGCCGGGCGCTGTGCCTCCGGCGGAAGTATTTTCGCCAATAAGAAAGGCAAGCGAGTTCGTCGGCTGATTAATCGGTTGGGTCGAAATTCAGGGCAAAGCCGTTGATGCAGTATCGCAGGCCGGTTGGGGGAAGACTTGGCCCAGTTGCGCGTCGCAGCGGTTGCGTTGGACCTCGGTGTGGCGCAGTGGCTCCCGACTTTACTTTGTCGCACAGTCATTTCTGTTCAGTCCTATACCGATCAAATCCACCATCGGTAGTTCCCAGCCGGCAACAAATATAGACGGGAAGACGAGCAGACCAAACGATGCGGACTGCTCTCCTGAATGAAACAGGCGCGTCGAGACGTCGTAAGCGCCAACATCTTCCGTATCTATGAAGGATGCTCCGGACATAACTTTGCCAACGACGGACGAAGGACAGTTTTCTTCGAAGTATTTTACTGCAATCCTCTCGGAAAATCGAATTGCGGAATCTTCGTCTGGCAATTCCAACTTCACCGCCCACATTATTAGCGGCACAAACGAAGCGATCGCTAACAGTGGATAGACAACCAGCTTCCTCTGCATCGGGTTACGTCCCTTGCGCGCGTTCGAAGGAGTTGGGCTTGCGAAGTGACCTCGAAAGGCGGGCCAAATCGAATGATTTGACTACTCCGCCGCTTCGAAATTCAGGGCGACGCCATTGATGCAGTAGCGCAGGCCGGTTGGGGCAGGGCCGTCCGGGAAGACATGACCCAGATGGGCGTCACAGCGGTTGCAGTGGACTTCGGTGCGGCGCATGAACCAGCTATTGTCTTCGCTCTCGCCCACCATGTCATTGCCCAGCGTTTGGTAGAAGCTGGGCCAGCCCGTGCCGCTGTTGAATTTATGCGCCTGGTCGAACAGCGGGGCATCACAGCAGATGCAGCGATAGGTGCCGTCGTCTTTCGGGAAATTCTCGTGGGTGAAGGCCCGTTCCGTGCCGTGCTTGCGCGTGACCTTATAGGCCAGATCGCTCAATTGGGCGCGCCACTCCTCCTCGGACTTGATCACTTTGTCTATGGCGGTCTCAGTCATCCCCGGCTCCCGTCAATTGGTTGACACATATTTCTGTAGAACTGTCGCACAAATATGTAGGTACGTCCTCGGGGTCGCCAAGGTACGGAGAAGGCCATGAAACCTTTGCGCAAAGGCCGGTACACGGCACGGTTGAGCGCCGACCCGGCGGATCTGGAAGCCGCGCAACATCTGCGCAGTCTGGCCTTTCGTGGCTCAGAAATTCGGATCGATGCGGATGAGTTCGACCCGATTTGTCAGCATGTGTTGGTGGAAGAAACCCGGTCCGGCGGTTTGGTTTGCTGTTTTCGTCTGCTTCCGCTTCGGTGTGGGGCTGACATTGACCGCAGCTATTCTGCACAGTTCTACGGTTTGGCTGCACTGCGGACGTTTGACGGGCCCATGGTGGAAATGGGGCGTTTCTGCATTCACCCCGACTGGGTGGATCATGACATATTGCGGATCGCTTGGGGGGCGATGACCCGTTATGTGGATCAAACTGGCGCGCAGATGATTTTTGGCTGTTCGTCCTTTGATGGTACGGAAGCTGACTGCTATCTGGACGCGTTTGCCCTGTTGAAAGATCGGCATCTGGCGCCAAAACGCTGGTTGCCCCGGGTGAAGGCCCCCAACGTGTTCAGCTTTGCCAGGTCGCTTCGATTACGCAAACCCGATCTGAAGAAGGCGGTCGGGGCCATGCCGCCGCTCCTGCGGACATATCTGCTGATGGGGGGCTGGGTCAGCGATCATGCGGTGGTGGACCAGGACCTGGGCACGTTGCACGTTTTCACGGGGTTGGAGATCAGGGCCATCCCGCCTGCGCGGGCCCGTCTGTTGCGGGGCGTTGCTGCATAGCTTGCACTTTCCCGGGCAGTAACCTAGCTGGCCTCCATGGCTCGTGCTCCGCTTCTGCAACTCTCCGACATTTCGCTCACCTTCGGGGGCGATCCGGTCTTTGACGACCTGGATCTGGTGGTGCAGCCCGGTGATCGTGTGGCGCTGGTGGGGCGAAACGGTTCGGGCAAATCCACCTTGATGAAGGTCATGGCGCGGCTGGTCGAATCTGATACCGGCGAGCGTGTTGTGCCGCCGGGTAAGTCGGTGGGCTACATGGATCAGGACCCGACCATGGAGGGGTTCACAACCCTTGGCGATTTTGCAGCGAGCGAACTGGAACCGGGCGAGGCCTACCGCGTCGAAATGGTGGCAGAGGGCCTGAAGCTGCGGCCAGAGGCCGAAGTGGCGACAGCATCGGGCGGGGAGCGGCGCCGCGCGGCGTTGGCCAAGTTGCTGGCCGAAGAACCAGACCTGATGCTGCTCGACGAGCCAACCAACCATTTGGACATTGAAGCTATCGCCTGGCTCGAAGCCCAGCTTGCAGCCACACGCGCGGCCTTTGTGCTGATCTCCCACGACCGGGCCTTTCTGACCGCATTGACGCGTGCGACGCTTTGGGTCGACAGGGGCCAGGTGCGGCGGCAAGAAGACGGGTTTGCGGCCTTTGAGGCCTGGCGCGAGAAGATCTGGGCCGAGGAAGATGAGGCCCGCCACAAGCTCGACCGCAAGATCAAGGCCGAGGCGCGGTGGGCCGTGGAAGGGATCAGCGCGCGGCGCAAGCGCAACCAGGGCCGGGTGCGGGCGCTGGCTGATTTGCGCGCCGAACGGGCCGCTCAGATCCGTCGGCAGGGCACGGCGGCGATGGAGTTTGAAAGCAGCGGCAAATCCGGCAAGCTGGTGATCGAAGCGAAAGAGATCACGAAGAGCTTTGGTGAGAAGCAGATCCTGAAACCCTTCAGCCTGCGGGTTCAACGGGGCGACAGGGTGGCGTTCGTGGGCCCCAACGGCATTGGCAAGACAACTGTGCTGAACATGCTGATTGGTCAGACAGAACCGGATGCCGGGACGATCCGCTGGGGCACCAATTTGGAAAAAGCGGTGTTTGACCAGACCCGCGCGGCGCTTGATCCTGAAGCGACGCTGTGGGAAAGCCTGACCGGCGACAAGGCGATGCGGATCTCTGGCAGTGCGGATCAGGTGATGGTCCGGGGCAGCCCGCGCAATGTGGTGGGCTACCTGAAGGATTTCCTGTTCAGCGAGGCGCAGGTGCGTGCGCCTGTCCGGTCACTTTCCGGGGGCGAAAAGGCGCGGTTGCTGCTGGCACGGATCATGGCTTTGCCGTCGAACCTGCTGGTGCTCGATGAACCGACAAACGATCTGGATATCGAAACGCTCGATCTGTTGCAGGAACTGCTCGACGACTTTGACGGCACTGTTTTGCTTGTCAGTCACGACCGAGATTTTATCGACCGCGTTGCCACGACGACGATTGCGATGGAAGGTGGCGGGGTTGCCACCGTCTATGCCGGGGGCTGGTCGGATTATCAGGCCCAAAGGAAGGACACTGTCCCGGAAGAGCCCAAGACCAGGCCAAAGCCCAAGCCCGAGAAGCCCTTGGGCAAGGATGTGCCGCAAGCCGGACTGTCCTATACGGAACGCCATCGCCTGGATGCGCTGCCCGACGAGATTACGCGGATTGAGGCCGAAATCGCCAAACTGGAAGAATTTCTGTCGGATCCGCAGCTTTTTACGACCGCGCCCGCCAAATTCCAAAAAGCGAGCGATGCGCTGGTTGAACGTCAGGCCCGACTTGGCCAACTTGAAGACGAGTGGATGATGCTTGAGGAAAAGGCCGCGGTGGGATGACCGGTTGCGCGCAATTTGACCCAAGGGCATATTTACCTCAACGCCCGGAGATGAGCCCATGAACCACTATTTGGACTTCGAAAAACCCTTGGCCGAGATTGAGGGCAAGGCTGAAGAATTGCGCGCCATGGGGCGGGCTGATGCCAAGCTTGATGTGTCGGAAGAGGCCTCCGCACTGGATGCCAAGGCGGTTGAATTGCTGGCCGATCTATATGCCGATCTCAGCCCATGGCGGAAATGCCTGGTGGCCCGGCACCCCGACCGACCGCATTGCCGTGACTATATCGACGGGCTTTTCACCGAATATATGCCGCTGGCCGGGGACAGGGCCTTTGGTGAGGATCTGGCCATCATGGGTGGGCTCGCCCGGTTCAATGACCGGCCCGTCGTGGTGTTGGGCCATGAAAAGGGCAATGACACCAACACGCGGCTGATGCGGAATTTTGGCATGGCGCGCCCCGAAGGGTACCGCAAGGCGATCCGGCTTATGGAAATGGCGGACAAGTTCAATCTGCCGGTGATCACCCTGGTCGACACGCCGGGCGCCTATCCGGGCAAAGGGGCCGAAGAGCGGGGACAGGCCGAAGCGATTGCCCGCTCGACGGAGAAATGCCTGCAAATCGGTGTGCCCTTGGTGAGCGTGATCATAGGAGAAGGCGGCTCGGGCGGTGCGGTTGCATTGGCCACGGGCAACCGGATCGCGATGCTGGAACATTCGGTCTATTCCGTCATCAGCCCGGAAGGGTGCGCGTCGATCCTGTGGAAGAACGCCGACAAGATGCGGGAGGCCGCCGAGGCCCTGCGCCTGACTGCGACGGATCTGCGCAATTTGGGTGTGATCGATCTGATCATTAGCGAGCCCGTGGGCGGCGCACAGCGGGCGCCTCAAGATGCGCTGGATCGCGTCGGTCGCGGGATCTCTGCAATGCTGACGGAGCTTGACGGAAAGTCCCGTGAACAGCTTGTCCATGAACGCCGTGAGAAGTTCCTGGAAATGGGGTCTCGCGGCCTTGCCGCCTGATCAGCAGTCTGGCGGGCGCGTCACTCCGAACTGGCCCTATGCGCGTGCGCGCGCAGTTCTTAACTGGCCGCAAAAACGCCATGTCCGCCCGGATTAACGAAAGTTCGACCATGATAAAAACGCCTTACCTGCTTTTCCTCGGGGATGCGCCGGATCAGTTGGCTGCCAAAGTGGCGCAGGGTATCGCCGACTGGCGGCCCGAAAATGCTTTGGGCCAGTTTCGGATGCCAGGCTGCGGCGCGGACGTGAAAGTCCCCGACATGGACCTCCAGCAGGCCTGGGATGCCGGTGCGCGGACCCTGGTGATCGGTGTGGCAAACCGCGGTGGCGTGATCTCGGAAAGCTGGAAAGGTGTCCTGCGGGAGGCCATGCATCTGGGTTTTGATCTGGCCAGCGGTTTGCACAATTTGTTGCGCGACGAGCCCGACCTGGTGGAGGTGGCCAAGGCGACGGGATCTGTGATGCACGATGTGCGGGTGCCCGATGTGACCTATCCGATTGCCAACGGGAAACGACGCTCGGGCAAGCGTTGCCTTGCCGTCGGCACCGATTGTTCGGTCGGCAAGATGTATACCTCCATGGCGATGGATCGGGATGCGCGGGCACGCGGCATCAAGTCGACCTTCCGGGCAACCGGCCAGACCGGCATCTTGATCACCGGCAATGGCGTGCCTTTGGATGCGGTCATCGCGGATTTCATGGCGGGATCGGTCGAATGGCTGACGCCCGACAATGATCCGGACCATTGGGATATGATCGAAGGGCAGGGTAGCCTGTTCCACGCCTCATTTTCGGGCGTGACCATGGCGCTGATCCACGGCGGTCAGCCTGACGCGCTGATCCTGAGCCATGAACCGACGCGCGAACATATGCGCGGCTTGCCGGACTACAAGCTGCCAACGCTGGAAGCTGTTCGGGACACGGCGCTGCACATGGCTCAGATCGTGAACCCCGCCTGCCAGGTCGTTGGTGTTTCCGTCAACACCCAGCATTTGGACGATGCCGGCGCAGAGGCGTGCCTGTCAGAGATCGAAGATCGGATGAAGCTACCCACGGTTGATCCGTATAGGCAAGGGTCCGACCGTTTGGTTGACGCTCTGCTGGCCTTGGACTGACCCGATGGAACTGACCGTCACCCGGGATGTGTTCCGGCTCGCGCAGACCTTCACAATTGCGCGCGGCAGCCGGACAGAGGCGCAGGTGCTGACAGTGACCATCCGCGATGGCGATCATGTGGGGCAGGGCGAATGCGTGCCCTATGCGCGCTATGGCGAAAGCCTCGACAGCGTGACCGCGCAGATCGAGGCGCTTGCACTGCCGCTGGATCGAGCCAAGCTGCAAGAGGTCCTGGCCCCCGGAGCGGCCCGCAACGCCGTTGACTGCGCGCTTTGGGATCTGGAGGCCAAGAAAGCTGGTAAGCCCGCCTGGACCTTGGCGGGGCTGGATGCGCTGGGGCCGGTGACCACGGCCTATTCGCTTTCCTTGGAAAGCCCCGAACAGATGCAGGCGGATGCGGCCAAGGCCGCTCATCGTCCGCTTCTAAAGGTCAAGCTGGGCACCCCGGACGATATTGCGCGGCTGGAGGCGGTTCGTGCGGGCGCCCCCGATCCGGCCATTGTGGTGGACGCGAATGAAGGCTGGACGGCAGAGATCTACGCAGAGCTTGTGCCGCATCTTCAACGGTTAGGGGTTACGATGGTCGAACAACCGCTGCCAGCGGCGGAGGATGATGCGCTTCGCGACATACCCCGCCCGGTTCCGGTATGCGCCGACGAAAGCTTCCATGACCGCGCATCCTTGGCGGGGCTCAGCGGCAAGTATGACATGGTAAATATCAAGCTCGACAAGACGGGTGGTTTGACCGAGGCGCTGGCGGCACGCCGCGAAGCCGAAGCAGCCGGGTATGGCATCATGATCGGGTGCATGGTCGGCAGTTCGCTTGCAATGGCGCCCGCGATCCTATTGGCGCAAGGCGCAAAGGTAGTGGACCTTGACGGCCCGCTTCTGCTGGCCGAAGACCGGCCCACGGCGCTGACTTACGAGGGCAGCGTAATGCACCCGGCCAATCCGGGGCTTTGGGGCTAAGCGACAAAGGGGATCAGGATGAGCAGAACGGTCTATGTCAACGGAGAGTACCTGCCGGAAGAGCAGGCGACAGTGTCCATCTTCGACCGAGGCTTCCTGTTCGCCGACGGCGTCTATGAAGTCACCAGCGTTCTGGATAGCAAACTGATCGATTTTCCCGGCCACGCCAAACGGCTGAAAAGATCGCTGGGTGAGCTGGAGATGGCGGAGCCGATGGACACAGAGGCATTGCTTGAAGTTCATCGGGAACTGGTGCGGCGCAATGATTTGGTTGACGGTCTGATCTACCTGCAAGTGACCCGAGGTGCGGCGGATCGAGATTTCGCCTTTCCCGCCGCTGGCACAAAGCCAACCATCGTTCTGTTCACGCAATCCAAGCCCGGTCTGGCCAACAGCCCGGTGGCGGAAACCGGTATCAAGGTGATCAGCATCGAAGATCAGCGCTGGGGCCGCCGCGATATCAAAACGGTGCAACTGCTCTATCCCAGCTTGGGAAAGATGATGGCCAAGGCGGCCGGATGCGATGATGCCTGGATGGTTGAAGACGGTGCCGTGACCGAAGGTACTTCGAACAATGCCTACATCATCAAGGACGGCAAGATTATTACGCGGCATTTGGGCCATGAAATCCTGCACGGCATCACGCGCGCTGCTGTGCTGCGCTTTGCCCGCGAAGCACAGATGCAGGTAGAGGAGCGCAGCTTCACCATCGACGAGGCGAAGGACGCGGACGAGGCCTTTATCACCTCTGCCTCAAGCTTCGTCATGCCGGTGGTGGAATTGGACGGTCATGCCATCGGCACAGGCAAACCCGGTCCGGTCGCTCGCAGGCTCCGCGAAATCTATCTGGACGAAAGCCGGAAGGCTGCTGTCTGAAAGATTGGTGCAGAGCTGGTGTAAGTCAGGCAAATTACGATCACACTGGCCGCTTTCTTCTCAGCGGGAATTGCGATGACAAGGCCCTATCAATGCTTTGTGAGGCAAAAGGCGGGCCGTAACACTTGCGCGTGAATCACGGCCTCTCAAGTTGAACGGCCCATTTTTCTTATGCTTGTAAAAGATCACGAGCGACGTTTTGTCGTAAATCTTCAAGTTAAGGAAAGCCCATGGCACTCTCTCGTCGTCAATTTGCAGGCCTGACATTGGCCGCCGCCGCTACCGCCACGCTGGGAGCCGCGCCTTCATTTGCAGCATCATCTCAGCGGACAGGCAGCCTGTCTGGCCGTCGGGGCTACAAAGTGTCCGGCACCGTCCAAGTGAAGACAGAAGGCGGTAAAACAACGGTCGCCTTGGGCAGCAACTACGTGTTTGATCCATCCAAGAACCCACCTGACATCAAGATCGGGTTTGGCAATGGCGAAAAATATGCGTCCGGCTCGAAAATCCACAACAAGCTGACCGTGAAAAAGGGCGCCGCGTCGTTCGAAGTGCCCGCAAGCATCAACACCGATCAGTTCAGCGAGCTTTACATCTACTGCGAACAGTTCTCGGTCATTTTGGCCGTCGCTCCGTTGAAGTAATCGCGGACAATGGCAAACCGTCCCTTGGGCGGTTTGCACCTTCGCCATGTACCGACAAGATTCGTTCTTTGACCTGACGCCGTGGGGCCAGTTTGGCTTGTTGTGCCTTAGCCTTACGTTGTTCGGTTTATTCGTATTGGTCGCCCGAACAATGCTGCACCAGCGGAGGCCATTTCTTCGGGTGATCGGAGCGCTGACCCTGTTCTGGCTCTTCGTTTGGCTCTCGCCGCAGGTCTATTATCAGTATTACAGCCTGATCATCCCGGATCTTCCGGTGCAATGGGTGATCTGGCCACCGCGCGGCCTTGGCGAAGCGCTGCAACTACTGCTCTTCGCTGGTCCAAAGAGCCTTTCGGCGCATGGCCAAGGCTTGCTTGGATGGAGCCTGATCATCGCGCCTTTTCTAAAGTTTGAGTATGTCCGTCGCGGCACGGCGGGAAACTGATTTGTCACGCTGATCAGTCAGTGATCTTTATGCGTGTCCGCAAAGGCCGCCTTTTGTTCAGGCGTTGCGTCGGTTTGGTACTTTGCCTTCCAATCAGCAAATGGCATCCCGTAAAAGATCTCGCGGCCCTCGTCTTTCGACATTTCGATCCCGCGTTCGTTGGCGGCCTCTTGATACCAACGGCTGAGACAGTTCCGACAAAAGCCGGCCAGGTTCATCATGTCGATATTTTGAACATCGGTCCGTTCCGCCAAATGCGCCTGCAACCGGCGAAACGCTGCTGCCTCAAGCTCTAACCTGGTCTGATCATCCATCGCCGCATCTCCCCATAATATTTGCTCAAAGCTGGGGCGGCACTGGGCTGACGTCAAGCCGGTCATCCTGCTGTTACGTCCATCCGTCATGGGGTCCGAAGTTAGTATCCCAGCTGGTTGTGACCGCTTTAGTTTAGCGCTAACAGGAGCGGGGCAAATCAAGCGAGGTATGGCATGAGACGGATGCGCAATGTGAAGATCGTGGCCACACTGGGACCGGCGTCTAACGATTACGAGACGATCCGGGCCCTGTTCGAGGCCGGCGTTGACGTTTTCCGCCTGAATATGAGCCACGGCTCGCACGAAGAGGTGGGAGCACGCCACGCCATCATCCGCAAAATCGAAGAGGATCTAGGGCACCCCATCTGTATCCTGGCCGACCTTCAGGGCCCGAAGTTGCGGGTGGGTACCTTTGCTGACGGTCCGCAGGAACTGGAAGAGGGTGCGACTTTCCGGCTGGATCTGGAAGACAAGCCGGGCGACATCAATCGGGTGACCTTGCCACATCCGGAGATTTTCGAAGCTCTGCGCCCTGGTGCAAAGCTTTTGGTCAATGACGGCAAGATCCGCCTGCAGGTCAATGATTGTTCGAAAGAACATGCCACCTGCACCGTGATTGCAGGCGGCACGATTTCCGACCGCAAAGGGGTTAACGTTCCAGACGTGGTTCTCCCGCTCGCAGCCTTGTCAGAGAAAGACCGGTCTGATCTGGAATTTGTGTGCGAACTGGGTGTCGATTGGCTTGCGCTTTCGTTCGTCCAACGGGCCGCAGACGTGGAAGAGGGGCGGGCCTTGGCCAAGGGTCGCGCGGCGATCATGTCGAAGATCGAGAAACCGGCCGCCTTGGAGGCATTCGACGAGATCCTGGAAGCTTCCGACGGGATCATGGTGGCGCGCGGCGATCTGGGCGTGGAACTGCCCGTTCACATGTTGCCCCCGATCCAGAAACGCTTGATCCGCCGGGCGCGGGCTGCAGCGAAGCCTGTTATTGTGGCCACGCAGATGCTGGAAAGCATGATCGAAAGCCCGATGCCAACCCGCGCGGAAGTGTCAGACGTGGCCACAGCGATTTACGAAGGCTCCGACGCTATCATGCTGAGCGCGGAAAGCGCTGCTGGTTCCTATCCCGTTGAAGCGGTGTCTACTATGCATGCGGTGGCGGTTGAGGTCGAAAGCGACCCAACCTACCGCGCGGTGATCGAGGCGAGCCGGTCTGCCAACCGTGAAAGCGTGTCTGACGGCATTGTGGCGGCAGCTCGCGAAATCGCCGAAACCACCGACGTGACAGCGATTTGTTGCTTCACCCATTCCGGCACCACAGCCTCGACTGTGGCGCGGGAACGTCCGCGCGTGCCAATCCTGGCGCTGACTCCACTTGTCGACACAGCGCGCCGGATCAGCCTGTTCTGGGGCACCGACTGTTTCGTCACGGAAGAGGTTGGTCGTTTTAAGATGGCTGTGGTGAACGCGGTCCGAGTGGCGACCGCCAGTGGCTATGCCCAGGAAACCGATCAGGTTGTGGTAACAGCAGGTATCCCGTTCAACGTTCCGGGATCAACCAACATCCTGCGTGTGGCGCCTTGTGAGGAAAGATTGATTTTTAGCGGTGACCCAGAGTAAAGATACCGTTGGGGGGCGGTTGAGGGCAATGCAATGGACCTTAGTCCAGATCTGATGTTCGTGATCGGTGTGTTCGCGGGTGCGCTGGCCATACCTTCCCTTCTTTCGGCATTCTCAGAGAGCCGCGTGCCCCGAATGGCGGCGCTGCTTTTTATCGTCTGTATCGGTAGCGTTGGTTATGCAGTCAGCACGAACCCGACAGGATACAGTATTGCAGAGGCGCCTTCTGTCATCATGCGCGTGCTGAGCGGAAACTTTTAGCCAGACTTTTTGCTTGCAAGGCTGCGATACGCAGCTTATGTCCGCAATCCTTGACCGCGCGGGCGGGCCACAGTGGCATGCCTCCCTGCGCAGAACGTCTGAAGCTAAGGAGACGAAAATGCCCAAGATGAAGACCAAATCGAGCGCCAAGAAGCGCTTTAAGGTGACGGCGTCGGGCCGTGTGAAATCTGCCCAGGCTGGTAAGCGGCACGGCATGATCAAGCGTACCAACAAATTCATTCGCAACGCACGCGGCACCAGTACGCTGAGCGAGCCGGATGCAAAGATCGTCAAGGGCTTTATGCCCTACGCGCGCTAAGGAGGCCTGAACATGTCGAGAGTCAAAAGCGGTAAGGTCACCCACGCCCGCCACAAGAAAATCATCAAGGCTGCAAAAGGCTATTACGGGCGCCGCTCCAATGCGTTCCGCACGGCTACCCAAGCCGTTGATAAGGCCAACCAGTACGCGACCCGCGACCGTAAGAACCGCAAGCGCCAGTTCCGTGCATTGTGGATCCAGCGGATCAATGCTGGCGTACGGGCCCATGATGAAACGCTGACCTATTCGCGCTTCATCAACGGCCTGAATCTGGCTGGCATTGAAGTCGACCGCAAAGTGTTGGCCGATCTGGCTGTGCACGAACCGGACGCGTTCAATTCCATCGTCGACAAAGCCAAAGCCGCACTGGTCTAAGTTTCGCGGGCGCTGCGGCGATTAGGCTGTCATGCGTTTGCTGCTTCATCTGTTCGCGGTGGTCGTCCTGACCATCGTGACACAGCTTGGCGGTATTGCATGGCTTATCGCCTGCGGCTTCAAGGCACGCCTGCGCGTGTTTTTGGTGGCCTATCTGGTTTTGTGGGGCGCGGCCATTGGGGCGGCGCCCTTTTTCGGTCGGGTGCCGCTGCACTGTTGGCAGCCGGGGCCGTTACAGATGCAAAGCTGGGTCTATTGCCTGCTCAACCGTAACTATGTGACGCCCGAAATGGCTGACGTTCTGCGGGATGCGGCAGGCGCACTCGACCGTCGAGCGGCGGGGACAACAACGCTCGTGCTGGACGGGTCGTTCCCCTTCTTTGACGGATTTCCGTTGCTTCCGCATCTGTCGCACGATGATGGCGAAAAAGCCGATCTCGCTTTCTTCTATCGAGACGAGACTGGTTACTTGCCGGGCGTTACACGGTCGCCCATCGGCTATTTCGCCTTTGAACCGGGGCCAACCGAATGTGGTGACGTCTGGCCGACGCTCCGTTGGAATTTGGAACCGCTTCAGCCTTTATGGGCGGACTATGCCTTGGATGAAGACAGGTTGCGGGCCGTGTTAGAGATTCTGGCAGACGATCCCAGAGTAGGGAAGATCCTGCTGGAACCGCACCTGAAAACCCGCCTGAGCCTGTCGAGCGACAAGATCCGCTTTCAGGGGTGTCGGGCCGCGCGTCACGACGATCACATTCACTTGCAGCTTTAGACTCGTGATTACTCGAAAGCTGCGGCAGGCAATCCACCCTCTTCCAGGAGCCTTCCACGCTTTTCGGCCAGAACCACCGCGCGTGGTCGCCATTCATAGCGGGTGTCAGCTTCGATATTATCCCAGAACAGACGGCCACCTTCCCGCCACGGATCGAGAACTATGCCAGCATACATGTCGTCGCCCCGCGCGCTGATAATCGCGGTGCTGTGGTCGATCCGCCAGGGATTGTCCGCATTGGCAATGGCACGGTGCATGGAAAGGGTCTGAAAGCCTTCGGCCTTGAGCCGACGTTCCATATCCTCGGCCCAATGCCAACATAGCCCCCGGGGTTTGATGCCAAGATTGACCTTGGTGTTATGGATCAGGGGCGGATCAGTGATCTGATATTCCATCGCCAATTGCCGCGTGTAGCTGTAGGCAATCTGCGCGGCCCGATCGGCTTCGATCCGGTCGATCGCGGGATCCAAGGCCTGTATCCGCTGCGAAAGAGCGGTGATGTCACTTTGGCTGGCAACCTGAGGCCCACCGCCACAACCCGAAAGCACCACGGCCAGACCCAGAAGTGCCAGTAGCCGGACAAAACTTATAACACGCAAAGGAAAACGCCTGCTTTTTTCATTCGATCCTTTGGCTAGCCGCAGGAACGCCCGCTGTCGAGAGGATCGCAGATTGTTGATCATGGAAAAGCGGCACAGTGGCATCTTGTCCGCCAACTGCATTGCGGATAGGAGCAAAGCCGATCTGAGAGGGCGAGGCGATGGACGATCTGCGCGACAAGTATATTGCTGCAATTGCGGCGGCCGGTGATGAATCGGCTTTGGAAGATCTGCGCGTCCAAGCCGTAGGCAAAAAGGGCGAAGTCAGCCTGAAGATGCGCGAGCTGGGCAAGATGACGCCCGAGGAGCGCCAAGTAGCTGGCCCTGCATTGAACGCGCTGAAAGACGAAATCAATGCCGCCCTCAGTGCGAAGAAGGCGGCGCTGGCAGATGCGGCGCTGGAGGAGCGGCTGGCCGCGGAATGGCTGGATGTGACGCTGCCCGGACGGCTGCGGGGGCAGGGGACCATTCACCCGATCAGCCAGGTGACGGAAGAGGTTACGGCCATCTTCGCCGATATGGGCTTTGCCGTGGCCGAAGGTCCTCAGGTCGAAAGCGACTGGTACAACTTCGATTCGCTGAACATTCCGGGCCACCATCCCGCGCGCGCCGAGATGGACACATTTTACATGGCGCGTCGAGAGGGCGACAATCGCCCCCCGCATGTGCTGCGTACCCATACCTCGCCGGTGCAGATCCGGTCGATGCAGGAACAGGGCGCGCCGCTCCGGGTCATTTGCCCAGGCCGGGTTTATCGCAGCGACTATGATCTGACGCACACGCCCATGTTCCACCAGGTCGAAGGGCTGGCGATTGATCGCGACATCTCCATGGCGAACCTGAAATGGGTCTTGGAAGAGTTCTGCCGGGCCTTCTTCGGTCTGGATGAGATCGAGCTGCGCTTCCGGGCATCGCATTTCCCCTTCACCGAACCTTCAGCCGAGGTTGATATTCGCTGTTCCTGGGAAGGCGGCACGCTCAAGCTGGGCGAAGGCGACGACTGGCTGGAGATTCTGGGCAGCGGGATGGTTCATCCCAAGGTGCTAGAGGCTGGCGGGATCTCCGCTGCCGATTGGCAAGGCTTTGCCTTCGGGATGGGGATCGACCGGATTGCGATGTTGAAATACGGAATGCCGGATCTGCGGGCCTTCTTTGAAGCTGATCTACGTTGGCTTCGGCATTTCGGATTTTCGGCGCTCGATACGCCGACATTGCATGGCGGATTGAACCGTTAGCATAGTGTGAGAGCATCGCGACAGATGGATCGAGCGATGCTCAACAGCGATTGGGTTCAGCCGCCGTTGCTTGAAAGAAAAACGATAGATCGTCCGTTCGTGCGAATTCCATCCTTCGCGCAAGTCCATGTTGCATAATCGTCCTGACGATTAATGCACCTGTTCGCGCCCGGCATCGACACGCTGATGGTGCCGATCTGGTCTTTCGCGTCTTTTTCGTAGGTAAACGTGGTCGCAAATACGCCCATGATCACCCCTAAGATTGCCACGGTTACGGCCCCACCGCCGGTCCCACTAAAGAAATCCATACAGCCACCTCACTGCTGACAAGCCACAGCTACGGTAGAAATACGGCAACTTTAAGAAACCGGATCAATTAACCTTGGGTTAGAGGATTGTCCCGCCCTGATCAACGCCATGCTAATTGAGCAAATCAGCGATGGGGGTATTCCAAATTCTGGCCGGGTTGAGCCGACAAATTGCCCGGTTCACGTCCGGAATGTCGGTCCAACCACGGCAGAGAAACCCGTCGGCACCGCGGCTTCCGGATGTGCTGTCACCGGACATCAGGCCCAGACCAACGATCAATATGACACCAATGATCAAAGGACGCCCAAAGCCGTAAAACAAATTACTCAGAAACGACATAATCACCCCTCCCACCAGATTGTGGACACAAAAGGCTACGCACTAGAAGACAGAATAAGGCGTTTTTTAGCCGATAGCAAGGCATACTTAATTTTCCCTTGACAAGAAATAATGCAGCTCTGCAGCAACGATAATGGACGCTGCGTCAACAGTCTCGCCAGGCCTGATTCTGGTCAAGGTGTAGGATTGTGCGCAGTTCATCTGGGTGTCTTTTCGCCGGGATGGCAATCCTGTAAGGACGCAGCGCACTCTGACGGAGCCGATTGCACCATGAAATTCTCATTATCCTGGTTGAAGGATCATCTGGACACCGACGCCACGTTGGAAAACATCCTCTATACGCTCACAGACTTGGGTCTGGAGGTAGAAGGCGTGGAAAATCCGGCGGACCGATTGGCTGCGTTTACCATCGGAAAGGTTGAGTCGGCGGAACAGCACCCTGACGCTGACAAACTGCGAATCTGCCAGGTAGAGACGGACGAGGGCCTGACACAGATCATTTGCGGCGCGCCAAATGCGCGTGCCGGCATTACTGTGGTCATCGCAAAACCCGGCACTTACGTGCCAGGCATCGACACGACCATCGGCGTTGGCAAGATCCGCGGCGTCGAGAGTTTCGGCATGATGTGTTCAGAGCGCGAGATGGAACTCAGCGACGAGCATGACGGGATCATCGAATTGCCGTCTGGCGAGGTTGGACAACGTTTTGTGGATTGGTTGGCTGCGAATGATCCGACAAAGGTCGATCCGGTTATTGAAATCGCAATCACCCCGAATCGTCCCGATGCACTGGGCGTTCAGGGAATCGCCCGCGATCTGGCCGCGCGCGGCCTCGGAACGCTTATCCCGCGGGACGTTGAGCCTGTGCCGGGGAGCTTCCCGTGCCCGATCAGCATCAGCATTGATGAAGATACGCTCGGCCAGTGCCCCATCTTCTATGGGCGCCTCATTCGTGGCGTGAAAAACGGCCCTTCGCCTGACTGGATGCAGGCGAAACTGAAATCAATTGGATTGCGGCCCATATCAACCCTGGTCGACATTACCAACTACTTCACGTTCGACCGGAACCGCCCGCTGCACGTGTTTGATGCTGACAAGGTCACGGGCAATCTGCGGGTCCATCAGGCTAAAGGGGGCGAAACGCTCGTGGGCCTTGATGAGAAAGAATACACGTTCCAGTCGGGCATGACGCTGATCTCGGACGAGACCGGGCCGGAATCGATTGGTGGCGTGATGGGCGGCCTTTCGACGGGCTGTACCGAGGACACCGTCAACGTCTTCCTGGAAGCGGCGTATTTCGATCCGGTGCGCACGGCCTATACTGGCCGGGCCCTCAAGATCCATTCCGATGCACGCTATCGGTTTGAACGCGGCATCGACCCTTGCTGGACGCCCATCGGCATCGAACATGCCACACGGATGATCCTGGATCTCTGCGGTGGAGAAGCCTCGGATGTCGTCGTTGCGGGCCAGATGCCCAATGTTGACCGCGCCTATAAGCTGGACACCAAGCGCGTTGAAAGTCTGGTAGGGATGGAAATCCCGGCAGACACGCAGCGGGCCAGCTTAACGGCCCTCGGGTTCAAGATGGACGGCGACATGGCACATGTGCCCTCCTGGCGGCCCGACGTTCTGGGAGAAGCCGATCTGGTGGAAGAAGTCGCCCGGATCGCTTCACTGACCAAACTTCAGGGCCAGCCGCTTAAGCGGGCTGTCCCAGGTGTACCGCAACCGATCCTGACCCCGTTGCAGCAACGTCAAGCAGCGGCCCGACGGGCGGTGGCGGCCTTGGGGTATAATGAATGCGTGACCTACAGCTTCATCGATCAACCCGCGGCGGCCTTGTTTGGTGGCGGAGACCTGGACACGCAGTTGGAAAATCCGATCAGTTCCGAGATGAGCCATATGCGCCCCAGTCTGCTGCCGGGCCTTCTGCAAGCCGCCGCGCGGAACCAGGCCCGTGGCACCGCCGATTTGGCGCTGTTTGAGATCGGGGCAGCGTTCGAAGGCGGTGAGCCCGGGGAGCAACAGGTCCTCGCCTCTGGCATTCTGGTCGGCCATACAGGGCCGCGCGACCTGCATGGTGCACGGCGCACGGTCGATCTTTATGATGCGAAGGCGGACGCGGAAGCCGTTTTGTCTGCCGTGGGGGCCCCGGCGAAGATGCAAGTCCTGCGCGGTACGCCCGATTGGTGGCATCCAGGCCGATCCGGCAAGCTGTGTCTTGGCCCGAAGAAGGTTTTGGGCGTGTTTGGCGAGATTCACCCGAAAGTTCTGAAGGCACTTGATGTCAAAGGGCCTGCTGTTGGCTTCACATTGATGCTCGACGCGGTGCCGGTTCCGAAAGCAAAGGGCACGGCGCGGCCCGCGATTACGTTACATGATCTGCAGCCAGTGGAACGCGACTTTGCATTCGTCGTTGATCAGCAGGTTGAAGCCCTGACTCTGGTGAACGCCGCAGCGGGCGCAGACAAGGCGATGATCGCCGAGGTGCGCGTGTTTGACGAATTCTCCGGTGAGAAGGCGGAAACCCAGATGGGTCCGGGCAAAAAGTCTCTGGCCATATCAGTGCGATTGCAGCCCACAGACAAAACGATGACCGAGGACGAGATCGAGGCCATCGGGGCGAAGATCGTTGAGAAAGTCGGTAAGGCAACGGGCGGTGTGCTGCGCGGCTGACCTCGACGGGGTTTCCCGTCGACCCATGTTAGAGAAAAAGTAGAGGAGGCCGAACCCATGACCCTTCGCATTTATCTTTCCGGCGAAATCCACACGGACTGGCGAGAACAAATCATCGACGGGGCCGGGGGCCTGGATGTTGAGTTCAGCAGCCCCGTTACCGACCATGGCGCAAGCGATGATTGCGGTGTCGAGATCCTTGGCGCGGAGCCGAACAAGTTCTGGCACGACCATAAGGGAGCGATGGTCAATGCGATCCGAACCCGAAAGGGGCTGGAAGATGCGGATATCGTGGTGGTGCGGTTCGGCGAAAAATACAAACAGTGGAACGCCGCATTCGACGCAGGCTATGCGGCTGCCTTGGGCAAATCGCTGATCATCCTGCATGGGGCGGAACATCAGCACGCCTTGAAGGAGGTCGACGCGGCGGCGCTGGCTGTTGCCGAAACGCCGGGCCAAGTGGTTGATATCCTTCGCTATGTTCTGACAGGTAAGCTTCCGACATCTGGCGCGGCCCAGGCTGCTGAGTAGGTATGCTCCGCGACCTCGCCGCCTTGCGGCCTTGAAAGCGCCTCAGCTCACGCACATGTGATATTCGGGGGCAGGAGGTCGCGAGATGCAAAATCCTGAACTATGGGCCCGGATGGAGAAAGCGGCGTTTCCGGCCGAGATTCGGCAGCGCATTGACGAGGACCTGATGTATGGCTGGCGGCGACGCCCGGCCTCATCAGCCATCGAAGAATATAAGCGATTTCTCTATTTGCGCGTGGTGCGCGGCCAGAAATCGGCTGCGCCCTGGCCAGTGGACGGGGTCTGGCGGCGGCACATGTCATCACCCGAAGCGTACACTGCATTCTGCACTGAAAATCTGGGCGAAGTGCCGGTTTACAAGCCGGTCCTAGGGATGATGCGGGAACGGATCGATGGTTATAGTGCCATGCTGGCAGCCTACGCTGAAGAGTTCGGCGAACCGGCTCCATCGCATTTCTGGCCCGCTGTTCCACCGAGGCGAGGCCTGTCGTTCTGGCTTGCCGCAATTGCTCTCATGAGTGTTGGACTGACGTTAGTTATTCTGGGCAACGCATTGGTATGGCCGGGTTTTGCTGTGATTGGGGCAGGATTTTGGATGGCTCTGTCGGCATTGCCGGCGGATCCTATGAGCCAATCGGGTGGCCAAGGCGCCGGCGGCGGCTTCGCAGGAGTGACTGGTGGCGGAGGCGACTGCGGTTAAGGAAATTCGGGGGCGGAGAAGGAGTATCCATGCGAAATCCAAAGCTTTGGAAAGACCTATACGACCACGATTTTCACGCGGAATTCCGGGATCGGATGATCCGCGATCTTGCTTGGGTGCCAACCTCGACTGCCGCCGCAGCGGCCTTGGGCGAATACCGACGTTACCTTTATCTGGCGTCAATCACTGACGAAACCTTGCCACCGTCGCCGCGGATTGCCGAGGTTTGGGCGTTGCATCGAACGTTTGAGAGCTATGAAAAGCTACCACTGCCGAAAGAGATCCGGCCCGTTGAGGCCTCAGATTCTCTGGATGCGCCGGGTTACAAACGCACTTTGCGGATCTACCAGGCGGAATTTGATCGCGATCCTCCCAGTGCGTATTGGTTGGGTACGGGGGCCCCAGACGGTGGAACTGTCTATCGGTCGGGAGGACACACGAAAATCGTTGTCGGAGGAATGCTGGTGACCTGGCTTGGCATCGGCCTGAATTACTTTGCTGAAACGTCGAGTATGGAGTTTGGAGGTCTGAGCCTCGCCATATTCGGTGTTATCATTTCGTTGTGGCCACTCTACGCCACGCCTCAAGGCCGTAAACTCTTTTTCCGCCATTTGTTTGACAGCAAAGGTAGCGACCACTTCGACTATGATTTCGGAAGCCGTCGCCGCAGAGGGTGCGACCGCCATGATGACAGAGAAATGTCCACTGATGACGAGTGTGACGCGTAGCAACCGTAAGCCTGGGCCTTTTTGCAAGACCCAGGCGTGAAGTGGGTTAATCCCGAGGTGGCGTAACCAAACCGGTTTGCACCGCGGGTCGTTCAAGAAAACGGTCCAGATACGCGACCAAATTCTTGTGATCCGCAAAACCGACAACCTCTTTCGCACCGTAAAAGTCCAAGGCGCGGAGCCAAGGTGCAATTGCGATATCGGCGATGGAATAGTCGTCGGCGATCCAGTCTTTGCCCTCAAGCGCCCCATCCAAGACACCGAGCAGGCGCTTGGCTTCGTTGATGTAGCGTTCTTGCGGGCGCTTATCTTCCCAGGTGCTGCCGGCAAATTTGTAGAAAAACCCAAGCTGCCCCAGCATTGGGCCGAGTCCGCCCATCTGAAACATTAGCCACTGTGTCACATGGGCCTTTTCAGTCGCGTTCGCGCCAGCCAGTTTCCCGGTTTTCTCCGCCAAATACAGCAGGATTGCACCGGATTCGAACAGTCCGACGGGCCCTCCATCCGGTCCGTTTGGGTCGATGATCGCCGGAATTTTGTTGTTTGGATTCAAGGACAAAAAGGCATCGCTTTTGACGTCCTCGTCGGAAAGCGTGACTTTGTGGGCTTCGTAAGGCAGTTCCATCTCTTCCAATGCAATCGATGCCTTAACGCCATTTGGCGTCGGAAAAGAATAGAGCTGAATGATCGAAGGTTCTTTTGCAGGCCACCGGTTTGTAATCGGAAAGTCGGAAAGCGTTTTCATTGCGTATACTCCCATTCGCTTGCCCCCACGTAATACGAGGTTACCGCGACGAAAAGAGGGTGGTTCTGCGCGCAAAGCTGCTAAAGACTGTTCGCATATCCGCAGGTGAAAATGGGTGCGGATGTTAAGCCAACAATGGGGGACAGTATGTTAAAAGAGTTTCAGGACTTCATCGCCAAAGGTAATGTCATGGATATGGCGGTGGGCATCATCATGGGTGCTGCCTTTACCGCGATCGTCACGTCGCTTGTCGACGATCTGATTCAACCTTTGATCGGTCTCGTTCTGGGAGGGATCGACTTCAGCGGACTGAGCGTGGGGCTTGGCGATGCGTTGTTCAAATACGGCAACTTCATCACTGCAGTGATTAACTTCCTGATCGTCGCTTGGGTGGTCTTCTTGCTCGTCAAAATGGTCAATCGCGTCAAAGACGCGGCGATGAAGAAAGAGGAAGAGCCCGAAGAAGATGCGGGACCGACTGAGAAAGATCTGTTGGTCGAGATTAGGGACGCTTTGAAGCGCTCTTAACGCTTGATTTTGGTGGGAAGCCAGGTGAACCAGGCTTCCCTTTTCCCTATGCGTCAGCGCCGGGGTCGCATTGACCCGGTTGCTGTCGGAATCCAACCATTTACGAGATCGCCAAGGGCGTTCAGGCGAAAAGCACTTTTTGTCTGTTGTTCGGCCTTGAGAGAGGTAACGCCGAACTGTGTGTCCGATGTGGCGCCAGTCAACGCGAACCGACGACCAGAGCATGTGTTCAGGGTGATGTGCTGTTCACGCGTCATTCCATCTTCGATCACGCCGGAGCGGACGACGGCTCGGCCATCCGCGTACAAGTTGAACTCTTGACGCAACAAGGCGCGAGTTTGGAACGTCAGCTGCCTAAGGATAACGGGGCGGCGAAACTCAAAGACTAGGACGCTGTTCTTTCCCACTGCCCCTGGTGTGGGACCATCGAGGATACCCCAGCCTTTGGATCCTTGTGACACGATGGCCGCCCGACCCGTACCATTTTGCGGATCAAAATCACCGTCGTAACCATGAACCATAAGGCCGAGCGCTCCGCTGACCTTGATCCGGCTCGAATTACTCGGACCGGAGCCAAACTGATATGTCGCTATTGGAGTCGAAAGAACCGTTGCCAACAAGGCGGCGGGCTGCAAGCCGGACCGGATGGCGATTGAATGGGCCATATTCCCTCTCATCAGACATTTCGGATGCCGTAGCGACCTCAATCCAGCGTGCCGCCACGTCTCATCTGATGGGGCTCCAGTGCTTAACAAATCGTTAGTGTTAAGAAAGGGTTCACCGGAAAGCTAAGAGATAAGCAGGATTTTGCTGCTCTGCAGAAAAGAAAAGCACCGTCGCAACGAGCGCCGGTGCCACCTTGTTCACAAAGGATATTTTGAGCTTACGCGAGCCCTTCGCGCTGCGCTTTTTTCCGAGCGAGTTTGCGGGCGCGGCGAATGGCTTCGGCCTTCTCGCGTGCCTTCTTCTCGGATGGCTTTTCGAAGTGCTGCCGAAGCTTCATCTCGCGAAAGACCCCTTCGCGCTGCAGCTTCTTTTTCAGCGCACGAAGCGCTTGGTCGACATTGTTGTCGCGGACACTGACCTGCATGTGGTTGTCACCACCTTTCCGGATTAGAGTTGCGTTGTTCGCAGGAGGTGGCCGTATAACAAAGGGAAATTACTTTGTCTACCATGGCCCCAAACAGAAAGGTCTTATCGCAAGATGTCCGAAGAAACCCGCTCTGTCGAAGATCTCCGATCTGATTTGCTGGCCGCGGCCGAACCCCACGTACCTTTTGACGGTTGGACCGAGAAAACGTTTCGAGCGGCGGTGGCCGACGCAGGGATCGATCCGGCCCTGGCACGGTCGGTCTGTCCAAGGGGGGCTGTGGATCTGGCATTGGCCTTTCACCAGAAAGGCGACGAGGACATGCTGCGTCGCTTGCGCGAATCCGACCTGCAGGATCTGCGCTTCCGTGACCGGATCGCGTGTGCGGTTCGTTACAGACTAGAGGCCATCGGGGACAAGGAACTGGTTCGTCGCGGCACAACCCTATTTTCCCTACCACATTATGCAGCCGACGGGGCCAAGGCGGTTTGGGGTACTGTCGATAGGATCTGGGACAGCCTCGGAGATCAATCGGACGATATCAATTGGTACACTAAGCGCGCGACCTTGTCGGGGGTTTACGGTGCAACGGTTTTATACTGGCTTGGCGACGACAGTTCAGGGCATCAGGCCACTTGGGATTTCCTGGATCGGCGCATCGACGACGTGATGCAGTTTGAAAAACTGAAATCGCAGGTGAACGATAATCCGGTTTTGAAGCGAATATTTGCCGCACCGCTTTGGATGGTATCCCAAGTCAAAGCGCCGTCTCGATTTAAAAAGGACGACTTGCCGGGGACTTGGCAAACCTGAGCTAAATCAAAGGACACAATCTCGAACTTAGCTATTAATAGCGGATTGAATTCTCCGGCGTTCGGACGCCATAAAGGCCGGTGTCGATCTATCGGAGCAACCCATGAGCCTGCCCGAAAAAATGCAAGCCATTGAGATAACCCAGCCGGGTGGTCCAGAGGTATTGCAAATGGCTGAACGACCGATCCCAAAACCGGCGGTCGGGCAGATTGTGATCAAGGTGGCTTATGCGGGTGTGAACCGGCCAGATGCGTTGCAGCGGGCTGGTTTGTATGCGCCACCACCCGATGCAAGTGATTTGCCGGGACTGGAGGCCGCCGGAGAAGTTGCAGAAATCGGCCCCGGTGTGACGGAGTGGGCTGTTGGCGACAAAGTGTGCGCCCTTCTGCCCGGGGGCGGATATGCGGGCTACGCCATGACGTTTGCGGCCCATGCGCTCCCGATTCCGGCAGATATGAGTCTTGCCAAAGCCGCTTGCCTGCCAGAGACATTTTTTACCGTCTGGTCGAACGTTTTCATGCGCGGCGCCCTGATGGCTGGCGAACGTTTTCTGGTTCACGGAGGATCCAGCGGTATTGGTACCACGGCCATTCAACTGGCCCGCGCTTTTGGCGCACGTGTCTTCGCCACAGCCGGATCGCCGGAAAAGTGCAAGGCCTGCGAGGAACTGGGCGCTACGGCAATCAATTACCGTGACGAGGACTTTGTTCAGATCCTGCGCGACCATGGCGGAGCCAATCTGATTCTGGACATGGTCGGTGGAGACTACCTGCCTCGGAACGTGAAAGCTCTGGCCAATGACGGACGGCTGGTTCAAATCGCCTTCCTGCAAGGGCCGAAGGTGGAGTTGAACTTCGCGCAAGTCATGATGCGGCGTCTGACGATCACCGGTTCGACGCTTCGCCCGCAATCCGAGATTGCCAAAGCGCGTATTGCGGATGCTTTGCGACGCGAAGTTTGGCCGCTTTTGTCGGGCGGTCGCATTTCACCCGTGATGGACAGTCAGTTCGATCTTGCGGATGCGGCGAAAGCCCATGCCAGGATGGAAAGTTCAGACCATATCGGCAAGATCGTCCTGAAGGTCTGATCGCGGCAGTTGCGCCAATCGCGCCGTTGCGGTACTGGATGACCTATCGTCAATTACTACAATGGGAGGGCCAAAGCTGATCATGCGTATCATTCGCCGCATTCAGCATGGCCCCGATGCCGCCCTGCAGATCCGTTTGCAGGGCTGACCCGAGACTTCCAAATCGACGGTCTGCCCAAAGCCGCATGAGCGGCCTCTCTACTTGACCTGAGATTGCCATGACTATCCTGAACATTAATGCCTTGGGCGTGACCCTAGGCGAACCCTTATTCTCTGATCTCACACTGACGCTGTCGAAAGGCGACCGCCTGGGCCTGGTTGCCGCCAATGGGCGCGGTAAATCTACCTTGCTGGGTTGCTTGGCCGGAGAGGTGGAACCGACGCATGGCGAGGTCACCCGCGCCCATGGCTTACGGGTTGGTCTCGTCCGTCAGTCGGTACCCGATACGGCTTTGCAACATACGCTTCACGACTGGGTGCTTGCGGCCCTTCCCGCCGACCTGGCCGATTTTGAAAGCTGGCGCGTGGATGTCGTCTTAGACGACCTTGCTGTGCCCTATGATATTCAACACCGCGCCCTTGCAGAGCTCAGCGGCGGCTGGCAGCGCACGGCAATGCTGGCTGCGGTTTGGATCACCGAGCCTGATCTTCTGCTCCTGGACGAGCCAACAAACCACCTGGATCTTGAACGTATCGGCTTGCTGCAGGACTGGCTTTCGGCGCTGCCTCGGGACGTGCCGGTCATCGTCACGTCCCACGACCGTGCTTTTTTGGATGCCACGACCAATCGGACGCTTTTTCTGCGTCCGGAAAGATCGCGGGTCTTTGCCGTGCCATACTCCCATGCCAGGCAAGCACTGGACGAAGCGGATGCCGCCGATGAACGCCGGTTCGCCAATGATCTGCAGAAAGCGAAAACTCTGCGGAAGCAGGCGGCCAAACTCAAAAATGTCGGGGTCAATTCCGGATCTGACCTGCTGCTGACCAAGACAAAACAGCTGACCGACAGGGCCGCCAAGATCGAGGCTGCCGCCAAGCCGGCCCACAAAGACGCCAGCGCAGGTGATCTACGTCTGGCCAACAGCGGAACCCACGCCAAAGCGCTGATCCATCTCGATGATCTGTCGGTCGAAACTCCAGGCGGGGCGGTGCTTTATCGCACGGGTCAAAAGTGGATCAGCCCAACCGACCGTGTGGTTCTGCTCGGAGCCAATGGCACAGGCAAAAGCCGGCTCATCCACATGATCCGTCAGGCCATCGAAACCCCGACGGATGGCATCAAATGCGCGGCCTCGCTGGAAGAGGGTTACTCTGACCAGCATCTCAGCCAACTGCCGGATAAGGAAACGCCCATGTCCTTTGTCGCTGGGGCATTTGACATAGGGGATCAAAGGGTTCGCGCAGAACTCGCTGCGGCTGGCATGACGTTCCAGATGCAGAATGGGCCCATCGGAAAATTGTCAGGCGGCCAGAAGGCCCGGCTGGCCATGCTGGTGCTGCGGTTGACCAGGCCAAATTTCTACATGCTGGACGAACCCACAAACCATCTGGACATTGACGGGCAGGAGGCGCTGGAAGACGAGCTGATCAGCCGCGAGGCCTCCTGTCTGTTGGTCAGCCATGATCGCAGCTTTATCCGGGCCGTGGGCACGCGGTTCTGGCAAATCAACCGCCGCCGATTGGTAGAGGTTGAAAGCCCTGAGCCATTCTTTGCCCAGATGCTTGGTTCTGGTGGGTAGAGAAGCGGATTGGTCTGGACCGATTTTTGGTCTAGGTCTGCCGCTCAAGAAATGGATGAGGGACGGTCATGAGTGGATTGTTGGCGCTGTTGGACGATGTTGCGGCCATTGCAAAACTGGCGGCCACCCAACTCGACGACATTGCGGCGCAGGCCACCAAGGCCGGAGCGAAGGCTGCGGGCGTCGTTGTAGACGATGCCGCGGTCACCCCGAAATACGTGACGGGTTTGCCCGCGGCCCGCGAACTGCCGATCATCTGGAAAATCGCGCGTGCCTCTTTTTTCAATAAGCTGGTCATCCTGTTGCCCGCCGCATTGTTGCTCAATGCGTTTCTGCCATGGATCGTCACGCCGTTATTGATGCTGGGGGGCTGCTATCTTTGTTTCGAAGGGGCAGAGAAGGTTTGGCACGTCTTTCATCCGCACGAGGAACATGGGCCCCAGCAAGCCGAAACGCTGGATATGGCTCATCTGGAAGAACAGCGGGTGAAGGGGGCCATCAAGACGGACTTCATTCTGTCAGCCGAGATTATGACAATCACATTGTCGGCCATTGATGCGGATCAGTGGTGGATGCAGGGGCTGATCCTGGCTGTCGTGGCCGTCGGGATCACCGCGCTGGTCTATGGGGCTGTCGCCCTTCTGGTGAAAATGGACGATGCGGGGCTGAAGCTCAGCCAAGTCGGGCAAACGGCTTGGGTGCGTGGACTGGGCCGGGCCATGGTGACGCACATGCCAACCTTGATGAAGCTGATCGCCACGATTGGGACGGCGGCGATGTTGTGGGTCGGTGGCAATATCATCGTGCACGGACTGCACGATCTGGGGTGGCATCTTCCCTACGATGCCATAAAGAGCCTTGCCAAAGCCATCGGCGGCGAGAGTGGTTTCATAAACTGGTTGGTCACCGCAACTGTCGACGGTGTGATTGGGCTCGCGCTCGGGCTGGCGCTCATTCCTGTCGTTAAACGTGTGCTGGCGATGCTGGGCTACGATAAGGCCGCCGCACACTAAAACAGTCGACCTTCCCCAATAAGTTGAGGAAACCCAACGCCTGCGGATCACGCTGTCGTTATCTAGCTTCAAGATGATGAGGCTGGAGAATCCGAGATATGCGACCCAAGGGTTACGTCTTTTTTGAAAACTGGTGGATCCAACAGGGCGACCATGTGCAAATGCCCGCAATGCCAGATGTTGCGGCTTTTGGAGGCGAGGCGGCGGCTGTGCGGTGTGATCCGCGCAAGCGACCGACAGGCAGCTTGCAGGGTTGGAAGATCCATATCTGCGGATTTCGCGACGCGGCGCGGGTGCATTTTCAGGCCACCAGCCAACCGCTGATCGACCAGATCGTGGCCCATGAATATTTTCCGTTCGAAGAGATCGCGAATCTCGATATCGGCGACGCGGAATGGGATCATCTGGACGACAGGGAAAAGTCGAATTCCTGCGTCTTTTACCCGAAAGACGAGGTTCAGTTGAACGCCATCGTCACGGCGGTGAATGAGAAGATTATGGAAGTCGTGAGGACCTCTCGTGCCGCTGGTGCCCATGCCCAAGTTAAACCGTTTTCGGGCGGTGTCATCGGGGACATAAACTATGGGCAGAGTGGCTTCATTTTTTGCAGCTACAACTGAACGACTGTTTCTTGAACCTGCCAAGACGCCCTGGTGAGCCTGATAGTCAAAGCTCAATCCCGGCATCTGCTCCAAATCGTCCCGCCCGATTAAGGCGAGAGAGCATCATTTGATGATTTCTGTCGATTGGTTCTAACGCTCGGCCGGTTGGATACTAGAACACCCAATTCACCCCAGGATTGCATCAGATTCGGAAACCATTGACCTGACAATGCCTTAGTCTGGTCCAAGGAATTTCAACCAGCAGCCCTTCTGGCGTCCCGTTTGCCGGTCAGACCTTACTGGAAGATTAAGTGACGGGCGGAAATCCGTCGTCTGGAGTAGTAAGGGACACGGATATGAAAGTGCAAGTATTTGCGGCGGCTGCAGTGGCTGTCGTATTGGGTTCTGCGGCATCTGCTGCAACTGTCACTAACGGCGATTTTGATGATGGTTTGAATGGTTGGACGGTTACGGGCGACATTTCAGTTGTCGATGCCACTTTTGGTGTTGCCCCGACTTCAGGCCTCAATCAGGCTTTGATCACAACGGATACAGTCTTGACCGACGCCGACCTTCAAACAGCGCTCGGTGCAGGCTTGGGATCGCTGGATGCATTCAGCGCAGCTACGAACACGGACGGTGGCAACGTCACCGGCGGCTCTGTGCTGACGCAAACGATCAATACAATTGTCGGTCAATCCTTCTCGTTTGACTATAACTTCCTGAACGGTGAAGGGAACAACTCCAGTTTTGCAGACGGCGCCTTCTTCTATGCAGACGGAACTTACTTCCTGCTGGGAGATGTCGACTCGCCGGAACTGAATACATCCGCCACGATATTCAACTCTGAAACGGGTTATCAGACCTTCACCTACAATTTCACCACGACCGGATCGCAGATCATCGGATTTGGTGTGTTTAATGAAGGTGACACGGCCGTCGAGTCCGGCTTGCTGATTGACAATATCGTTGGTGGGGTAGCTCCGGTGCCTGTCCCGGCAGCTTTGCCGCTTTTGCTGACGGCATTTGGTGGGCTGGCAGCTGTTCGCCGTCGCCGCAAAGCCTGATCTAACAGGTCATCATTGACGAAGGCGCGCCCGATCTGGCGCGCCTTTCGCTTTGCATTACTCCATTACAGGTATGCTGAACTCGCCGCCTTCTTTGATGCCAGATGGCCAACGGGCGGTGATGGTCTTGGTGCGGGTGTAGAATTTGAACGCGTCTGGCCCGTGTTGGTTCAGATCGCCAAAGACAGATTTCTTCCAGCCGCCAAAGGTATGGTAGGCCAGCGGGACAGGGATGGGCACATTGACCCCGACCATGCCGATATTGATCCGGTTGGCGAAATCCCGGGCCGTGTCACCGTCGCGGGTGAAAATCGCGGTGCCGTTGCCATATTCATGGTCCATCGCCAGAGAAAGCGCTTCCTCATAGGACTGTGCCCGGACCGTCGTCAGGACTGGTCCGAAGATCTCGGTCTTATAGATGTCCATATCTTTGGTCGCGTGGTCGAACAGATGCGCGCCGACGAAAAAGCCGTCTTCATATCCTTGCAACCGGAAATCCCGGCCATCGACGACCAGCTTCGCGCCCTGATCAATGCCCGATTGAACCAGTTTCTCGATATTGGCCTTGGCGGCGGCTGTAACGACCGGGCCGTAATCGACATCATCGCCAGATGTGTAGGGCCCGACTTTCAGCGCCTCGATCCGCGGCACCAGCTTTTCCACCAATCGATCAGCGGTTTCATCGCCAACCGGAACGGCGACAGAGATTGCCATGCAGCGTTCGCCAGCCGCACCGTAGCCTGCGCCCACCAGAGCATCAGCCGCCTGATCCATATCGGCGTCGGGCATAACGATCATATGGTTCTTGGCACCGCCAAAACACTGGACGCGCTTTCCGTTCGCACAACCCCGGCTGTAAATATACTCGGCGATTGGCGTGGAGCCGACAAAGCCGATGGATTGAACCACCGGATCGTCCAGCAAGGCATCAACAGCTTCCTTATCCCCGTTCACGACCTGCAAAACGCCTTTCGGCAGGCCAGCCTCTTCCATCAGTTCCGCCAGCATCAGTGGAACAGACGGGTCGCGCTCTGACGGTTTCAGGATGAAGGCATTGCCGCAGACCAGGGCAGGGGCAAACATCCACATCGGGATCATGGCGGGGAAGTTGAAGGGAGTAATACCGGCGGTGACGCCCAATGGCTGGCGCATGGAATACATGTCGATCCCGGGGCCTGCACTGTCTGTAAACTCGCCCTTCAACATCTGAGGCGCGGCGATGCAATATTCGACAACCTCTAATCCGCGCTGCACGTCGCCCTTGGCATCCGGAAACGTCTTGCCATGCTCGCGCGACAGGGCTTCGGCCAGCTTGTCCATGTCGCGGTTCAAAAGCTGAACGAAGGCCATCATCACCCGCGCCCGACGCTGGGGGTTGATGGCCGCCCAGCCCGGTTGCGCCGCCGCAGCGATTTCGACAGCTTTTCGAACCTCGTCCGCGCTCGCCAAGGGGACCCGGGCCTGAACTTCACCCGTGGCGGGGTTAAAAACATCGGCGGACCGGCCGGAGGTGCCCGCAATATGGGCGCCGTTCACATAGTGGGTCAGTTCTTGCATAAACTCCCTCCCTTCCTTTGGCCGCAGCAACGCATGGAGCGGGAAAAAGAGCAAGACTAAGGCGTCAATTCATAAGCCTTGACAGACTCGTGAACGACCCCTCAGCATTCCAGTTACCTTAAACGTCAAGGGAGGACGCCATGCTTGTTCAGCAAATTCTTAAATCAAAAGGGGTGTCACACGTTGTAACGGTCAAACCACAGACGACTGTATCGCAAGCCGCGGAAGTTCTGTCCGAAAAACGAATTGGTACGGTTGTGGTGTCAGATACAGGAAGCGACGCCCAGGGAATTATGTCCGAGCGTGATATCGTTCGGGAACTCGGACGGCGCGGGTCCGGTTGCCTGAGCGATACAGTCAGTCAGATCATGACCCGCGATCTTGTCACGTGTCACGGAGATGACACGGCCGATGAGGTCTTGGCAAAAATGACAGAAGGACGGTTCCGGCACATGCCCGTGATGGACGGGAACAGGATGATCGGCCTGATTTCGTTGGGCGACGTGGTCAAAGCACGTCTGAGCGAAGTCTCTATGGAAAAAGACGCATTGGAAGGCATGATCATGGGCTACTGATCAACGGCGTTTTTCCGGCGAGTTAACCATACTGAGAACAGACTTGCTGTAAATCTCGGAGGTCAGAATAGGGCCTTGCTCCCTGTCATTGTTTTGTGTTGCATCGCGACAAAAGAACGGGGGGACGGCCATGCGTGTGGGCTTATATCCGGGCACCTTTGATCCGGTTACATTAGGTCATCTGGATATCATCCGGCGGGCGACGGTTCTTGTCGACAAGCTGGTTATTGGTGTGGCGATCAATCGTGATAAGGGCCCACTATTTTCGCTGGAAGAGCGCGTTGCCATGATCACGGCGGAAACCGCCAGTTTGGCTGCCGAAACGGGCTGTCAGATTGTGGCCCATCCATTCGAGAATCTGCTGATCGACGCGGCGCGTGACGTCGGCGCCGCGATCATCATAAGAGGTTTGCGCGCCGCGCCGGACTTTGAATATGAATATCAGATGGTTGGGATGAACCGGCAGCTCGACGACAGTATCGAAACGGTCTTTCTGATGGCGGAAGCCGCACATCAGGCCATTGCCTCTAAACTTGTAAAGGAAATTGCTCGGATGGGGGGCGACATATCAAAGTTTGTCTCCCCGGCGGTCAAGCATACGTTAACCGAAAAGTACTTTCCCAAACCCCAAGCAAACCAGGCTGGAGGTTAACTGCAACCAATCCTTAAGGCTATTCCCTTAGCATCTGGCGCTAACCTAAGCAGGACAGCATTGGGTGGCGGATCAGTTTGACTATGGGGTTGCAAGTGCGCCAGAAACGAAAGCCAAAGTCCGAAATTACAGCAAACACCGAAGATGCTGGGTTATTCCAAGGGGAATTGAGCCGACTGGAGTTTGAACTGATCCCTCAAATGCGCCGCAATGATCGGGGCGATCTGTTGATACGCTCATTTATTAATAAACATCTCGAAGTTGAAGTTGTTTTCGCTGGTCGTCGTGCGGAAGAAGTTGCGCCGCTAGAGAAAAAACTGCGTCATATGATGTCACGGGCACGGGCCACACGGTCTAGGCTGACCGATCAGGACATTGAGGCGATTAGACTTCCGGTCAAGATTGAGGGAACTTGGACACCGGTCTTTCACCGTGACATTCAAGGGCAGGAAACTCGGACATACCAGTTTTTTGCCGCGCGCTGGTCTTTTGAGGGGCATGACGGTTTCGAAACCTCAGGAGAACCCGCTCGGAACCCTTCGAGAAACACAATGCGGTCAACAGGTCGCGTGCGGCTATCCCGGCTAAGACCGCATTAGCACGCCGACCCCACACGGGTGCCGGGTCGGCGCGAAAGTCAGATGAGCTTGCCCATGGCGACCGCGGTATCCGACATCCGGTTCGAGAAGCCCCATTCATTGTCGTACCAACTCAGTACCCGCACCATCGTACCGTCGAGTACCTTGGTTTGATCAGTCGCAAAGACCGACGAATGGGCATCATGGTTGAAGTCCTGGCTCACCAGTTTTTCATCGGTAATGCCCAGAATACCTTTCAGCGGGCCGTTCGCGGCTGCACGAATGGCATCGTTGACTTCTTCCACTGTCGTTGCGCGGCTTGCCTCAAATGTCAGGTCGACAACGGATACGTTTGGGGTAGGGACCCGGATCGCGACACCGTCCAGCTTGCCGTTCAGTTCGGGAAGAACCAGTCCAACGGCTTTTGCCGCGCCAGTTGAGGTTGGGATCATGCTCATTGCCGCTGCGCGCGCGCGGTAAAGATCCTTATGCATCGTGTCGAGCGTGGGCTGATCGCCGGTATAGCTGTGGATCGTCGTCATAAAGCCCTTCGTAATTCCCACCGTGTCATGCATCACTTTGGCCACAGGGCTCAGGCAGTTGGTTGTGCAGGAGGCGTTGGAAACGATCAGGTCGTCTTTTGTCAGGGCACTGTCATTGACACCAAAGACCACAGTCTTGTCTGCATCTTTGCCAGGTGCCGAAATAAGCACGCGGCTGGCACCATTGTCCAAATGCGCCTGACAGGCCTCTTTCGACGTGAAGATGCCCGTACATTCCAGCACGATGTCCACATCGCCCCAGGGCAGTTCCGCCGGATTGCGGATGGCTGTCACGGCAATCGGGCCTCGACCCACATCGATGGTATTCTCTCCGGTTTTCACCTCTTGCGGGAACCGGCCGTGAACGGAATCGTAGCGCAGAAGGTGCGCGTTGGTCTCGACGGGGCCCAGATCGTTGATCGCGATCACTTCGATGTCGGTACGTCCGGACTCGATGATGGCGCGCAAGATGTTGCGCCCAATCCGGCCAAAACCGTTTATTGCTACCTTGACTGCCATATGTCCCTCCATCGACCGGAATAGCCACCGCCAAACATCCCATGGCGGGCGAAAGGTCAAGGGGTGAAGGAGCGTCTGGGCCGATAAGCGACAGTGATTAAAACGATGGCCAACCCGGGCCGATCAAGAGCGACCGACACAGCGCGGTTACACCCAGGCGATTCAGTGTTATCACAAGGTTGGAGGTGCACATAAACATCGAACGATTTTGGAATATCGTGTTAAAACTCAACGCGTTGCGGTACCTATATGAGGTATATTGGAAATAGTTTGTTTCATTTTGGAAACATTTTGTGGAAAATTTGGAGCCACGAAAGGACTTAATTTTTAGTTAAACTAACTCAGCGTTACCTTGCTTCGGCAGATTTCCCCCCCTATTCAGTCCACTAGTTAACACGGAAGTTTGTGATGTTCGCCGTCCTTACGATGACCAGTGTCATTGGCACCATTTTGATACCATTGCTCCATTTAGCGATTAGCCTGCGGACCTGGTCCTTCAACCTTTATATCGCCATCCCAAGCCTGGTTGTGGGTTTGGCCTATGGTGTGTGGATGCTGTTGATCGCATTGCACAATTACGACGTTGTGCTGCTGAACGATCCCCGTGTTTTCACCTTTAACGGGCTCTACTTTCTGGTGTTTTTGGCCGTTCTCGTCGGCTTGACAAGCGCCTTTGGCCATTGGTCAGAAGATTTCCAACCGTCGGTTTGGGTCAAGGCAGCAAGTATAACGATCGTTCTGCTGGCGGCGGTGACCGCTGTTGTGATCCCCGAAGTCCGCCAGCTTTAGACCTTTGCGTCAGAGCCCGATCAGTTCCTTTACTTTCTCCGCGGTCGCCTGCGCCGTGATCTGGAAGTGACGGAACAGCTCACCGGCCGGGGCTGACGCGCCAAAGTCCTGCATGCCGACAAAGGCCGCCTTTTCCCGCTTACCACGTTCACCATATAGCCACCGGTCCCAGCCGAATTCCACGCCAGCTTCGATCGCCACCCGCACGGGGCCGCCTGGCAGAACCCGCCGGCGATATGACTCTTCGGTTTGGGCAAAGATCTCCCAACACGGCATCGACACAACACGGACGCCGATGCCGATGTCCTGCAGCAGGTCTCGGGCCTCCATGGCGACGGCCACTTCCGACCCGGTTGCCATTAAGATGGCCTGCCTTTTTCCCTGTGCTTCGGCCAGAACATAAGCGCCCTGGGCGCTGAGGTTGGTGGATTTGTGTTCCGTCCGTAGTGTTGGCAGCCCTTGCCGTGACAATGCCAGAACCGTCGGCGTTTGACTTTGGCTGAGCGCGATCTCCCAAGCCTCTGCCGTTTCTACCGCATCCGCCGGGCGGATCACGTTCAGGTTTGGTGTCGCACGCAACATGGCCAGGTGTTCGACAGGCTGGTGTGTCGGCCCGTCTTCGCCCAAGCCGATACTGTCATGCGTCATGACATAGACCACCGGGCGTTTCATCAGGGCCGACAGACGCATGGCCGGACGGGCATAGTCCGCAAAGCACATGAACGTGCCGCCATAGGGCCGAACGCCGCCATGGAGCGACATTCCGTTCATGGCCGCCGCCATTCCATGTTCGCGGATACCGTAGTGGATGTAACGGCCCTTGCGATTGGTCTCGTCAAAGAGGCCCAGATCTTTGGTCTTGGTATTGTTTGATCCCGTCAGGTCCGCAGAGCCGCCGATGGTTTCCGGCATCATCGGGTTGATCAGGTCAAGTGCCATTTCGCTTGCCTTGCGGGTGGCGACCTTGGGCGCGTCAGCACTGATTTGTTTCTTCAGGGCACGAACGGTAGAGGCCAGCCGGGCAGGGCGGGCGCCCGCCATCGTCCTTTGAAACTCTTCGCGCTTGCGGTCGCTCAGGGTGGCGAACCTGATCTGCCAATCGGCATGTGATGCGGCACCGCGGCGACCAATTTCTTCCCAGGCAGACTTGATGTCGGCAGGGATCTCGAACGGTTCGTGGGACCACTCATAGGCAGCCTTGGTGTCTGCGATCAGCTGCGCATCGGTTAGGGCCCCGTGTCCTTTCGCGGTGTCCTGGGCGCTGGATCCCAGCGCAATATGTGTCTTGCAGGCGATCATGGTGGGCTTGTCTGACGTCTTCGCTTTGGTCAGCGCATCATCAATCGCTTCTGGGTCGTGCCCGTCACAGCTAAGCACGTTCCAGCCGCTGGCCTGGAACCGGGCCATCTGATCCGTGTCGTCCGTGATCGAAACTTCGCCGTCGATTGTGATGCCATTGTCGTCCCACAAGACGATCAGACGAGACAGTTTCTGGCGACCGGCCAAGGTGATCGCTTCCTGGCTCACCCCTTCCATCAGACACCCATCGCCCGCAATGCAGTAGGTGTAGTGATCGATCACCTTCTTGGTCCAGCGCGCGCGCAGGCTTTCTTCGGCTATGGCAAAACCCACCGCGTTAGCGATGCCCTGACCCAGCGGACCCGTGGTTGTTTCAATGCCAGGTGCGTGCCCAAATTCCGGATGGCCGGCAGTGGACGCGCCGAGCTGGCGGAAGTCCTTGATCTGTTGCAGCGTCATGTCAGCATAGCCGGTCAGGTGCAGCAGGCTGTATAGCAGCATCGATCCATGCCCTGCCGACAGGATGAACCTGTCCCGATCTGGCCAATCCGGGGCGGCAGCATCGAATTTGAGATGTTTTTCGAACAGAACGGTCGCAACATCGGCCATGCCCATGGGCATCCCGGAATGGCCGGAATTAGCTGCGGCAACGGCATCGAGCGTGAGCGTGCGGATGGCAGCAGCCTTGGACCAGTGATCGGGATGCGCGGATCGAAGGGCGGCAATGTCCAAGGGAGGTATCCTTTCAACAACTTTTACTGGCCAGCAGTGATTGGTGTGGAGCACGTGATACCAGCGGTGCCGCGAAGATCAAGGAGATGAAGAGCGAGACGTAAGCTCTTGATGGCAAAGGGAGTGCATTTCCTTTGCCTGCGGAGTGCATTACGGATTGGGGACCGGAGACTCGATTCGGCTGGCCTGGGGGCTGGCGCTACGGCACGACACGATGGAGGGGCCGCATGCCTGATATTGCAGAACTTGAACAGCGACTCTCGGCTGCGATGGACCGGATTGGCGAGGCTTTACAAGCTTTTGACCCAGCGGCGGGGCAGACCGAAGAGGCTCTGGCCGAGGCCGAGGCGGCGGGAGCGGAAAAGGCACGGGCCGCAGCAGAGACAGAGATTGCCGGATTGAAAGAAGCGCTTGAAGCGGAGCAGACAGCGAACGCGCAACTGCGCGAGCGGGTTGCTGCCGTAAAGGCAAAAAAAGACCAGTTGCAGGAGCGGATTGCCGTTCTGGAGGCCACGGAGGCCGAATTGAAAGCCGACAAGGCGGCGGATCGTGCCGAGCTTGACGATCTGGTTGCGGCGCTGGAGCCGCTGGTTAAGGAGGGGGCATAATGGCGGAACTAGAGATCGAGATCGGCGGTCGCGCGTTCAAGGTGGCCTGTCAGGAAGGCGAAGAGGCGTTTCTGAAATCTGCGGCGGCCCTTTTGGATGCCGAGGCCTCAGCGCTTGTAAATCAGATCGGACGGATGCCAGAGACGCGCATGCTGCTTATGGCGGGCCTGATGCTTGCCGACCGTACAGCCGATTTCGAAGACCGTGCCAAGGTCGCAGAGGCCAAGTTGGCCGAACCAGCCGCTCCAGTCGAACCTCAGGAGGTACGCGTCGAGGTGCCCGTGATCCCGGAAAGCGTCACGGACAATTTGTCGGCCATGGCGGAACGGGCCGAAATGCTGGCGGCCCTGGCCGAAGAAAAGACCTCCGCCTGAACGGAGGTCCG
>JBCBGY010000017.1:0-2822 GCA_038526275.1 Pseudomonadota bacterium | reverse complement strand
TCGGTAAAGGCCTTAGGCGTTGGCTTCGCGGATCTGGTCGGCGGCGGCCTTGTTATAGGTCACACCGTTCTCTTCGAACAATGTGTCCAATTCGCCGGACAGGGTCATTTCGGTGACAATGTCGCAGCCGCCGATGAATTCGCCTTTCACATAAAGCTGCGGGATCGTCGGCCAGTCCGAATAGTCTTTGATCCCTTGCCGAATGTTGTCGTCCGCCAGAACGTTCACATCGGCGAACTCAACGCCCATGAAATTCAGCACGCCCGCCACGCGGGACGAGAACCCGCATTGCGGCATGGCTTTGGTGCCCTTCATGAAAAGCACCACATCATTGTCGGTGACGGTATCTTTGATTTGGGTCTGTGCGTCGGTCATTCGGGTTCCTCACATGCCGGTGGCATCGTTGCGGGTCTATTCGGGGGCCTTGGTCGTCAGCGCCAGGGCGTGGACTTCTCCATTAGGGCCGTCCATTTTGCCTTTCAGGGCTTTCATCACGGCGCGCTGTTGTTGCACGCGGTTCTGGCCGCGGAAGCTCTCATCGATGACCTGTGCAGCGAAATGCACGCCATCATCGCCCTCGACCATGATCTTGGCATCTGGGAAGCTTTCCCGGATCAGATCTTCGATGTCTCGGGCCGTGATTGCCATTGCGGTGTCCTTGTTCGTTCTGGCCTCAACCTAGGACTCGGGCAGGGGGCCCGCAAGAGCTTAGCGCGGGCGGTCCTCTTCCAGCATGCCGTAGAGTTCCAGATCCACCTTGTCGCCTGTGCGCCGCAGCCAGTGTTTGCGCAATGTGCCTTCATGCACAAAGCCCGCGCGTTCGTAGGCCCGGAGCGCGCGTTTATTGTCGCTGGCGACGTCAAACCACAGTCGATAGGCCCCAATCGTGTCGAAGACATAGCTGACCAAATCCGCCAGCAGCGGTTGGCCATGCCCGCGCCCCGGTTCGTCCAAGGCAAGGCGACGCAATTCGACCTTGCCGCCGCGATGGAGATTGCCCGACAACAGAACGAACCCCTCCGGTTTGTCCTGTCGCGCCCAGATCAGCAGTTGCTCTGACGTGCCGGACATATAGCCCAGCAGCCGGTCACGCCCGTCTTCGGCGATCAACGCGTGGTTTTCGGGGCGGGCCTGCAGGTCGCAGACAAAGTCGAGATCTTCTGGTGTCGCAGGGCGCAGCATGGTCATTGGTACGTCGTTGGAGCCCCAGAGCGCTTAGGCCGGTTCCATCGCTCAGGCAAGACCAAGTTGAGTTTTGCCAACCCGTCGCCAGAAAAGTTCGAACTCCCCAAAATAAAAAACCTGCCCGCACGTAACTCCCCCAGTCGACCAGAAGCGTCGGTGAGCATTTTATTATGGAGAGTCATATGTACTGTTTAATCGCAAACGCCGCAGGCACCGGATATGCGCCACAATGGGTCCCAGGGGGACCACTTGGCCATATTCCGTGGGGAATTGAGATGGCAAGGGGAACCATTGGCCCGGCGACAGTGTCAAATGTAATTTTTGCTGCTCCAGGCACTCCCGCTTTGATGCCTCACACTATCAACACCGCCAGACCATATACCCGCTTGGATAGTCGCCAAAGACGTCGGGAATGCCAGTCTCGGCTGGCCATGATGGCCTTGAACACCCCCGCTCTTACAAACACAGCCGTGACAATGGTTTCTCAAGGTGTCACTCAATTTCTACAGGCAATGGACGCTGCCGGACACCGTACCAACATCATGAGGGCAATAAGTAGTTACTTTTTTACGGGTCAGTTGCCACCTGCTGGAGGTGGGCTTGCTGGCCCAGCGGGGAATGGATTTGGCCGGATTTCTCAGGCGCAAAGGATCAATCCAGCGGCTCCAAACCCCGTGCGAGTCAACGCGCAATGGGGTTTCTTAATGGCCACTTTGAACGCTGGAGCGTTGGATCAAGTGATGTCCATTCATGACACTATTGGTCGCAAAGTCCTCGCGAACCCTGCTTTTCCTGTTCCGCCCGCTTTTGTCGCTGCCCAAGCAAGATATTCTGGCGTCGCGAACGTACGTCGCCCTTGGTTCAATATCGGCCCAATGCGGGGGCGGGAGGCCATAATGCCTCGGCCGCCCGCAAACACTACACCGGGTGTAATGCCGGTAGGTGCGGCCGGCGCGCCAACACGCATTGCCCGTGATCGGACCGTCGACAACCAACGGCGTGATCAGACCCGAATGCGCCATGTGGAGGCCGACTACTACTATGACCGCGTTGACCAACTGAATTTGCTTTTTGGCGGGGGAATATCTGGAACTACTGGAACGTTGCTAAGGTCGGCACTTGCCTTTGGTAACCTCAACGCTCAAGTGAATGCCGTCGAACTCAAGAAGCAATACACTTTGGCCATCATAGGTTATCTCGTCGGGGGCGGGATGCACACCTACCATGAGAGCATGGTGATTGCCGAAAAAGTGGGGGTTCCCTACATCTCTGGAAGGTATGATGTCAGTATGCCTACTAGTTTTACCGCTCTTCCATCTTACACAAATTGGCAACAAAGATACTTTGATATTGTGAGCTTAGGCGATCAGCATGGCGTTTTTGTCGCTCCTGTCCCATCCGCAAACAACCCGCAGCTACGCCACACGGGAGCGTCGGCAATGCACGATGCGCTGGGTACGCCACCAGCCGTAACCTTTGGCTGAAAAGCTATCTTCGCAACTCAAGCAATGGCTTGTTCAAGGCCGGCGAGGTATGAATGTTCCAACTCACTCAGTGCTGCCTCACTTGACCCGATCCGAACACGGTCGCCGGTGAAGCGGCCCACAGACAGCAGGCTGACATTCGATTGGCCTGCT
>JBCBGY010000016.1:28187-40067 GCA_038526275.1 Pseudomonadota bacterium | reverse complement strand
ACAGGAACGGGAACATGATCGTGTCAGTAGAGATCAGGAAACTGCCTACCGTGACCATCGGCAGCGACACATATGCCGCCGCAACAAAGACCGCGACGCGGCGGCCATTTTCCGGTGCCGTGATTGCGGCCAGGATCAGTGCGGTCGCAGCGTGGAACAAGGCTCCAGGCAAACGGACCCAGAAGACGCTGTCTGATCCTGCGATTTCGGTAAAGGCGCGGATCACCCAGCCGATTAGCGGAGGTTTAGAGTAGTACCCGAAGGCCAGGTTTTGGCCCCAAAACCAGTATTGCGCTTCATCGACGAACAGGTCGGTGGAGTTAAAGGCCAGCAGGGCGATCCGGTAAACGGTGACAATGGCCACCACCGCCAGCGCCGGGCCGAACCAACCGTCAGGGCGTGTTGCGGCGTTCGGCATGGATGAGCCATAGGTTACGGAGATAGACGACCAGCCCCATTGTCTGGCCCAGGATGAAGACCGGGTCCTGGCGGTAACAGGCATAGGCAAACAGGATAATGCCGCCGCCAATGGAAAAGTACCAAAATGCGATAGGCATGACCGACCGGCCCGCCCGTTCGCTCGCGATCCATTGAACAAGAAAGCGCGCCGTGAACAGGACCTGGCCGCCAAGGCCAATCATCACCCACCAGAACTCCACCCAACTGGAGACTGCGAGCACACGGAACAGGACCTCAAACATGCTCGTTCGCCACCGGCCGCGCCTTTTTGCGTCGACGGATCAGCCAGGCCACGCCCATCAGATCGAAGAACCCCACAATGGCGCGGTTGAAGTTGGTATAGTGCGACCGGCCCGCCATGCGTTCCTTGTGACTGACATCGGCCAGTTCGATCTGCCAGCCGTCGCGCTTAAAAAGCGCCGGAAGGTAGCGATGCATATGATCGAAGTAGGGAAGGGCCAGGAAAGCGTCCCGCCGAAACCCTTTCAGCCCACAGCCCGTATCACGCGTGCCATCATCCAGCACCCATCGCCGCAGACGGTTGGCAAACTGCGAGGCGAGCCGCTTTGACACTGTGTCCTGACGACCGACCCGCTGCCCGGCCACCAGACCCAATAGCCCGGTCTTGTCGGCCAACAAGGGCTGGAAAAGCTTGGGCAACTCTGACGGTGGGTTCTGTCCATCGCCATCAAGCGTGCAGATAATCCGGCCCTTGGCCGCGACTGCACCGCTGTGGACGGCTGCACTTTGCCCGCCGGAATTCGGGTGGCGGATCAGCCGGACCCGAGGATCCCCCAATGCCAGGGCCTGCTCCGCTGTGTCATCGGTGGAGCCATCGTCGACCACGATCACCTCGAACGGGGCTAGGCCGTCACAGGCCGCCAGAATGTCTTGCAGCAATGGCCCAACATTGGGCCCCTCATTTTTCATGGGGATTACTATCGAGACATCAACCATCGGCCCGCCACACCCAACCTTTGGGGCGGTTAAACCGGATCGATATGGCCTTGTCCATCGCGGGCGAGCGTATCGCCCAGTTCCAGCTTGGGTGTCAGCACGATCTGTTCGCCGCCAGGCGACTCCTCATCGCCTGCGCGGCCCGCAATAATGCGGGCGGCTTCTTTGCCGATTTCGGACCTGCACGCATCCATCGTGGCGAGCCGCTTCGGCAAGCCGCCGATCAGTTCCACACCGTTAAAGCCGGCCAGCCCCACCTTGCCGGGTATATCGACGCCCGCTTCGAGGCAGTATAGCAGGCCCCCCGCGCCGATCATGTCGTTCGAGTAGTAAAGGAAATCCAGGTCAGGCGTTCGGCTCAGCATGGCGCCTGTCATCTCGCGGCCCTTGGTCAGGGCGGATCCACCTTCGTAGAATTCTCGATCCGCGATTTCCAGGCCAGCGCGCGCGAGGATTTCGGTGAAACCCTCGAACCGTTTTCGGGCACGGTGATCGAGCGGCATCTTGGTGCCCAAAAACCCGATGCGCCGATAGCCCGCGGACAAAATCGCATTGGCCATTTCGCGGCCCGCCCGGCGGTGCGAAATTCCGACCATTGCATCGACCGGCTCGCCATCCACATCCATGATCTGAACGACCGGGCATCCTGCCGCACGCAACATGGCCCTTGCAGCCTCTGTATGTTCGAGCCCTGCGATGATCACGCCAGAGGGCCGCCACGAGAGCATCTGGTATAGAACCTTCTCTTCCCGCTCGGGGCTGTACTGTGTCACGCCGACGACGGCTTGCAGATCGGTTTCATCCAGAACCGAATTGATCCCCATCAGAACTTCAGGAAACACCATGTTCGACAGGCTGGGGATAATGACCGCGACGAGATTCACCCGGCTTGAGGCCAAGGCGCCGGCAATCTTGTTCGGTACGTAACCCAGCCGTTTGGCTGCCTCCAAAACCTTTTCACGGGTCTGGCTGCTGACATCGCCGCGGTTGCGCAGGACCCGGCTGACCGTCATGTCACTGACGCCGGCGGCTTCCGACACGTCACGCAGGGTCAGGGGGCGTCGCGGTGGTGGGTGGCTAGGTGTGTTCAATAAAAGGGCCCGTCCCAGAGATGAGGCCCTTAGCTATCCCTAAACTGTGCCCCTGTCCAACGGCACATCAAATTCTAAGCGTAAAGCCGGTCGAGAGATCAAGGGGCTGGTGTCAGCTGGTTCAATGGTCGCAGGCCCATCTGGAATTCAGCTGTTCAGGGCAGGTTGTCAGGCCAAACCGATCTGCGCTCGAATCGATTCGTCGCGAAGGCTGATCTCGCGGCCGATATGAGCGTCGGCATTCGGCCCGCACATCCAAACCAGCGCCTGGGCGGGCCATTCGGGCGGAATATGATCCTCCCAATTCAGTCGGCTGACCGGATTGATACCAGAAGATTTGATTTCGCGCTGCATCTCGGTGGCCACGGTGCCAGGGCTCAGACCCATGGCCCTAATCCCTTGATCGCCATATTCCTTATCCACGCAGCGGGTCAGCATCGCGCACGCGGCTTTCGAACTGCAGTAATGCGACCAGGCTTCGATCGGATTGTGCGCCGCACCGGAACTGACGGTTATGATTGTCCCGCGTCCGCTGTTCAACATGTCAGGCAACACCGCATGCATTCCGTAATAGACGCCTTTCAGGTTGATATCGATCACCTTGCCCCAGGCTGCAGGATCCGAGGTCGCCAAGTGAGCGATAGGGTCGATGGCGCCAGCATTGTTTACGAGGATCGTCGCTGGACCGAACTGTGCCTTGCAGGCCTGAACCGCCTGATTGACTGCGGCATGGTCGGCAATGTCCCCGGGCAAAGGCAACACATTCGCGCCAATCTCGTCGGCCAACTCTTTCAAAGCGTCGGCGCTGCGGGCCATGGCGGCAACCTTTGCACCAGCGTCCGCAAAGGCGCGTACCGAGGCGGCCCCGATCCCTCGGCTTGCCCCGGTCACAATCACTGTTTCTGCGCTCAGGTCTATCATCTCCGCCCCTCAATGATTAGGTTCGCCCTGGGCGAGGCTGGGCCGACCGTTCATCGGTCTGGTCACCCCATCATATTCGTTTTGGCCATTGCCAATTCTGCCCAAGTTTGAAGTACGAAAAAGGACTATCGCATGTCTCGAGCCGTTACCACCACCGCCAGTACGCTGGCCCTGTCCATGCTGGTCACACCCGGTTGGTCGTTGACCGCGGAAGAGACCTGGCAGAACTGGCAGTCCCAGATCGAGGCATCTGGCCAGTCTGTCACGGTGGCGAACGAAAGTTCATCAGGTGGTGTCCTGACCCTGGAAGGCGTGTCGCTCAGCGCGGAAATGCCCGAAGCAAACATTACGGGTGCCTTGGATACGGTGACCTTTACCGAAAATGCCGACGGTACGGTGTCGGTTGTCTTCGCTCCGGAATATGAACTGACAATCACGGCCAACCCGGATCTTGGCGAAGATTTCAGCGCTGTTGTCGCAATCCGCCAGCCTGGTTCGGAAATCATCGCATCAGACATTGAGACAGCGATCCGCTATAGCATTGCCGCCCCGACAGTGGAGGTGGAGCTTAAAGAGTTCACCGGAGCGGAACCAGACGTAGAGATCAGCGTGACCGCAACAGGTTCGGATGTCTCTGGGTCCTACTCGGTCAGCAAAGCCGAACCGGTAGAGTTGGTCACCGATATCACGGTTGGCAAACTTGAGATCGGCATGGAAGGCGGTGACCCGGTTTCGGAGTTTTCCGTCAATGGCGAGATGCAGACGTTCACGGTGCAGTCTACCAGTATCAACGGCACGATGTTTGGTGTCACCGATTTTTCGGAGGCTCTGGATCGGGGTCTGGCAGGATCGGGCACGGCGTCCTATGGGCCGACGATGTTCAATATCGACTTTGAGGATAGCTCTGAGTCCTTTGAAATGGATTTGGCGTCCCAGGGCGGATCCAGCGCATTTGAAATATCCGCCGATCAACTGAGTTACGAGATCATCTACAACGCGCTCGAATTCGCAATGTCCTCGTCTGACCTGCCGTTCCCCAAGGCAGAGGCAGCCTTCAATAGCCTGACCACCAATGTGCAGATGCCGATGAAGCCGACCGATGATGCGCGTCCGTTCCGGCTGAAGCTTGATATGGACCAATTTACCCTGGCTGATCCGATCTGGAATCTGTTCGACCCGGCGGCAGTCCTGCCACGGGATCCGGCAAAGATTCTGATCGATCTCAGCGGAACGGGCCGTTGGCTGATTGACATCTTCGATCCGGAAACGGTGCCTAATGACGTTCCGGGCGAAGTGGAGACGGTCGAGCTGAGCGATTTGCTGCTGCAACTCGCGGGCGCGGAATTGAGCGGCGCAGGGTCGTTCACGTTGGACAATACCGACCTACAGACCTTCCAAGGGATGCCGCGGCCTGCAGGTTCGGCCAACTTCACGCTGATTGGTGCCAACGCCTTGCTCGACAAGTTGGTACAGATGGGGCTGGTTCCGCAGGAACAGGCAATGGGGGCCCGCATGATGAGCGGCATGGCTTTCCGCCCCGGTGAAGGTGAAGACACGCTGGTGTCAGAAATTGTGGTCGAACCTAATGGTCAGGTCACGGCGAACGGCAACATCATCGTTCCGGGTCGCTGATCCCAGATCAAAGGCCGAGCGCGCCCAGTCGGGCGCGCAACGGTTCCCAATCTTCCAACTCCAGCCTTACGGGCAGGGTGAGCACCTTCTGCCGGAACGATTGCGGCAAGCGTGCTGCGTCTTTTTCTGTCGTCACCAGTTGGGCCCCCATGCTGGCAGCTCGGTTTTCCAACCGTGCGAGCAGCCCGGGCGTCAGCGGTTGGTGGTCATCCAGCGCTTGGGTGCCGCGCAGGTCGGCCCCGAGACTGCGAAGCGTTTGAAAGAATTTTTCCGGTCGTCCGATACCCGCAAAGGCCAGCAACGGTTGCCCGGCCCAGTCCATTCCGGTCTGCAAGGGCCGCAATTCACCGGTCAGATGGGGCACGGTAACGGACGCACCCCAGTTTGCGCGAAACCTATCTTGCGCCTGGGCATCCCCAATCGACAGCAGCAGGTCTGCCCGTGACAGCCCGCGTTCCACCGGCTCCCTCAAAGGTCCGGCGGGAAGGCAAAGCCCGTTGCCGAACCCGGCGTCCGCATCCACCACGACGATGGACAAATCCTTATGAACCGATGGGTTTTGAAACCCATCATCCATTATGATGGCCCGAAGGGCGTCTGCCTTTTCGGCCATCCGAACAGCTTCGTCGCGCTTCTTCCCGATCCAAACAGGTGCAAAGGCAGAAAGCAGCAACGGCTCGTCGCCGACATCCTCGGCGGTCATGATACTGGCATCGATTTGCACCGGGCCCGTCAACCGACCACCATGCCCACGGCTGACAACACCGATGCCGTGGCCGATGGCCATCGCCAAGGCTATTACGGTTGGGGTTTTGCCCGTTCCCCCGGCATTCAGATTGCCCACGCAAATCACCGGGACACGTGCGCGATAGGCCTCGCCCCGGCTCAACCGCCTTGCCGTGGCTTGAGCATAGAGCGCGCCCAGCGGACGAAGCAGGGTCGCTGACCATCCGCGTCGCTCGGGCGGCCTGGACCAGAAATCTGGCGGTTTCACCCGTTAGACTGCAGGAGCGGGCCCCGCGGGCGTCCGCTCCACCGCATCCAGAATAAGCTGCTCCAGCCGGTTCAAGAGAGGTGCTCCCTCCGTTGACAAGGCCCAGGCATTTTGAGCCAGCAAGGCCGCGCTATCCATCGACATCAGATTGATGACCATCCGGCCCAATCCTTTCGCCGTGCCAATCCGTTTCAGCGCGTTAACCGAGTCGAGCCGCTGAAGCTCTCGGGAATAGGGGCCGCCTTTGTAGCCACTGATCAGGGCCGAGCCGAGGGCGGCAGCCACCATGGGATTGATGGCACAGCCTTGGCTCAAGGTCCCGCCGAGATAGGTCAAGGGTGCAAGCCGCAGCCATAGGCCCAGTTCGTCCTGGCCACGGATCAGGAAAACTTCGGAACTGTCCTCAGGCTCTCCTTCCACGTCCCGCTCCGTCATCCGGCCTGCGCTGGCTCGCCAGGCATCGTCCGGGTCGTCTTCGTTGATCATCAGCAGCAAAAGCAACCGGTGGGTCCGCTGCATGGCCTGACGGTGGGCTGCAATGATTGCCGGAATTTCGTAGAGCGGCGGATTGGCGGCGAGCCAAACCGGACGACCGGCCAAGCGCCCCGACAGATCTTCCAGTTCTGCGCTGTTTGCTTTCAATGGCGCCGGGCAATCCAGCAACGGCCCGACAACTTCGTATGACTTTCCCAAGGGCATCGAAAGGGCGCTTGCAGTGTCTTCGTCGGCGGCAAGCACGTGGTGGTAAAAGGGCAGACTGGCACGGGCCAGACGATCATTTGCCTCCGACCGCGTCGGAACCAGAGTGACGGCGGGAATGCCTTGTTCATCGTGAACGCGCACCAGATTGGGGTCGCCCGGTTCCAGCCAAAGCCCCAGGCTGGGACGCCATGTCTGTAGAAAGCGCTGGGCATCCCGGGCGGTTTCTCCGGCATAGATGACGCGGGATGGATCATCTGTACCGCCGGCCCGATGCACGGTCGTAATATTGATCTTGGGGTTCTGTTTGGCGACCGCTTGACGCAAATCGGCAATGGCTGCCAGTTCCAGATCAGAGAGCGGGCGGTCAGGAGGCGTGTGAATGCAAACCACCGGCCCTGGGGGCCGGAGCATCTGTGACTTGGTTCGGCCACTCCCATCGAAAAACCGCCCGAGCATCGGCGCTAGTACCCTAGTTCCTCGGTTGGAGAGGCGGCCTGTTCTTCATCTCGAAGCCGGTGCAAGTGCGCAATGAAGTAGCGCATATGGGCATTGTCCACCGTCCGCTGGGCCTCTGACTTCCAGGCATTGTAGGCTGTGGCATAGTCTGGAAAGATCCCGACCATATGGATGTCATTTGGATCTTTGAACTCGGTACGGGACGGGTCGACGAGCTCGCCTCCAAAAACGAGGTGCAGGCGTTGGGTCATGGGATCTCCTGTTCGGTCGCAGGTGTTGGGTTAACGTAACCAATGATCAAATCAGCGACAACCATTGGCCGGATGGCGATACCGTCGTTAGCTTGAACACCGCCTTAAACAGAGGCGATCTTCGGATATTTGTCGCGTCGCGGGCCCTAGGCAAGTGCATGCAGGGTCTGAGCATGCAGCGTCTCGGGGGCGCAAAGGATGCCCGCTGTGTGAGCATTGGGGCCATTGAACGTCACAGGATCGCCGATGCGTGTGGTGACTTTCGCGCCTGCCTCCACGGCGATCAGCGTTCCGGCGGCGATGTCCCATTCCCACGTGTCGCGAAAGGTGAACATGGCGTCGAACCGGCCCTCGGCTACCAGACACATGCGGTAGGCAATGGAGGTTCGGAAGTTGCGGTTCAACTTTGGCATCGGGTCGCGCCAGTGCTGTGGCCGAAAAGTCGGCTTTGAGGCCAGGATCTCTGCACCATCCAGAACGGTTCGACCGGACGGTGCAATGATTTGGCCGTTCAAATGAGCACCACCGGATTTGGCAGCCGCATAAAGCTTGTCCCGCAACGGCAGGTAAACCACTGCTGCAGTGACTTGCCCGGCGACCGCAACAGCCAGGGAATGTGCCCAGGTCCGCTCGCCTTGAGCAAAGGCGCGGGTGCCATCGATCGGATCAACGATGAAGACCGTTTCGCAGTCTAACCGCGCACCATCATCATCGGTTTCCTCGCTGAGCCAGCCATAGTCAGGCCTTGCGCGGCGCAGTTTGTCCAAAAGCATCGCATCGACGGCCAGGTCCGCTTCCGTCACCGGACCGGCACCACCGGGCTTGTCCCAGGTTTTGTGTCCGTCGGTCCAGAAGCGGGTGGCGATGTCTCCCGCCGCGCGCGCGGCCTCGATCAAAAGGGGCAGGTCAGTCGCCGGCAAGGGTAAGCCCTTCGACCAACAATGATGGAACCACGCGCGACCGATAGGTCCGCGCGTCATTGGCCGGCCGAAGTGTTTTTAGCATGTCGCGCAGGTTACCTGCGATTGTGCATTCATTGACGGGGTAGGTTGGCACGCCATTTTCGACCCAATATCCGGCTGCACCCCGGGAATAGTCGCCCGTGGTTGGGTTAATTGTTGCCCCTATCATAGATGTGATCAGCAATCCCGTTCCCATATCTGAAAGTAGCGCCTCACGGGTTTGCGTGCCCTGGGTTAGCGTCAGGTTAAAAAGCATCGGTTGCGGTGGCGCACCGGTGCCGCGGGCGGCGTCTGCTGTGCTTTCGAGACTCAGCCTGCGGGCTGTGGCCAGATCCAGCGTCCAGTTTTTCAGAACGCCGTTTTCTACGATGGCGCGGGTTTCGGTCGGCAACCCTTCTGCATCATATAGACGAGAGCCAGTGGTGCGCGGGCGGTGCGGCTCTTTGAGAAGCGACATGGTCTCTGGCAGCACCTGCTCGCCCATTGCGTCCCGCAGCCATGAAGCGCCGCGCACGATGGCATTGCCATTTATGGCTTGCGTCAGGTGGCCGACCAAGCTGGAGGCGACCCGTTCGTCAAAGAGCACGGGAAAACTGCCGGTTTTGGGTTTACGGGCCCCGGTGCGCGCAACCGCACGCTCCGCCGCCGTGCGCCCTACGAACTCTGGCGTCGGCAGATCTTCCGCGTGGGTGCGGGCCTCGCCGTAGTAATCCACCTCCATTCCAGCATCGTCGCCCGCGACGACCGAGGCAAAAATCGCATGGTCTGTCCGATCATAACCTGCCGAAAATCCGGCGGACGTTGCGAGATGAATTTCGCGGGCGCCGTAGCTGGTGCTGGCGCTTTCCACCTGTTTGATCCCGGGGATCTCGCGCGCCGCCGCTTCTGCCGCGCGGGCATCGGCCTCAAGCTGTTGCGGGTTGGGTTCCTCGGACGGATCGCACAGATCGAGCCGCGCTACGTCTAGGTCCGTCGCGAACTGCGCGGGCGAGGCCAGGCCTACGCCGGGATCTTCCGGGGCTTCGCGGGCCATGGCTACGGCGCGTTCCGCCATCTCGGCCATTGCATCTGCCGTAATGACGGAGGATGAGACGCACGCTTGGCGCTGCCCGACAATCACACGCAAGCCGATATCGACGCCCTCTGACCGTTCGGCCTGCTCCAAGGCGCCGTTTCGGACATCGATCGCCACAGACCTTTGGCGGACGGCCAGAGCATCCGCCGTGTCGGCACCGGCTGAGCGTGCCGCCGTCAAAAGGGCCTCGGTGAGATGGTCTAATTGGTCTGGCATCAGCGGTTCCTCTTCTCCGGCCCCCTGTCAGCTAGGCCAACTAACGGACTGCAGCAAGCGCCGGGCATCAATGCATCGCTGCAGACGTAGGTTTAGACCACGTTTTGCAAACCTGAGCCGTCTTCCAAGTCACAGACCCTTGACGTTCTGGAATTTTCGATTATTTCTGACTTAACAGAAATTACTGACGACTCAGATGAAACTTACACCTGCCATGCAAGACTTCATTCTCCACTGGGGCGATATGGGTGCCAAATGGGGGACAAACCGGTCTGTCGCGCAAGTTCACGCTTTGCTGCACATTTCGCCAGATCCGCTGACAGCGGAGGAAATCAGCGAAACGTTGGGTCTTGCGCGGTCGAACGTGTCGACCGCTTTGAAAGAATTGCAGGGGTGGAAGCTGGTTAAGACCAGTCGTCAGTTGGGAGACAGGCGAGACCATTTCACCTCGGTCCGCGACATGTTCGAGCTGGTGAAGGTCGTCATCGAGGGGCGGCGCGAGCGGGAATATGAACCCACGCTCGAGGCCATGAAGGAGGTCTTGCACAATACAGAGGACGACACGACCCCCAAGGCCGTGCGCAAGCGAATGGAGGAAACGTTGCAGACGATGGAACTGTTCGACAGTTGGTACCGGGACGTTTCGAAGTTGCCGACTTCTGTGCAGAAAGTTGCCCTGCGGTTAGGGGCTCAGATTGCCCGGTTCCTGCCAAAGGGCGAGTAACGCGCCTTTTTATTTGCCCAGAAATTTCAGGAGATACAGAAATGACAGACGTAACTGTTGAAAGCGAGATCCGAGATCCGGTGATTGTCGACCCAGCGGCCTTCGCGCTGGCCTTAATCGGGGCGCCTCTGCTGGTCACTGTGCTGACCTGCTGGGCCCTCATCCCCATCTTTGCGCTCGTCTTAGGCGGTCCGATTTACCTGTTGGTCGGGACCCCCTTGCTCTGGCGCGCCCTTCGGTCCGGAAAGACATCGGGCTGGGCATTGGCGGAGTTGGCCTTCTTCGCCAACATGGCGGTTGCGCCAATCGTGGCAGTGCTTTCGTTGTTTGATGAACCTGACGCAGCGCTGATCGTCGGCATGGTCTACTTTATTTTCGGCAGCATCTTCGCACCGCTCTGGGCCGCCGCGTTCGCCTGGCTCTATGCCGGTCCAAAACCCTCAATCTACACCCAAACCTAAGGAGAGAACGGATGATTATCCTTTACGCGTTGTACTTTGTGCTCAGTCTGAGCGTGCTCGGAGCACTGACCTACATGATCTTGCAGATCGGTGTGATGATGGGGGCCTGCCCGGTGAATGGCCCGACCGCTCGGTCTGCGGCTATCACGATCGCGACCGGCTTTCTGGCGATCGGTGCGGGCGGCGTCTGCCTGCTGGCAGCCTTGATCACACTCCTGCCGCAGGACGAACCCGTGGCCATGCTTGTGGTGCTGGGTATAGCAGGTCTGGCCCTGGGGCTTGGTTTCACCCAAGCGGTGGCCACCATGCGGGACGTGATCAACCAGATCACTAAAGCGACCCAGGCCGCCAAAGACGCAACTACCGCAGCCGCCCCGGCATGAGCGGACACCATTGAACAGGCGGCTGCCAAGGTCGCCTGTTCGTCTCAGTAACTGTAGTCCGCGTAGATGCGCTTCAGGTCTTGATTCCAGTCGCCGTAATAGTGCGACAGCAGCTCATCGGCGGGGGTCTGGCCTGTATCCACTGTCTCGGAGACCGCATTCAGAAAGTGCGTTTCGTCTGGGATCAGACCACCCGCACCGGGTCGGGCCCGGGCCTTCAGCCCTTCATGGGCGATGTCCAAGGTCTCGCGCGCGAGGTCGTGTATTTTCAGGCCACCAACCTCACCGTCCAGCCCGGAAACAGAGGCCGCGACGCGCAGCGCATCCCGCGTCTCCGCGTCCCATCCTTTGGCCATATCCCACGCCGCATCCAGCGCCGTCTGGTCATAGGTCAGGCCGACCCAGAATGCAGGCAAGGCGCACAGCCTGCGCCAGGGCCCTCCATCGGCCCCGCGCATTTCGATGAACTTCTTCAGCCGGGCTTCGGGAAAGAGTGTGGTTAGGTGGTCGGCCCAATCGCTGAGCGTCGGGATCTCGCCGGGAAGGGCCGGAAGCTCGCCCTTCATGAAATCCCGGAAGGATTGGCCGAGCGCATC
>JBCBGY010000016.1:0-28087 GCA_038526275.1 Pseudomonadota bacterium | reverse complement strand
CTATGTATGTCCCATCGCGGTAGACGAAATACATGGGCACATCGAGCGCATATTCGGCCCAAGATTCAAACCCGAAGCCTTCGTCAAAGACAAAGGGCACCATGCCCGTGCGCGCATCGTCGAGGCTGCGCCAGATCCGGCTGCGCCAACTTTTATGTTGGATGTCTTTGCCTTCAAAGAACGGCGAATTGGCAAACAAAGCTGTGGCGATGGGCTGCAGGGCAATTGCCACCCGCATCTTCTGGATCATGTCGGCTTCGGAACTGAAATCCAGATTGACCTGCACGGTACAGGTGCGCCGCATCATTTGCGTGCCGTGGGTGCCAACCTTTTGCATATAGTCGTTCATCAAGGCGTAGCGGCCCTTGGGCATCAGATCCATCTGTTCGTGGGTCCATTCCGGCGCGGCGCCGAGCCCAATGAAACGCACCCCGATCTCATCAGCGACCGATTTCACCTCGGCCAAGTGGGTGTTCACCTCGTCGCAGGTCTCGTGGATCGTCTCCAGCGGCGCACCGGAAAGTTCGAGCGCGCCGCCCGGTTCCAGGCTGATATTGGCCTGCCCTTTGGTGAGCCCGATGATGTGGCCGCCTTCCAAAACGCCGGTCCAACCGAAACGATCCCGCAAGCCTTCGAGCACACTTTTGACCGACCGCTCCCCGTCATAGGGCAGGGGCAAAAGCGTGTCGGCGCAATAGCCAAACTTTTCGTGTTCCGTGCCAATCCGCCAGTCCGCTTTCGGTTTGCACCCGCTGGCGAGATATTCGGCCAGTTGTGCATGCTGTTCGATCGGGCCTCCGCCGGATTGAGGGATAGACATTGCGTGGGCTCCGGTATGGCTAGCGTGCGGGCAGTAGGTGGGATGAATTGCGGGGGCTGTCAATGCAACCGGGTCAGTGGCGTTCGTTCCCAGACCAGAACGCGGGCTTTTGCTGAACGGGCCTGAAGGGCGGTTTGGGCCGAGAAACCGGGCAAGGAACACAGTGCGTCGAAAAGGGTTGCGGCCCCTTTGGCCTCCAACGGTATGGAAAGTGGCGCAGTCTCATTCGATTCCAAAATCCAGCAGGCACGCGCTGGGTCGATCAAGACCCGTGATATCCCATCAAGCTCCATTTGTGCTCCGCCATATGGGGCTAAATAGGTGATTTCGCCTTCGTCAATTTCGACCAAGCCGGGCGCGTCCCCCTTCGCCAGAAAGGCCAACCGACGGTAGGCGACCCAGGCCCAGAGACTGCCAAGCGCCAGTAGGACGCCGCCAACGCCAACCAGAAAGAACCCACCCCGCGTGGCAACGAAAAGCCCTATCAGAACCAGCGCCAGGGCCGCTAAGACTTCCTGCCAGCGAACGAACAAAACACGCACTTCTTCTCGAACGAAACTCACCGAAGCCTCCCGTTTACCAGTCGCCCAGGCGCGACTGCCAAAGGGTCATGGCAGCCACGGCGGCGGTGTCGGCCCGGAGGATGCGCGGTCCAAGCGATACGGTCACCGCTTGTGGCAAGCCTTTCAGGCGGCTCCGCTCCGCATCGGAAAACCCGCCCTCTGGCCCGATCAGAATCGCCCAAGGCCCGCTATGGCTGGTCAGGCCATGTTGCGCCCCGGCCTCGGTTTCGTCGCAAAACATCAGCGCACGATCCTCGGGCCAGTCCAGCAAAAGCTTGGCCAGCGGGATCAGGTCGCAAACCTCTGGCACGAAAGTACCGCCACATTGCTCCGCGGCCTCAATGGCGTGGGCTTGCAGTCGGTCGCGACGCACCCGCTCTGCATTGGTAAATTCCGTTTGCACCGGCAAGATACGGGCGGCGCCCATCTCTGCAGCCTTCTCGACAATGAAATCAGTCCGGGCTTTCTTTATGGGCGCGAACAGAAGCCACAGATCGGGCGGCACCTGCAACGGCTTCGTGCGTTCACGGCAAAGAAGCACACCGCCGCGTTTGCCCGCCTCGACCACGTCCGCGCGCCATTCGCCGGAACGGCCATCAAACACCAGCAGTTCCGCCCCCATGCCCAACCGCATGACGCCAAACAGATAGTGTGCCTGGTCCCGCGACAGCGGGACGCGCTCGCCTGCGGCCAGCGGATGATCTACATACAAACGGACAGTTGGCATAATGAGGGAAACCTATGGCCAGCCAGCCAGAGATGCCAGATCCCACAGGCACCGTCGCCGATGCGGTAGAGGGAAATTGGGTAGATAACTGGGCGCCGGAGCGCCTGCGCCCGTTTCTGCGGCTTTCGCGCGCGGACAGACCGATTGGCACATGGCTCCTGCTGATCCCCTGTCTTTGGGGCCTGCTCTTGGCCATGGCCTCGACCGCGCCGCGGCTCGAGGATCTGTGGATCGCGGCAGGCTGTGGCATCGGAGCCTGGCTGATGCGGGGCGCAGGCTGCACCTGGAACGACATTCAGGACCGAGAGTTCGACGCCCATGTGGCGCGTACCAAATCCCGACCATTGCCATCGGGCCAGGTCACGGTGCGCGGGGCATTTATCTGGCTGGTGATCCAATCGCTGCTGGCGTTCGGCATCCTTTTGACCTTCCACCCAACGGCCATATGGCTGGGCATAGGGTCACTTGCGCTGGTGGCGCTTTACCCGTTCGCCAAGCGGTTCACATGGTGGCCGCAGGTTTTTCTGGGCCTGGCCTACAACTGGGGTGCCATGCTCGCCTGGGCCGCGCATACCGGCAGCGTGTCAGCCGCCCCCGTGGCGCTTTACCTGGCTGGCATCAGTTGGACGCTGTTTTACGACACGATCTATGGTCACCAGGACGCTGAAGATGATGAACTGATCGGCGTGAAATCGACCTCGCGTCTTTTCGGTGAAAACAGCCGAATGTGGTTGCGGGGCTTCATGGTGACGACCCTTCTGCTGTTGACCCTTGGGATCATCCTGGCACTGGCTAATGCTGTCCAGCCAGTGGCCCTGGTCGTGGCGCTGGGCGGCGTATGGGCGATGGGCTGGCACATGACATGGCAGCTCAGCCGGTTGGACACGTCAGACCCGGAAAGCTGCAAGACAATTTTCCGCTCGAACCGGGATGCGGGCCTCATCCCAGCCGCATTTATTTGCCTTGTTATATTCGCATGATTGATCCTGCTGCGCTGGGACACTAAACAGCAGGACACCGTTACAAAACCAGGTCTGCATGCGTCTTGCTCACAAAACATTGACCGTCGCCGTTTTCGTGGCTTTTGGGCTGTTCTCGCTCGGCGCGGCCTATCTGGCGGCGGGTATGATCGAACGGGTATCGGGCTCATCTGTCAAAACTGCCCTGCTGGATGCAGGCCATGACTGGGCGGGGGTCGAAACCGGTGGCCTGCGGGTCGTCCTGACTGGTACGGCCCCGAACGAAGCGTCACGGCTACAAGCCATGATTGTCGCGGGCAGCATTGTTGATGCGACCCGGGTGATCGACGGTATGGATGTGGTGGCCGCCGCCCCCATTGCTCCGCCGCGTTTTTCCGTCGAATTGCTGCGCAATGATGATGGTATATCACTGATTGGCCTCATCCCTGCCCAAACCGATCGCGAAGAAATGGTTGGGCGGGTGACGCAAATCGCAGATGGCGCCACGGTAAACGATCTGCTGGAAACGGCGGATCACACGCCGCCTGACAGTTGGGACGATGCCGTCGATATGGGGCTTGATGCCCTGTCGCGGCTGCCGCGATCCAAGATTTCCATCGCGGCGGGCGAGGTCCGTGTGAAGGCCAGCACCGAAGATTTGGATCAGAAAACACGGCTTGAGGCCCAACTGGCCCGCGCTGCGCCCCGTGGAATTCGCCTGAAGCTCGAAATCTCCGCGCCGCGGCCCGTGATCACGCCGTTTACATTGCGGTTCACCAGCGATCTGGCCAATGGCGTCAGTCCTCGGTTTGACGCCTGCTCGGCGGAAAGCGCGACGTCCCGTGCCAGGATCTTGTCCGCCGCACGGAATCTCGGGCTGGAAGGCAAGGCGGATTGCACGCTTGGCCTTGGCGTTCCGACGCCGGACTGGTCAGATGCCGCGGAACAGGCCATTGGCGCCGTGGCCGCGCTGGGTGGCGGATCGGTCACAATGTCGGATGTCGATATCACGTTGGTCGCCTTGCCGACCACCTCGCAGACGGATTTCGACCGGGTTGTCGGCGAACTGGAAAGCAACCTGCCTGATGTCTTTTCGCTCTATTCCGTGCTGCCGGAGCCTGTGGTTACGGCCGGGACGGGCGCCGAAGATACCGGCCCACCGGAATTTGTTGCCACCCGTAGCCCTGAAGGCCAGGTCCAACTGCGCGGACGCTTGCCGGACGCGCAGATGCGCGAGGCGGTCGAAAGCTTTGCGCGCGCCCGATTTGGGTCCACCGCCGTTTATGCGGCGGCCCGCCTGGATCCAGATTTGCCGGAAGGCTGGCCCATTCGCGTTTTGGCGGGACTGCAGGCTTTGGCGGAGTTGGGCCATGGGTCTGTCATTGTTCAGCCAGACTACCTGGAACTGCGCGGCGTCAGCGGCAATCAAAAGGCCAGCGACGAGATTTCGCGGCTATTGTCGGATAAGTTGGGTGAGGCCCAGAACCTGGAAATTTCGGTCAGCTATGACGAAAAGCTGGATCCACTGGCGGCCATTCCAACGCCGAAAGAGTGTCTCACCCGGGTCAATCAGATCCTGACGGCGGACAAGATCACCTTTGAACCAGGCTCTGCAGAACTGTCAGATCCGTCCCAGGGTGTAATGGACCAAATCGCCGAAATACTGAAGGAATGCCGCAAGGTGACGATGGATATCGAGATCGGCGGCCACACTGACAGCCAGGGCCGCGAGGAAATGAACCTGTCACTCAGCCAGCAACGGGCCGACGCCGTTCTGGCTGCGTTGGTCGACCGGCGCGTGCTGACAGGGAACATAACCTCCCGTGGATACGGCGAAACGACACCGATTGCCGACAATGACACCGAAACCGGACGCGAGGCCAATCGGCGGATCGAGTTTCGTTTGGTCGAGGCGGTCCAGGTCATTGGCCCGCCGCAATCGCTGATTGGGCCAATCGCCGAACAGGAAGACGAAACCGAGGCCGCAAGTGAATAGAACCGAATTCATCATTGTTACAGCGATCATTCTGTTCGTCGCCTTCCTGCTCGGCTGGTGCGCCAGTTGGGTGATTCACCGGATCACCCGGGTCACACAGTCCGAAATGGGTGAGTTGGACCAGATGGGCAAAGCCCTGCACGAGGCGGAAGAGACGCGGGATCAGGCGATCACCTATCTGCAGCAGCGGGAAGCCGAAATGACCAATCAGCTCTCCCAAACCGAGGCGGAACTTCGCGCCGCGATGGATGGTTTGCGGGAGGCCCGCCAGGAAGCCGAAGAACTGCGCGCCTATATCGAGCGACAGAATGTCGGAACCTAGTTCTTCGGAAACATCGCCAGCCTATGACCTGGTAACCGGCAAATGGACGACCCGTCATGCGGGTTCCGCTGCGACAGTTCGTTATGTCGCCTCGGGTTCAAGCGCACGTTTCTTGACTTCGCACTACCTGCCGCTCATGTAGCCTGAGCAGTTAGAACAGAGGCAGATGCGCATGGCCAAGACCGAGGCGAGTGACAATTGGTTCGTTGAGACCGTCAAGACGATCGTTTACGCCCTGTTGATTGCTGGCGTCTTCCGGACACTGTTCTTTCAGCCGTTCTGGATCCCTTCGGGCTCGATGAAGGACACGTTGCTGATTGGCGACTTTCTGTTCGTCAACAAAATGGCCTATGGATATTCCCGCTATTCCTGCCCGATGTCGATGTGCCCGTTCGATGGACGGATCTGGGGGGGCGAACCCGAGCGCGGTGATGTGGTTGTGTTTCGTCACCCAGTGAACAATCAGGACTTTATCAAACGTCTGGTTGGGCTGCCTGGGGATAGGGTGCAGGTGAAAGAGGGTGTTCTCTACATCAACGGAACTGCCCTCGAAACCGTGCCAGATGGTGCTTTCGAAGAGATCTACGAACCCCAAGGCATCCAACGTCAGGAACCCAAATGCACCAACGCCCCGGTTGGCCAGGGCGGCAACTGCCTGAAGGATAAATTCATCGAGACAAACCCAGAAGGCCGGTCCTATTCGGTGTTGAGCGCGGGTGACTACATGTTCAGCACCCAGGATCAGACTTCGATCTATACCGTGCCGGAAGGCCATTACTTCCTGATGGGGGATAACCGCGACAACTCCACCGACAGCCGTGTCCCGCAGGTTCGGGGTGGTGTCGGGTTCGTCCCTTTTGAAAACCTGATCGGACGCGCCGACCGGATCATGTTCTCGTCCGGCGGACGGTCGTTGTTCTTCTTCTGGACGTGGCGCGCCGACCGCTTCTTCCGGAGTGTTGATTGAGCCGGCTGCTCATTGTTCTCTTTTGCCTGGCGGGCGCCGCAGTTTGGGCCTGCCTTTTCATCTGGCGCCCCTACTATGTCCCCGGCGGGAGTATGAAGCCCACGCTGCATGTCAGCGACTACATTTTCAGTAACAAGCTGGCTTATGGCGCCGATGGTTCAGGCCTGACTCGCGGCGATGTCGTCGTTTATCGCCATCCGGGCAATGGTCTTGTGTTTTTGGGTCGCGTCGTAGGTTTGCCGCAAGAACAGGTACAGCTCATTGGCGGACAGGTTCATCTCAACGGCGTGCCGTTCGAAGCGAAAAAGGCTGAGCCATTTACCGAACCGGCAACCCGCGATGTCTATGGTAACTTCCCCCGTTGCGGCAACAAGCCCGCGCCGGGCGAGACCTGTTTGAAAGAGAGTTGGCAGGAAATCACACCGGAAGGCCGGGTCTACACCGTATTGGATATCGAACCTGCGGCCCAGCTCGATAACACCGCGCCCTTTGAGGTTCCCTTGGATCATCTGTTTGTTCTGGGCGACAACCGAGATAATTCTGTCGATAGTCGAATTGCACTGACTCAAGGCGGTGTCGGGTTCGTTCCGTTTGGCAACCTGATCGGACGCGTGGACCTTGTTGCTTTTTCACTTGATCTAAAACCGGGCCGCATGCTCAAGCGGGTGCGATGAAGCTGTCCGCCGAACTTGCACGATTTTCGGAACGACTGGGTCACCGGTTCGAGCGACCAGCCTTGCTGGCCGAGGCCGTGACCCATGGCTCGCTGGCGGGTGGTGAGCGCACCGATAACCAGCGGCTGGAATTTTTGGGTGACAGGGTGCTCGGTCTGGTGATGGCGGAAGCTCTGCTGGAGGCGGACCAAGGTGCCGCGGAGGGAAAGCTTGCGCCCCGCTTTAACGCGTTGGTGCGGAAAGAAGCCTGCGCCGCGGTTGCGCGTGATATTGGCTTGGGCGAGGTCCTGCGGCTTGGCCGGTCGGAGATGGTTTCGGGCGGCAGGCGGAAGGAAGCGCTATTGGGTGATGCCATGGAGGCAGTGATCGCTGCCGTGTACCGCGATGCGGGGTTTGAGGCGGCCCGGAAACTCGTGTTACGTCTATGGGCCGATCGGATCGAACGGGTCGACGCTGATGCGCGGGATCCCAAGACAGCTTTGCAGGAATGGGCGCAGGCCCGTGGCATGCCGCCGCCGACCTATCGCGAGGTGGCCCGCGATGGTCCGGATCACGCGCCGTCCTTCACAATTGCCGCCGAACTGGCCAGTGGCGCCCGCGCGCAGGCGCAAGCTGGTTCAAAGCGGCAGGCCGAACAGGCGGCGGCCTCTGACCTTTTGGCGCGGATGGAGGCGAGTGATGGATAAGACACGTGCAGGTTTTGTCGCCTTGATCGGCGAACCCAATGCGGGCAAGTCGACGTTGCTGAACCGCATGGTGGGCGCAAAGGTCAGTATCGTAACCCACAAGGTGCAAACCACCCGGGCGCGCATCCGGGGCGTTGCACTGGAAGGGTCAAGCCAGATTGTCTTTGTTGATACGCCGGGCCTGTTCCGGCCCCGCCGCAGGCTCGACCGGGCGATGGTGGCAGCTGCCTGGGGCGGTGCGGCGGATGCAGATGTCGTGGTGTTGCTGGTCGAAGCGCACCGTGGCCTGACCGACGGTGCCAAAGCCATCATCGACAGTCTGGGCGAACGGGCGGGGGCGCAGCCTGTCGCGCTGGCCATCAACAAGATCGACCGTGTTAAGGCTGAAGTTCTGTTGGCGCTCAGCGCGGAGCTCAACGAAGCCTACAGTTTCGCACAGACCTTTATGATCTCCGCCGAAAAGGGCCACGGCGTCGACGATCTGAAACAGTGGCTCGCCGGAGAGGTCCCTGAAGGCCCCTGGCTTTACCCCGAAGATCAGATCGCTGACCTGCCATTGCGCATGATCGCAGCCGAGATGACCCGGGAGAAACTGACCCTTCGCCTGCATCAGGAACTGCCGTACCAATTGACGGTCGAAACCGAGAAGTGGGAAGACCGGAAGGACGGATCAGTCCGGATCGATCAGCTGGTTTATGTCGCCCGCGACGGCCACAAGGGGATCGTTTTGGGCAAGAAAGGCGAGACGATGAAAGCGATCAGCCAGGCGGCCCGGCTGGAGCTAGAAGAGTTTCTGGATCGCCGGGTGCATCTGTTCGTGCAGGTCAAAGTGCGGCCCGGCTGGCTGGAAGAGGCTGAGCGCTACAGCGAAATGGGCCTGGATTTCCGGGATGGCGCCTGAGCCACGGCTCACGTCTGGCCTGTGGGTCGAAGCTTATCTGCGGCGGCTCGACCTGGCCATGATCCCAGCCTTCGTGGTGGCGCGGGGGGACAACACGGCAGGGGCTGTATTGGTTAAGCTCGCAACGCTGGATGGTACCGCACGCGTTTTTCAGCGGGTTATGGCCATGGATGGTGGGCGCGTGTGGGACGTGTTGGCCGAAGGGGACGAGACCGATGTGGATGCCACGATAGCCGCGCAACGCGCCAGGGATCCGGACCTTTGGGTGATCGAGGTGGAAAGCCGGGAGGGGCGTCACCTGCTCGACGAAGCGGGGCTGGGCTGATGGAGTGGCGGGATGAAGGAGTGCTGCTGGCGGTCCGTGCCCATGGCGAAGGCGGCGCAATCATCGATGTTCTGACGGCCGAACATGGTCGCCATGCGGGCATCGTGCGCGGTGGTAGCAGTCGCAAGATGCAACCTGTTTTGCAGCCCGGGGCGCAGCTTCAGGTCGAATGGCGGGCGCGGCTGGAAGATCACCTTGGCGCCTACACCGTCGATCTCTTGCGCAGCCGCTCCGCCACGTTAATGGGGGACAGGCTGGCGCTGGCGGGCTTCAATGCCATGGCGGCCTTGCTCGTCTTCGCTCTGCCCGAACGCGAGCCTCACGCCGCGCTATTCCAGCAAAGCCTGACCGTGTTCGATATGCTCGGACAGTCGGAGCTTTGGTCGCTGGCTTATCTGCGGTGGGAACTCGCGCTGCTGGACGAGTTGGGCTTTGGACTTGATCTCTCGGAATGTGCGGTGACTGGCAGAACAGAAGGTCTCTGCTTCGTCTCTCCCCGGACAGGGCGGGCCGTCACGGCGGAGGGTGCCGGAGAATGGGCAGACCGGCTTTTGCCGTTGCCACCGTGTCTGACGGGCGGGCTGCCCGGAGAGGGCGAAGTGGTTCAGGGTCTTGCCTTGACGGGTTACTTTCTGGATCACCATTTGCGCCCGGCGCTGGGGGACCGGCCATTGCCTGCGGCGCGCGCGCGTTTGGTCGACTTGCTGGTGCGGGTCGGTTCGACCTCAGCCCCGTGATCGCCCCATCTGACGGCAAAGCAGTATGACGGGCAAAAGGCCAATCGCGGCGATGACCAAACTGGGGACTGCGGCCCCTTCCAACCGTTCATCTGCGGCAAGCCGGTGGGCCTGAACCGCGAGCGTGTCGAAGTTGAAGGGGCGCATGATCAATGTGGCGGGCAGTTCTTTCATCACATCCACAAAGACAATCAGAAGCGCGGTGAAGAGGCTGGGTTGCAGGATAGGGATATGCACACGGCGCAGGATCCCGAAGCGGTTTTGTCCCAGAACACGCGCGGCGAGGTCCATATTGTTGGTGACCGAAGCCGCCCCGCCTTCATAAGCGCCAAGCGCGGCGGCCAGAAACCGGATCATGTAAGCGCAGACCAAAAGCCAAATCGAGCCGGTGAAAAGAAGGCCGGTGGAGATGCCAAAGGTCTCTCGCATGAACCCGTCCAGCGCATTGTCGAACTGGCCGAAGGGCACCATCAGGCCCACGGCGATCACGCCGCCCGGCACGGCATATCCTATCCGAGAAATGTAAAGCGCAGAGGTAGAGAGCCGGCTGCGATTCAAACGGTCGAGTGTGCCGAGCAGCAACGCCGCGCCCACCGTCGCGACGGCAGCGATGGCGCCCAGCGTGACAGAGTTGCGGATAAAGCCCAAGTAACGTGAGCTGAGCAGGTTTTGCTCTGATCCCATTGCCATCTCGGCCAGCATGACAGTGGGCAAAAGGCTTCCGAGGAAGGCGGGTAGGGCGCAGGCCACCGTGGCGGCGGCTGCGCGACTGCCGGACAGGGCAAAGCGCGGCATCTCTTCGTGCGACCGGCTGTAGGCGTATTTGGCCCGACCTCGGCTGGAACGCTCCATCACCACCAAAAGCAGGGCAAAGGCCAACAGACCGACAGAGATTTGCGCGGCTCCCGCCCGGTCGGCAAGGGTAAACCAACTGGTATAAATGCCGACGGCCAAGGTTTGGACCCCGAAGTAAGCAACCGTTCCGAAATCAGCGATGGTCTCCATGGCGACGAGCAAGGCGCCAGCGGCCAGGGCGGGGCGGGCCATGGGCACGGAAACCGTCCAAAAGGCCTGCCAGGGTGAGCGGCCCAAGGCCCGGGCCGCGGCGAAAGTCGTCGTGCTTTGGGATTTGAAAGCGGTCCGCGCCAGCAGGTAGACGTATGGGTATAAGACAAGGGTCAGCATCGCCGCCGCACCACCCAGCGACCGGATTTCCGGGAACCAGTAATCGCGTGGCCCCCAGCCGGTCACGGCCCGCAACGTGGTTTGCACGATGCCCGGATGGTCGAGCACATGGGTATAGGCATAGGCCAACACATAGGCCGGAAAGGCCAGCGGCAGGATCAGGGCGATCTCCAGGATCTTGCGACCCGGGAATTCGGTCATAGAGACTAACCAACCGGTCGCTGTTCCAATGGCGGTGCTGGCCAACACCACGATCAGCAGTAGCCAACCGGTGGTCTGAATGTACCGCGGCAGCACCGTGCCAGCCAGTTGGGTCAAGGTGTCCATCGATCCGAACAAGGCGGCCAGAAGCACACCGACTTGCGGCAAAAGGCAGATGGCGGCAATGAAGCAAGCCAAAACAGCCGGAGCTTTGCCAGCTACGCCATAACTGAACAGAACTGGAGCGGACTTTGGTTTCAGCATTTGCCTGCCATTATGCTCCAAACTGGCCATGGATCGACCATTGACGCGGCACGCCCCTGTTCGCCGAACTCAACTGCAGCAGAGCCATTGCAACTCTGACTGATATAGTCAACATTCCGTCAAGCAACCCGTCCGGCAGCCTACCCAATTCGCAATGGAGGACTGCCGTGGAATTTCCGATTAGACCACGACTATCAATGACAGGTTGGCTCGATCGACTGCTTGACCATTTTGAGCAACCGGAAGCCCGTTTTCGATCAATGAATGAAATGCGGATTGGTCCACGCTCTCTTGCCCGCACGGTCCACGACGGTCAGGCGGCGCCAGGGGCTGTCGGCCACTCGGCCCAAAGGGACTGTGACGTTCGTGAGAGATTCACCATGTTTGGCGATCGCTGCTGAGCCTCTGCCGGATACAATGATCGAAACGGCAGCGGAACAGCGGACCGAGACGGACTTGTCGTCCCACTCGACATGGTGGATCTCGGGGCCGGTCGAAGCGTAGTGATGCCCGGCCTTTAACGCGTCAAGTAACGCGTCGGGCGTGTTTTCCTCGGCCTTCACCATAACCCAGCCGCCGAAATGGTCGGGTTCGGTGAAATGGGCGTCGTCTGTTGCACAAAGGGTCAGCTTGCGGCCTTCGGTCAGCAACTGATCGAGCGTCCAGAATCCGTGCGGTCTGTCGGCGCCGACCGCGCAACCATGGTTGTAAACCTCCACCGCATGGGCTGCGGTGATGGTCCTGGCGTCTTCCAGGGTCAGGCTGCTCCATTCCGGGTGTGCGATGGCCACGAACGCCCCGGCGGCACGGGCACGTTCCGCTAATTCGCCGCCCGTTTCCTGATCCTCGACCGGATGAAAGTGGGGGCTGTTAGAAGGCGCGAAGTCGGGCGGCAGACCCACGGCCAGAATGTGCCACAGTTCGCCGTTGGCCATAGCCCCGGAATGGACCTCGGCCCCCAGAATGGTGGTGAACTGGTTATCGCGAAACTCCGTGGTATCGGTGATCGGATAATTGTAGAGGCCGATAAAATGGTCCGTCAGGGCAATGAAATCGTACCCTTCTTCCTTATAGCGGCGGCAGACCTCTGCCGGGTCCAGCGCGCCGTCGGACCGATTGGAATGGGTATGAAGGTTGCCGCGCCAGAAACGTCCAGGCGCGGAGAAGGCAGGGTCGATCATGGTGGAAGGTCCTCTTCAAATCCGAAACTGCTTTTCCATAAAAACGCGTAAGACACCGTCATCACCGCCAGGCGCGGGTCCAGTATGCGTGACGCGAAAACCGTGGAGGCTGTAGAACGCCACAAGGCGAGTCATGGGTTGTCCGGTATAAAGCCTGATAGCGCGATGGCACTCGGAACGGGCCAAATCCGCTATGCGATCCAGCGCAAAGGCGCCCCAACCCTGCCCCTGTACGGCAGGGTCAACGGCCAACCGCTCGATCCACATCGCGCCCTCTTCGCACTTCAGCACAGCGACACCGGATGGCTGCCCCTTCCGGCCGAACAACCAGACGGCGCTGGCCTCAATCGCGGGATGCAGCCAGGTCCGCGCGGGGCGGGGGCGGGCAGTGCCGCGTGCCGCGTCCATGATCCGTGCATAGTCTGCAAAAGCGTCTCCGATAATGCCGTCAATCCAATCCGCATCACCTATGTTGGCGGACCAGAAGGCGGAATCGGGGATGGCTTTCATCGCTTGCGGAAAATCATCACCAGCCCGCGATCCTGGGCGTGGGGATGATCCTTGCCTTCATAGATCGAGATGTCGCGAAAGCTCAGGTCGCCTATGGCGCTTTGGGCGTTGAGGAGAGCCAGGTAGGATCCGAACCCGGCCTTGTCGAAGACGGTTGGGATGCAGCCACACACAAACAAGGCCCCGGACCGGGTGACCCTTAGCAGTTCCGGCAGGCAGGTGGGGCCGACATGGCCATGGGTGAAGGTCCCGGACGAAATAACGCCGCCATATGTGCCATCATCCAAAGGCAGAGTTTTGAGCAGATCTGCTGTGATCGTCTGACGATAGATCTTCTTCTCTGCGGCAATGTCCAGCATTTCGGGCGTGATATCCAACCCGTCTACAACCTGACCGTCCAGATGCTCTGCCACCAGACCGGTACCGGCTCCGATATCTAGGATAGGTTCGTTTTCTCCAGTCATCGACTGATAGATCCGGGCGATCTCTCGCGGCGCGATATAGCCCCAGCCTTCGCCAAAACTGCTGTCATAGGTCGCCGCCCAATCGCGGTAGAGCGCTTTGGCCTCGTCCGGTCCATCGATTTCGTAGGCGCGGTCCAGCGCGTAATCGTCGTCACCCATCGCCAAGATCTCTCCAATGGTGGCAAGCGACCATCGCTCCGTCGCCGCTAAAGGTCAGGTTGGGAATGTCGGTCCTGCAGTCCGGTTGCGCAAAGCGGCACCGCGTGTGAAACCGGCAGCCGGCTGGCGGCGAGATGGGCGACGGGATTTCCCCGCGCAAGCGCTGGGCATCGGTGGTGGCATCCGGATCGAGCGAAGGGATCGCCGAGAGCAACGCCTGTGTGTAAGGGTGCCGTGGGTTTTGAAAGATCTCGCGGGTTGGACCCATCTCGACCAACCGGCCGAGATACATGACCGCGATATAGTCGCAACTATGGGCCACGACTGACAGATCGTGCGAAATAAACAGAAAGGTCAGGTTCAGTTCGGCTTGCAGTGCTTTAAGCAGGTTCAGGATGTCGGCCTGGATCGACACATCCAGCGCGGCGACGCTTTCATCGGCCACCACGAACTTTGGCCGAGACACCAAGGCCCGGGCAATCGATATCCGCTGCCGCTGACCGCCGGAAAAGGCATGCGGGAAGCGGCGCAAATGTTCCAGATTCAGCCGACATTTCGCAGCGATGTCGCGGACCCGTTCGTCGGTTTCAGCCCGGCTTTTGGTCAGGCCCATCACCTCCAACGGTTCGGCGATGATGTCTCGCACGGTCATCCGGGGGCTTAGCGCGGCATAGGGGTCCTGGAAAATCAATTGCGCTTCCGCCCGGAACCGGCGTTCCTCTGCCTTGCGCATGCTGGCGATGTCCTGTTGGCGGTTTTCGCCGGTATAGGTGATCGAACCTGCAGAGATAGGGGCCGCTTTCAGGATCGCGCGACCCAGGGTGGTTTTTCCGGATCCGCTTTCCCCGACGAGCCCAAAGAACGAACCGCGCGGGATATCGAGCGACACGCCCGCCAGCGCCTTGAGCACAGAGGGCCGACCCAACAGGTTCCGACCCATCGGATAGTGCGTTTCCAGATCCTTGATCGAGATTATCGGGCTGATATTCGTCGTGGGGGCGTTCATGACAAGGCCTGCGCCGTGACATCCACTCCGAAACAGGCGGCATTGTGATTTTCGCCGACCCGAACCGGTGCTGGCCGTTTGAGGTTGCAGATGCCTGCGATGGATTCCGCGCATCTTGTATGAAAGACGCACCCGTCCGGGCGCTCCAGCGGCCCAGGTATATCGCCCGGCACTGGTGTGAGTGGCGCATCCAGGTCATCGAGCCGCGGCAGCGCCGCAAGCAACCCCTTGGTGTAGGGATGTGTCGGGTGGCGGATCACTTCGCGCACCGGGCCGGTTTCCACGATCTGGCCCAGATACATCACTGCAACGCGTTCAGCCGTTTGGGCGATGACACCAAGGTCGTGGGTTATGAACAGGATGCTCATCCCAAATTCGGCGACCAGCTCTTTCATCAGATCCAAAACCTGCGCCTGGATCGTGACGTCGAGAGCGGTGGTTGGCTCATCGGCGATCAGCAGGCGTGGGCCGGTCGTCAGAGCCATGGCAATCATCGCGCGCTGGCGCATGCCGCCGGAAAATTCAAAAGCGTACTGATCAAACCGACGGACGGCGTCAGAAATTCCCACACGGGCCAGCATATCTATCGAGACCTGCCTGGCCTCACGCGCGCTGATATCGTGATGGATCTGCAATTGTTCGACCATCTGCTTGCCGACGGTAATGGCAGGCGCAAAACTCGCCATGGGCTCCTGGAAAATCATCGAGATATCACCGCCCCGGATGCGGCGCATATGGCGCGCCCGGCGCAGGGAGAGGATATCCAGATCAGGATCGCCACGTAGCGTGATGCGGCTTTCGGGGTCGTAAACCGTGTTGCGCCCGTTCAGTTGCATCAGTGCTTTGGCGGTGACCGACTTCCCAGACCCGCTTTCGCCAACCAGGCCAAGGATCTCGCCCTCGCCTATTTCGAAGCTGATATTCTGGACGGCGGTGATCAGGCCTTCATCGGTCCGAAACCGGATCGACAGGTTCTCGACCTCAATAAGGCTCATCGTTTGGTATCCGAATAAGGGTCTGCCGCATCCCGCAATCCATCGCCGACAAAAACGAAGGCCATGACCAGGGCGACGAAAAAGATGACGGGAATGAAGTACCACTGATAGTTCAGCAGAACATCGGCACTGGTCGTGTTCTGCAGCATCACGCCAAGGGAATTGACCGGGTCCTTCAGGCCGAGCCCGATGAAGCTGAGCGCGGTTTCTGACAGAACCATGTAGGGAAACGAAATTACCAGGTCGACGATGATATAACTGGTAAAACTCGGCAGCAGGTGGCGGCGAATGATGTGGCCAGACCGCGCCCCCGACAGCCGGGCCGCCAGTACATAGTCTTGATTGCGTTCGCTCAGAATATGGGTGCGCACGCGTCGTGCCAGGGTGGGCCATCCGATCAGACCCAGGATGATCGATATGAAGAAAAACCTTTGTTCGGCAGACCAGGTGTCCGGCACGAAAGCGGCCAAGGCCATGAAGAGCGGGATCGCGGGCACCACCCGCACGGTATCGGTGATCATTTGAATGAAACCATCGATCACGCCGCCGAAGTAACCAGCCACGCCTCCAATCGCGAGTGCCAGTACGAAAGAGATCAGTACCCCAATCGTGCCCACGGCCAGCGAGGTTTTGATCGCATGCAAGGTGCGGCTAAAGATGTCTTTTCCGGTGACGTCGGTGCCAAAGATGTGGACGAACCCGCCGCCTTCCACGCCAAACAGATGGCGGTCCAGCGTGACGCCGAACCACTGGTATTCGTGGCCCTTCACCCAAAGACTGATGTAGATCGGGTTTTCGGTATCAATGGTCGTTACCCATCGAAAGTTGGTTTCGATAGAGCGCGTGCGTTTGACGCCATAAATGAATGGCTGCCAGGAACAGCCATTATCGTCGCAAAAACGCGGGATCTGCGGCGCACCATTTGTGTATTCCGGGTTCCGCCCGGCGAGCGTCGGGTTGTACGGCCCGATAAAGTCGGCAAAGAGCCCCATCAGGATCAGTAGAACCAGGACAAAGCCTGCAATCATGGCGGAACGATTGCGTTTGAACCGGGCCCAGACAAGTTGCCGTTGCGACGCGGTAAAATAGGCCTCTTTCGCCCGATCTGCCGCCGATGCCTTCATGCCGTAGCTCCCATGACTGAGGCCCGCATCCGAGGATCAAGCAGGGCAAGCGCCAGGTCGGTCAGGAAATTGAGGGCCACAATCGTCGCTGTGAGCAGGAAGATGATCGCACCTGCCAATTGTTGGTCATTTGAGCGAGCCAGGGCCTCAAGCAGAAGGGCGCCCGCTTCGGTCAGGGTCAGAATGATCGCCACAATGGGCAGTTCATTGAAGATGCGGTTCAGGTCAAAGCCCAGCGAGTTGACAATCGGCCCCAATGCGTGCCGAGCCGGATACCGCCAGAGCAATCGGCGCCCGTAGAGCCCGCGCGCTTGGGCCGCCGTGACATAAAGCTTGCCGTTTTCGTCCAGCATCAGCGCCCGAACGGTTTGAAGGGCAAAGGCGGTCGCGGACCATCCAAGGATGAAGATTGGAAGCCAGGCACGGCTGAGGAAGTCTTGCAGTTTCTCTATTGACCAGGGCGCGTCGCGATATTCCTTGCTGAAAAGGCCGGATAGCGAGTCGCCGAAATAAACCGTCGAGATCAGCATGATGATCAAAGCGAGCAGGAAGTTCGGTAGGGCCAGGCCCAGATAGGACACGAACCGTAGCGAGCCGTTGACGAACACGTTGTGCGACGCGGCGGCATAAATGCCAACCGGGATTGCGATCAGGTAGGCCAGGATCAAAGCGGCAAAGCAGATACCGGCTGAGATCAGGAACTTGGAGCCCAGAAGCTGCGAGATCTCGACGCGCAGAATACAGCTTTCCCCGAAATCCCCGCGCGCGGCATGCAGTAACCAGTCGCCCCAGCGGATCAGGAAGGGCCGGTCGAGGCCCAATCGCCGCTCTTCGGCCTGGATATCGGCAATGGTAATGCCGGATCCTTGGGTGTTTTTGAAAGCCAGGTAACGCTCGGCACAGTTGCCGGGTACCAGTTCCATCAACGTAAAGACGATGAGCGAGACCAAAGCCAGCGTCACAACGGCCAGCGCCGCTCTGACCAAGACGAACTTCAGGAAATTTGCCATCGCCAGTCTTCCCCCGGGGGTGACTTTTCTACGCTCTGGTTGACCTTGCAAGGGCCGGATGCATCAAAGCACCCAACCCGTTGCCTTTTTCAAGCAGCTGCCGAATTAATTATCTTCGGCAAGGAACCACTGCGTCGCGCGATAGGGATAGGTCCGATAGTATTCGTAGCTCCAGGTTTGGAACTCCGGTACATTCTGCAGGCCGTTGCGCACATAGATCGGGTTTGGCGCCTGCACCGTTCCGATGAACAAAACCTGCTCGGCCATCGACTGTGCCAGCTTCGCGCCGAGCGCATTCGATTCGTCTGTCCCGGGTGTGGCGGCTTGGAACGCTTCGATGTCGGCCATCATCTCCTTGACCCATGCCGGAGGTTCCACACCGGCAGATCCGTCAGAATCCACCCATTCGGCCCAAGCCATCCCGGTGCGGTGGCCGAAGTAGTTTTCAAACGGCGGAACGAACAGTTCGTTGTTGCCCAGCACAACCGGGACCGGCTGGCCCTTGGCCCACATGCCCACATCCAGATCGTTGGAGGACTGAGCAGAGCGGTATTCGTCCGGGGTCACTTCCTTGACGGCGGTTTGAACGCCCACATCGGCCCAGTTCTGGGCGACGAATTCCGCGACTTCGCCGGCGATGCCTTGGGTGGAGAACTGCATGTTCAGTACGATCTGCTCGCCATTGGGCAGCTCGCGGAAACCGTCGCCATCCGTATCGACCATGCCCAGGGCATCCAGGGCAGCCTTGGCAGCATCCGGATCATATTCGGCATAGAGCGATGTCAGCGCCGGGTCGACGAAGTCCGGGGTCGGAGAGAACCCGATGAACTGTTTTGGCTCACCCTGGCCGAAGAAGGCCACTTCATTCAGTTCGTTGCGGTCGATGGCAACCGACATGGCCTTGCGGAATTCGACATTGCCGAACAGCTCAGCCTTGGCCGGGTCCTTTGAGGTGACGTTGAACGAAAAGGTGGGCATCGCGATCGTCGGCTTCAACTGGATCGTGTAGCCGCCGCTTTCCTGGTTTTCCAGCAGCAGAGGCACCGAAGGCAACTGCACCGATTGCGACTTGTAGTCGACCTCGCCGTTGACCAAGGCGAGGATACGAACCTCGTTTTCGTTCTTATAAAGCTCGTCTTGCCGCGAGATGTACGGAAGCTGTTGGCCGGTCGGGTCGACCTGGTGGAAGTATGGGTTCGCAACCAGTTTGCGGCCCTCGGTCGTGTCAGCGGTGTAGATGTGGCTTTCAAGCGTGGGCTGTGTGGCCTTCGGCAGACTTTCGGCCTTGGCCGGGTCGCGCAACATTGGCGTTGGCGTATCGGTCCAGTCAGAATTGCCGTAGTAGAAGTTCAAGGCCTCGTAGCCGGTCTCAAAACCCAGGGCCTGGGCGTTCGCATCGGCATTTTCATCGATTGCGGGATGGAACTGGCCCAGGAAGTGCAGCGGCTGGAACGGCTGAGCGTAGCTGTTGGCGAAATGGATCAGCAGACCGGGCTTGGGCGCGGCCAGAACGAACTTGAAGGTCTGATCGTCAATGATCTCGATGGTGTAGGGTTCGCCACCCGCCAGCACATAGTCCTTGGGCTTTTCGATAACGTTGGTGTCGAGGTTCAGATTGTTGAGCCAGAACGCGACGTCGGCGGAGGTGAAGGGTGCACCGTCCGACCATTTGTGGCCTGCACGCAGGGTAAAGGTCAGTTCGGTGAAATCGTCATTCCATTCCCAGGACTTCGCGATGTTCGGCACAATGGTGGTCAGGTCGTCGGAATAGCGGACCAGATTAACATGGCGGACAGAGAGGAAATCTGATGTGCCAGCTTCAGTGGCGTTCGACAACGCATCTAGCGTGCCGCCATAGGTGCCGATTGCATCATAGGGGACCATGACCAATGGTTCGGAGGGCAGGCGTTCGGCCAAAGGCGGCAGCGCCTCATTGCCCTTGATCTCACCATTCAACGCTTCGATCTCGGGGTTGGTCGAGAATGTCATCTCACACCCAGCGGCCTCTTGGAATTCCGCCAGTTCGTATTGTTGCGGAAAGGCGCCTCCCGCGATGCCCTGGGGATCCGCGACAGTGATTGCGGGGCAGTTTGCCAGGGCGGCAGATGTGCTAAGGGCGACAACGGCCGCGCTTGTGGTCAAGGTTCTCATGAGCTTCCCCCGTTATGAGTTGTATACGAACCTTTAGGATCCCGATTGCAACAGACACGTGACAGGTCTGGCAAAAACCGAAAAGTCGGGTGACTAAGAACTCGCATCTGGAAAACTTAACGCTCAGCCCAAGGTACGGTGTCAAGACTGGAGATCGATGGGCGATGGGCAGCGGTGCTGGGGGCCCCGCAATACCGTTGGCACAGCCCGACAATTGGGCTTTGCATCCTGAACTTCCGACAAAGTGCTCGGCTGGCAAATTCGGAAAGTAAGGATGCCTGTGTCGCCTATGGGACCTTTACCCAGATTCTTGCCGCCACTTAGTAAGTTCGACTGACAAGATGTCTTTCCGGGATGCCTTTCCCGCATTAGAGACTATCTACGCTATAGAAGTTGTCTAGCCCGGCGACTGCGCAAGAACTGAGTGCCGCCTTCATTTGGGACATGGTCCAACGCTTCTTCCAGGGGCATCCATAGCGCGATGTGGCCGTCTTCCGTCGGCGGTCCAACCCGTGGGCCTGGCGTTGCAAGGTAGACATGACAGATCTTTTCCGCCCAGATCGAATATTCGGGCATGTAGTTATACTGCCGAAAGGCGCCGATCCGCGCCGTCACTCTGATCCGGTAGCCGGTCTCTTCCAAAACCTCGCGATGCAAGGCAGGCAAGGGGTTTTCGCCAGGATCAATCCCGCCGCCGGGCAATTGCAGTTCAGGCACCGGGGCCGCCTGGAAGGTGAGCAAGACGAGATTTCCCCGTTGGATTATTGCATAGGCACCGGGACGACGTTGATACCGTTGGTTCGGCCGGATGCTGTCTCCAAATCGGGGGATCATGTTCGTCCGCCTCGCATGCTTGCTCCACTCATTTGCCTGCGATATGCCAAGGGGACATCCCGAAGGAAACCCCATGACACTAAGTTCTCGGATCGCGTGGGACGATACCGTCCTGCCTTTTCAGCTTGACCGGTCCGATATGCGTGGCCGTGTCGCGCGGCTGGACGGAGTCTTGGAACGCATCCTGTCGCAGCACGACTATCCGCCGCAGATCAATCAGCTTGTGGCAGAGATGGCCTTGCTGACGGCACTGATCGGCCAAACGATCGAACTACGCTGGAAACTGTCGCTGCAGGTCCGTGGAGATGGACCGGCCCGGCTGATCGCGACAGATTACTATGCGCCGCAGAATCCAGGCGAGGTCGGGCAGATCCGGGCCTATGCCAGCTACGACGCCGAACGCCCGCTGGATGTCCCGCAGCCCTTTGATCTGATTGGCAAAGGATATTTTGCGTTCCTGATCGACCAGGGCAAAGGTACGGTTCCCTACCAGGGGGTGACGCCTATCGCCGGCGGTTCCCTTCATGCGTGTGCCGAGACGTACTTCGCCCAGTCCGAGCAATTGCCCACCCGGTTTTCTTTGTCGGTCGCGCGGTCGCAATTGCCGGGGCAGGCCGAGACCTGGCGCGCAGGTGGCATTATGTTGCAGCACATGCCGAAAGCCTCGCCCTTTGCGGTCGAGGGGGGCAGCGGCGAAGGCGGCTTGCTGCAGTCGGAAGATATTCTGCAAGGTGAAGCGCAAGAGAACTGGAACCGTGTGAACATCCTGCTTGATACGGTCGAAGACATAGAACTGATTGGCCCGACCTTGCATCCGACGGATCTGCTCGTGCGGCTGTTTCACGAAGAAGAACCGCGCGTCTATGATCCCCAGGTGGTGGCCTTCGGGTGCACCTGTTCCGCAGACCGCGTGCGCGAGAGCTTGTCGATCTATTCGGCCAAAGACATCGCTCACATGACAACGGACGACGGGATCGTCACAGCCGATTGCCAGTTCTGCGGTGCGCATTACGAGTTTGATCCCAAAACGCTGGGCTTTGAGGCGGTGGAGCAAAAGCGGGATGCGCCCTGACACGCTCTGGGCCAAGTTGCGGTCCGCACCGGACCAACCCGGGCGGCCTTCGTCCGACTATGACCTGAACCCACCTGATACGGTGCCCGCAGGGCGCAAGCTTCGCCCCGCCGCAGTTCTGATCGGGATCGACGATGACGGGCTGCTTTACCTGACCAAAAGGTCGTCGCGGCTCCGGCATCATCCCGGCCAGATTGCCTTTCCAGGTGGCAAGGTCGATGAGAGCGACAGCGGCCCGGTCGCCGCAGCCCTGCGCGAGGCGGAGGAAGAGATCGCGCTGCCAGCGGATCTGGTGGAGGTGATTGGCTGTCTGAGCCCCCATGAAACCGTAACGGGCTTTGTGGTCACGCCAGTGCTGGCGAGAGTGACGGCGCCATTCACGGCGCGTCCGGAAGCGGGCGAAGTGTCAGAGGTCTTTTCGGTGCCGCTAGCGCATGTGTTGAACCCGGCGAACTTCGCTGTTGAAGGACGACGGTGGCGCGGCACCCAACGCCACTATTATGTGGTGCCCTACGGACCCTATTACATCTGGGGCGCGACGGCGCGAATGCTCCGCGCGCTCGGCGACCGTGTGGCCGGATGACGACCCGTATTGAAGCGGATTGGTTGCGCTCTGAACCCGCGCAACGGGCGGCCAAGCTTTTGCGCGAGGCCGGGCATCAGGCGCTGTTTGTCGGAGGCTGCGTCCGCAATGCCTTGCTGGGCGCGCCTGTCGCAGACATCGACATGTCGACAGGGGCGCATCCCCCGGCTGTTATGGCCTTGGCCAAGGCCGCAGACATCCGCGCCGTGCCCACGGGCATCGACCATGGCACAGTGACCCTGGTCATTGACGGAACGCCGATCGAAATCACCACCTTCCGCAAAGATGTCGAAACCGATGGCCGCCGCGCTGTGGTGGCCTTCGCCAGCCGCATCGAGGACGATGCGATGCGACGCGACTTCACGATGAACGCGCTGTACTGCGATGCCGCTGGTGTGATCATCGACCCGCTCGGTGGCTTGCCTGATCTGGAACAACGCGCGGTCCGGTTCGTTGGCGACGCCGATGCCCGAGTACGCGAAGACTATTTGCGGATCCTGCGGTTCTTTCGGTTTCACGCCTGGTATGGGGCCGATGGTATTGATCCCGACGGTCTCGATGCGTGCGCACGCAACGCGGACGGGCTGGCGAAAGTGTCTGCAGAGCGGATCGGTGTTGAGGTGCTCAAGCTTCTGTCGGCCCCCGATCCCGCACCCTCTGTTGCCGCCATGGGCCAAAGCGGGGTCCTGGCTACCGTCCTTCCAGGGGCCGACCCCGAGGCATTGACCCGTATGGTGCACCTGGGCCCGGAAGCAGACCCAATCGCCAGGCTGGCCAGCCTCGGCGGAGAGGATCAGGTCAACCGCTTGCGGTTGAGCCGAGCCGATGCTCGACGGTTGGTCTTATTGCGAGACGCGGCGGCGGGCGGTGCGCCCCCTGGCGCGTTGGGTTTCAACCTCGGCGAGACCGATGGTGCCGCGGCTTTGGCACTAAGGTCGGCCTGGCTGGAGACCCCGCTGTCCAAGGAGGCCGCAGCGCTCGTCCGCCACGGGTCAACACAACGCTTTCCTGTCACAGCCAAAGATCTGATGGACACCTATTCCGGGGCTGCCCTAGGTGCCCGGTTAGAGCAGTTGAAAACGGCCTGGATCGCGTCGGATTTTCAGATGACCAAAGCGGAACTTCTGGCACTGCCGCCTGTCCAACTCTCCTGACAGGCATTTGTCAGCAAGACTTCTCGTATTCACGCTTGGAGAGGTTTCGCTTCCCGTTGGGTAAGGCTATACCCGGCGAGCGCCCCTTAACCCTGAGTCGCCGCCTTGTTCCGGTTTTTTGAACAATTGGTCGATCCGTATACGCCGTATACGGAGCACGACACGCCTCCGCAACGGCTGGTGCCGTTCCTTTTGGCCTATGCGGAACCGTTTCGCGTGGTGCTGGCAGTTGCGCTGGGGCTGGCGGTTTTGATGGCCGCCGTGGAGGTGTCGCTCATTTACTATATCGGGCAGGTGGTGGATATCCTGTCAGGGCCCGGAACCCCCGCCGAGATCTGGGCCGAGCACAAAACCCAAGTCCTGCTGATGGCCGCCTTCGTTCTGATTGTGCGCCCGCTGGTGATCGGGGCTCATTCCCTGATCATGAACAATTCCGTCATGACCAGCTTTTCGACGATCATACGTTGGCGGTCGCACCGCCACGTATTGCGCCAGTCGGTTGGCTGGTTTGAAAACGACTTTGCCGGTCGGATCGCGAACCGGATCATGCAAACCCCGTCGGCTGCAGTCGACGCGGTCTACCAGGTGTTTGATTCCATGGCATTCGCGACGGCCTATTTGCTGGGGGCCATGATCCTGCTGATGGATGCGGACCCGCGATTGACCGTGCCCTTGCTGATGTTTTTCGCAGGGTATGTAGCGTTGCTTTGGTGGGCGGTCCGGCGGGTTGGTCCGGCCTCGCAGGCTTCGAGCGATGCGCGTTCCGAGCTGACGGGCTGCGTGGTCGACAGCTATACCAACATCCATTCGGTCAAGATGTTTGCCCACCATGATCGCGAACTTTCCTACGTTAAGCGCGCCATCGACCATTTCCTGTCAAAGCTCTGGGTGGAGCAGCGGATCTACAGCCTGATGGATATCGGCATGACCGTATTGAACGGCTTCCTGATTGTCGGCGTTGTGGGCTGGGCCATTGCCCTGTGGCTCCAGGGCACAGCGTCGGTCGGGGTGGTCGCCGTGGCGACGGCTTTGACCCTGCGCCTGAGTTCCATGACCGGCTGGATCATGTTCGAAATCTCCAGCCTGTTTCGGGAACTGGGTGTGGTGTCCGAAGGGATGCGGACCATCGCCCAGCCTGTGACTTTGGTCGACAAACCTGGTGCCGCGTCTCTTAAGATCACCCGTGGCGAAATCCGTGTCGAACATCTGACCCACCATTACGGGCGCGGCGCGGGTGGCTTGCAGGATCTGACGCTGACGATCCAGCCCGGCGAAAAGGTCGGCCTGGTCGGGCGTTCGGGGGCTGGGAAATCCACTTTGGTCAAGCTGCTCCTGCGGTTCTACGATCCGGAAGCCGGGCGCATCTTGATCGATGGACAAGACATCATGTCAGTCACCCAGGATAGCTTGCGGCGCGAAATCGGGATGGTGCAACAAGACACGGCCCTGTTGCACCGGACCGTCCGCGACAACATTCTATATGGCAGGCCGGATGCGGACGAAGCGGCGCTGCAGCAGGCGATTGAGCGTGCGGCCATTGCCGAGTTCATTCCAAACCTCGTCGATGCGAAGGGCAACCAGGGTCTGGACGCGCTGGTCGGAGAGCGCGGCGTGAAATTGAGCGGCGGCCAACGCCAGCGGGTGGCCTTGGCGAGGGTGATGCTGAAGGACGCCCCGATCCTTGTGCTGGATGAGGCCACAAGTGCATTGGACAGCGAAATTGAGGCTGCCATCCAGAAAAGCCTTTATGAGGTGATGGAGGGCAAAACCGTCATCGCGATTGCACACAGGCTCTCTACCATCGCGCGCATGGACCGGATTGTGGTCTTGGATGAGGGTAAGATCGTCGAGGAAGGCGACCATTCTGAACTGCTCGCGCAAGGCGGGCTCTATGCCGGCTTCTGGAAACGCCAGTCCGGCGGTTTTCTTGGGATTGATAGTCAGCCGGAGGCTGCGGAATGACACGAGTAATGGGCCGCCAGATCGGTCGGGTTTTGCATTTCTTCGAAAATCTGATCGATCCGTTTCAACCTCACCCCAAGGAAACACCACCGCGCCAGTTTCGCGCCTACATGGTCAGCCAGCTCAAGCCCTATGGGTGGCTGCTGCCACTGATGGCCGGCGTCAGCTTGCTGGTCGCTGTCCAGGAAGTGGCGCTGCTGATGTATACGGGCCGGATCATCGATCTGATGGCGTCGTCGGGGCTGGAGCAGTTTTGGGCCAACCATCGTGGCGAATTGCTGATCGTGGTGGCGCTGGTTCTGTTCGTGCGCCCCATTGTCTTTATGGCGCACCATATGCTGCTGGAACAGACCTTGGTCAGCAACATGCAGGAACAGGTCCGCTGGCGGGCGCACAAGCATCTGCTGGGCCAGTCCATGGGCTTTTTTCAGAACGACTTTGCCGGACGCTTGGCCAACCGCGTGATGCAGCAGGGCCCGGCGGTGGAAGATTCCAGCTATATGTTCCTAGAGGCGTTGTGGTTCGCTGCGGTCTATGTGTTAAGCGCGGCCATTGTGATCGCAGGCTTCGATCTATGGCTGGTTCTGCCGCTGGGGATTTGGCTGGCCTGCTATATCATCTACACTCGCGCGCTGGCCATTCGTGTGGCGGATGCGTCGGAGCGTTTGTCTGACAGCCGGTCCATGGTCACCGGTCGCGTCGTTGATGCCTATACCAACATGGAAACCGTCAAGCTGTTTGCCGATGACGCGCAGGAAGAAGGCTACGTTCTGTCGGCCATGCGGCGGCAGCGGCTCCGGCTCCAGCGGTTCTTGCGGCTGATGACTGAGCTGCACGTGGTTCTGTCGACCATGAATGGCTTTCTGATCGTCGGTGTGATTGGGGCGGCGATTTATCTTTGGCTGCAAGGTTGGATCACGATCGGCGAGGTTGCGGCCTCTTCGGCGCTGGTCATGCGGCTGAACGGCATGTCTGGCTGGATCATGTGGGTCACCATCCGCCTGTTCGAACATATGGGCACGATCCGCGAAGGTCTGCGGTCTATCGCCGTTCCGCAGACGGTCACAGACCCGGACGGTGCCAAGCCGCTGCAGGTTTCAGCGGGCGAGATCCGTTTCAGCGGCGTCAGCCACCATTACGGCAAGGGCAAGGGCGGTTTGGACAGTCTCGACTTGACCATTCAGCCGGGCGAGAAGCTTGGGCTGGTGGGTCGGTCCGGCGCGGGCAAGACGACGCTGGTCAATTCGCTCCTGCGGTTCCGGGACATCGAACAGGGCCGGATCGAGATCGACGGGCAAGAGATTGGCACGATCCGGCAGACCTCGCTTCGGCAATCTATCGGTATGGTGACGCAGGACAGCTCGCTCTTGCATCGTTCGATCCGGGCCAATCTGCTTTATGGTCGGCCCGACGCGACAGAAGAACAGATGATCGCATCCGCCAAACAGGCTGCGGCGCACGATTTCATCCTTTCCCTTCAAGACCAGCGGGGCCGTACCGGGTATGACGCGCATGTGGGCGAACGCGGCGTGAAACTGAGCGGCGGGCAGCGGCAACGGATCGCTATCGCCCGCGTGATCTTGAAAGATGCTCCGATCCTGGTGCTGGATGAAGCGACCAGTGCGCTCGACAGCGAGGTTGAAGCTGCGATCCAGGATACGCTCTATAACGTTATGGAAGGCAAAACGGTGATTGCCATTGCCCACCGTCTGTCGACCATTGCGCGCATGGACCGCATCATCGTTCTTGACGAAGGACGGATCGCGGAAGAGGGCAATCACAAACAGCTTTTGACCAAAGGCGGACTATATGCGGGGTTCTGGGCCCGCCAGTCCGGCGGATTCCTGGGGCTTGAGGAGGCCGCCGAATGACCCAACCGAACGACAAAGATGAGGAGCGGACGCAAACACCCGTCCATCCCATCTATTGGTGGATGGCCAATCGGATCGAACCGTTTCGCCAAGCCAGCGGACCTCCCCCCCAGACCCTGTGGCCCTTTCTGGGTTGGGCGCTGGAAGGCACGGGGCGCGAGATCAAGATCGCCGTGTTTGCGTCGATCTGCGTGGGGATCGCGACGGTCACGGGGATGTTCCTGATCGGTTGGCTGATCGATGAGGCGCAGGCCACAGGGCCGGGCTTTCTGGCGGCTGAATGGTGGAAATATGCCGTTGTTGCGGGCTTTTATCTGACCATTTGGCCTCTGGCCATGGTGATCAACGCAGCCTTTAACTCGGTCGCGCTTGGGCCAAACGTGTTTGCGCTGACGCTGAGCCGCCTCAACCGGTACACGCTGGGCCAAAGCCTGAGCTATTTCGACAACGACTTCGCGGGGCGCATCGCGCAGAAGAAACAGCAGACTGCCCGGGCCATGATGGAAGTGGTGAACGAGACCACCAACATTGCGGGCAACGCTGCGGCCACCGCCATTGGTGCGGCTGTTATGCTCGGATTCACGGATTGGCGCCTGGCCTCGGTGGTTTTGCTGTGGATCGCGGCATTCGTTTTTCTGATCCGCTGGTACGTGCCAAAAATCCGGGTGCGGTCGCAGCATCGGG
>JBCBGY010000015.1:0-41183 GCA_038526275.1 Pseudomonadota bacterium | reverse complement strand
TGGTAGTAATGCCAGCGGTCCACATTGCCGCTGAACCCGCCAAACTTCTGGAAAAACCCGATGGGCGGCGCGTCGCGGATCCAACGCCAGGCGGTGATGACAGGCCCGGACGTGCTGACATGAACAGGCACATTCTCACTGGCCGCATTGCCCAGCGTCGTCGGATGCACAAAGCTCACATGGGCCGGATCCACCAGGTTTTCTGCCACGTTCAGATAGTTCGCTTTCAGGTGCAGAGCGTCGCCGTGGTGAGCATGCCAATTCGGATCGCTGAATTCCGGCAGGTGGAAGACTGTATTGGGGTCTGCCAGGCTTGCATCACCCATCCAGACCCAAACGATGCCGTGGGCTTCGTGTACCGGGTAGGCATCAACATAGGCCGATGCTGGCAGGTTCTGTTGGCCCGGAACCCGAACGCACTGTCCGGTTCGGTCGAACGTCATACCGTGATAGCCGCACTGGATCGTGTCACCCAATCGCTTGCCTTTGGACAGCGGCAGCAGGCGGTGCGGGCAGCGGTCTTCCAGCGCAATCACGCTCCCGTCGGATCCGCGGAAGAGAACCAGGTTTTGCCCGACGATCGTCAACGGGACGAGTTCGTCACCGAATGCGGTCGACCAACCGGCCACATACCAGGCATTTTTGATAAATGGCATCTCATTCACCCCGGGGCAGTTGCGGATTACCATCAGCAAGTGTTCTACTGCCCTAATAGCGCGACATAAGATTGTTCGTTGTCAAACAAAAAATGCCAGTGCGGCCTGTCCTGAGGGTTTGGGTTGCCAAATTCGGAGCATGAAGCGGGATGGCGCACCAAGATCCGGCAGAAGAGACGAGCGAAACGGCAGAAAGCTATCGGCTGGCTGATCAGATCGGCTTTAAATTGCGCCTCGCCTACCAGCGGCATCTGGAGGTTTTCAATCAGCTGATGCCGGAGGTGACGCCTACACAGTTTGCGATTCTAGCCACTTTGTTGGAAGGGGGGCCGGTCTCGCAAAACCAACTGGGACGTCAGGTTGGTCTGGATGCCGCCACGACCAAGGGCGTGATAGACCGGTTGCATCGAAAAGGATTGGTGGATCGAACGCCGTCAGTCACCGACTTGCGGCGCATTCTCATTTCGCTGACAGAAAAGGGTCAGGCTTTTGCGCAGGACGCGATCCCCATCGCGTCAGAGGTGTCACGCAAGACGCTCGCCACCCTAAGTAAGCGGGAGGCAGAACGATTGCTGCAGTTGCTGGATCAGTTGTAGCCCCAATGCTCTACTGATTGGCCACGCCGGTTTGCAGCCGCCATGCTGCGACGCCCAACTCTGACACATTGCCACCGGAACCCGCTGATCCGCCTACGCCGTCATGCAGCTTAACCTCAAGATGCAGACTGCCATCCGGCTTAGAGACGGTTATGCTTTTGCTGGACGCTTGAACATCCTGGCTGTAATCCGCACCGATTGAAGCGGCGTAGCCTTCAAGCAGCCCGGCAACCAGGCCCGGGGCAACCTTGCCCATATCTCTGATCGCCAACTCTGACGCCACACCTGGGCATGCGATCCCGGTACAGGTGAAATTGTCGGCGCTTACGCGAATTGTGCCCAAATCAGGCGTTCTGATGGTGAACTTCTCATCCTTCAAAGACACGAAAGTACCGGTAAAGGTGATGTCGCCCGTCATGGTGCTTAGGGTGACCAAACCTGTTGTCTTGGCCGACGATCCTGTTGCAACAAGCGCGAGCAGACCGACAGCTCCACAGAAAAAGTACTTGAATACACTCACTAATCTTACTCCCCACCAGAGACAAAGAAGGCGCGGGCGCCCACCCTATCGATGGCTTTCTGTTGGTTTTTGTGAATAGCGGCCCTGCGGCCGTCAGCATTAATCAAGAAGACGTAAACTTGGTTAACGAACCGTTAATGCCTTGTTCTCTCCTTTTTCTGGTCACTTTTTGGGGGAACGCTACGAGCTATCGGAGTCCGTCTGATCCCTGTGCCTCATCGTGGCGCAGACCACCCACGCGTGGCAAGGGGCGTCCGCTGTCGGTAACGGCCACGGCAACCAGAATTTCGTCGGCTCGGGGCGCGTCACAAAGGCGTACTTCCACCCCATCAAAATGGCTTCGAACATAGGCCGCATCCTTATGGCCCAAGGGCACGTCGAGAACCTGCCCAGGCCCCCCCATTTTCTTCGAAGAAGGCACCAGCGCGGCACCCTTTTCCACAGCCTCGCGAAGGGGGGCACCAAGGCGGGGGTGTAGTATGGCAGCTGCGTGCTCTAACTCCCCGTTTTCACCCACCATTGCGGCTTTGCCATAGCTCTCTGCGGCGTTCGGTTCGATACCCAGAGCGGCCACGCATTTGCGCCCCAAAAGCCCACCCAATTCGGCCCCGATTTCCATCAGCTCGGACAGGTCGTTTTCGTAGTGCCCAGCGAATGGATTTTCGATCACCGCAGCAGCCACAGCTTTTCGCGTTGGCGGTGAAATTTCCTGACCCATTTCCTGAAGTGTTTCTTCCACCCAAACAGTGAGTTTTCTTATTTTTGCTGTCATTTTAAGCCGTCCTCACCGGTAATTGCGTCAGCAGCGAGCCCTCCGGCGCGATTATGGATTCGCGCACCAGTTGTCATAACCAGGGCAACCGCCATCTCATTGGATCGAGGCCCGTCGGGTGTACCGACCTCTATCGCGTCGAAGTGGCTGCGCACGTAAGAGGCATTGATATGGGTGACCGGAACATCCAGCCGCGTGCCCGGCCCGCCGACCTTCTTGGTCGACGGCACAATGGCTTTCGCGCCACCCAGAACCTCGCGCATGGCGTAGCCGCCGGGCGCGTGCCACAGCGCCCCATGTTCGTTTTCACCGCCCGTGCCAACAATCGCACCCTTGCCGTAGCCTTCGACCCGTTTGGCGTCTCCGCCCAGCATGTCGACCAGCCGTTTGGCCATCATCAGGCCGAGCGGCCGCAAATTCTCCATGAAGGGCTGAATGTCTTCCACATATCGACCGGCATAGGGGTTGGCGATGACGGTCAGAATAGAGGCCCGCAACAGCGGCTGGGCAGCGGGCGGGCCACCTTCATGATGGATTTCGTCGAGCGCGGTGACGATTTTTCGGATTGAGACGTCAGGCATGTTGGATCTGCTCTTGAGTTGGTTGGGTCATGAAAGGAGTGCCCGTGACTTGGGCATGCCCTTGGAGAAACAGCGCCGCAGCATTGATCATTCGTTGGTCGACCATCTGTTGAGCAATTCTGGTCCCACGGTCCAGCGCGGCCTTGGTCTCGGTTGCGGTCAGCGCCGGGACTCTTGTTACGACCAATCGCTTGCCCAGATCACTATCGGGCGCAAGATCGCCCGCCGGTTCACGCAAAATGCCAGGATGGTCGGGCAGGTCGACAGCATTTGCAATGAGGGTCGCGGCCACGTCGGCATCGGCTGCTTTGGCGGCCAAAACGGTAACGCTGTCAGCAATGCCCAATGAAAAGCTGCGCCCGGGCTGACCACTGGTTGCGATGCCGCGCACCGGATCGTCGGCGGTGATCACGGTTTGGCCCATGCGGCCACCCTTTGCCGTGCCCAGGGCCACTTTGAATTCTGCCGGGCCAGACAGATGCAGTGCGATATCGCCACCATTGTTCACATAGGCCCGCGTTACAGGCGCAGCGGTGACCATGGCCTCCAGCACGGTTTCGGCCACCGCTCCGGCGACCGCGGCCATGGGGGTTACGAACGTTTGGGCCTGGTGCGGGGCTACGGCCCGCTGCATCCGCCTGGCGATTGCCCCGCGCAGCGGCTGCTGTTCGAAGCAGCGCAAGTGGGCCAGATCCGCAACCAACTCCTGCAGAACCGTTTGAAAACGCGCTTCGGCGGCGGCGAAGGCATCCTGTCGCCCGCCGTCTGCTCCAATGATCAGGTCAATCGGCCCATGTTGCAGGTGAAGGCGCGTGCCGCCCGACAGCAGGGCCGCGGTTGGTCCTGTCACCGGGTGCGGTCCCGCTTGGACGCTGCAGGTTCCACCACCCGGCTGCCGGGCAGAACGCTCTCAACGGATTGGATATGTTCCAGATGGCCACCGAGCGCCGCATAATCATCGCGCCGCAGGGTGAACTCGATCGGAGCGACAAGGGCAGGGGTCGGCACATATCCAAAGGCGTTGCTGGGCATCTCCAAGACGTCGGCCATGAACGTGATGCCGCCGCCGGGCCAGATGAAGGTGTCCGCCCCGCCGCAGGACACATGGGTCAGCGCGTCCTTCACCGAACGGGTGAGCCGAACCGGGTTTTCGGTGACGCCGGCGCGCAGCGACCCGCCCGCACCGCCCATGAACAGGACCGAACAGAGCGACGGTTCGCAGTTTTCGGCCACCCGCTCTGCTGTCAGCTTCAGCGCGGGGGGCATGTCGGCGGTCTGAGGAACCAGATCCTGGTCCAGCTCGAAATAGGCCCACTGTTCGCCGGTGGTCGAAATCATCAAGAGCCGCAGCCCGGGCCAGGCCTTCTTGGGATCGGCAGGCTTCAAGATGCTCAACGGGTCTTCGATATTGGTGCCGCCCCAACCCGTGCCTGGCTCCGCCACCTGAAAATAGCGGCCTGGCGTAGACCGACGGCCTGCAACTCGGATGCCCGAGGGCCGCATATCCAGCCCTTTTCCCGCCTCATGCTCGGTCAGCACGCCCGTGATGTGGTCATCCACCACCACCACTTCGTCAACATGCGGCATCCACTGTTTGGCGAACATCCCGATCGCGGCAGACCCGCAGCCCACGCGCATCAGCCGTTCCACCTCGCCATCAATGATCGGCGCTTGGCCCGCCTGAACGGTCACCGTCGCGCCATCGTCAATTTGCAGTTCCACCGCTTCGCGATTGCACAGGCGCAGGAGCGCGTCGCAGGTGACCCGGCCTTCGGCCTTGGAGCCGCCGGTGAGATGTTCGACGCCCCCGAGCGACAACATCTTCGAGCCATATTCGCTGGTCATCACATGGCCCACCGGTTCGCCTGCGGCCCGCACAATGGCGCGTTCATGGCCAATGAAGCGGTCGGTGTCGATTTTCACTTTCACACCGCAATAGCTGAAGATCCCTTCTGTCACGACCGTGACCATATCCACCCCGTCAATCTCTTGGCTGACGATAAAGGGTGCGGGCTTGTAATCAGGATAGGTGGTGCCAGCGCCCACCGCTGTCACAAAGGGGCGGGCGCCCTGGATCAGGTCTCCATCCCAATCTTGGGCATTGGTCCCTGAATCGAGGAATGGCACCGCTTGGGCACCAGACTGGATCACCGTCAACGGGTCGAGCCGGACCAATGCTCCGCCGTGGTTGGCGTAACGGTCGCAGGCCCCCGCGCGTCCTTCGGCGATGTAGCACATGACGGGGCAGGCATCGCATCGGATCTTCTCTATTTGTCGGCTGTCTTCAGGCATAGCCAGCCTCCTTCAGCGCGGCCCGGACCCGAGCAGGGGTCGCTGGCGTTTGGCGGATGCGAACGCCTGTGGCCCAATGGATCGCGTTCAGGATGGCCGGGGCCGTCGGGATTAATGCGTGTTCGCCCAACCCTTTCGCCCCAAAGGGCCCATGTAGGTCCGGCTCTTCGATAATGACGCTGTCGATGGGCGGGACATCTCCGATTGTCGGGATCAGGTAGTCATGCAAGTTATCCGTCCGGCCCGGGATGAATTCCTCCATCAGCGCCATGCCCAACCCTTGCGCAACGCCGCCATGGATCTGGCCTTCGACCAGCAGCGGGTTGATGGCCCGCCCTACATCATGGGCGGCGACGATCCGGCAAACCCTGACGGTTCCCAGGGCGGTATCAACCTCCACCTCGGCCAAATGGGCGGCGTAGCCGAACTGGGCATAGGGGCTGCCCTGTCCGTCATCGTCCAAGGGCAGGGTCGGGGGGTCGTAGGATTCCAGAGCGCTCAGCACGTAGCCGTCTGCATCGCGGGGCAGGCCTTGTAGATTGGGCTCATGCGCTTGCGCACCATCGCTGACCGAAATCTTGCCATCGGCAAGGGTGATCACGGCATCAGGCCCCGCATTGACCATAGCCAGGATCTGATCCCGCAGATATTCGCCCGCCTGTTTCGCGGCATTCCCGGTGACGAAGGTTTGCCGGGATGCAGAGGTTTTGCCTGCATCGGGCGTAACCGCAGTGTCAGCCCCCACCAGTTCGATGTCACTCAGGCCGACACCCAGAGCTTCAGCAAAGATCTGGGCGATCACCGTGTTCGACCCTTGCCCGATATCGACGGCGCCCTGGTGCAAAACTGGAGTGCCATTGGGCCTGATGCCCGCCTTGATGGTCGACGGATTGGGCAGAGAGGTGTTGCCGCATCCATACCAGCCCGCCGCCAACCCGACACCTCGGCGGATCGCCCCACCGGCTGCGTTCTGGTCTGCGCACCGGGCTTTCGCGGCGTCCCATGGATCTTGCAGCGCCTCCAGGCAGGCATGGATCCCGACGCCTTGATCAAAAATCTGGCCCGTGACCGTTGGCGTTCCATTGCGCAAGGCATTCAGAAGTCGAAAATCGAGCGGGTCCAGCTTCAGCTTTGCGGCCAATTCATCGAACAACGCTTCTTGGGCAATGGCTGCCTGGGGCACGCCGAAACCGCGAAACGCCCCGGCCGGTGCAGAATGGGTGTAGATCCCGCGCGCCTCGGCACGGTAGTGCGGCAATTGGTACGGGCCCGACGCATGAATAGGCACACGGTTCGCCACGGTGGGCCCCCAGGAGGCATAGGCCCCGGTGTTGAAGGTGCCGTTGAACCGCATACCGCAAAGCCGGCCATCCGCATCGGCCCCGATCTCTACCTCTAGTTCGCTGGCATGGCGCTTTGTGGAGCTTTGCATGGATTCCGTCCGGGAATAGGCCATTCTTACAGCCTTGCCGGTCTTCAAAGCCGCGAGGGCCAGGTAGGGCTGGACTGAAAGATCGAGCTTTGCGCCAAATCCCCCACCCACTGCCGAGGGCACAATGCGTATGGCGCTTTCTTGAAGGCCTAGGATCTTGGCAAGTGCTTGTTGGTCCATCACCGGTGCCTGCGTGCAGGCATGAACTTGAAGCGTGCCGTTGCTGACCACCACAAAACCGGCTTCGGGTTCGATATAGGCATGTTCAACAAAGCCGGTCTGAAACCGCCCGGTCACGGTCACATGGGCCTTTTCCAGCGCAGCCGCCGCATCCCCTTTGGCGACACGACCGCCGCACATCTCATTCGTTGGTCCGCGATCCGGATGGAGTGGAGCGGCGTCCATGGCCGAACCGGGATGCAGCGCCTCGGGCTGCTCGTTCCACGTCACCGGGAACGCGTCCAGGTCCAGCGTCCGGATCAATTCAGGCGGGCCGACGATTGCCGCGACGGCCTCGCCTTTGAACCGCGTTTCGCCTTCGGCAAAGACGGGTTGGTCTTCGAAGCCGGGGATCACGCCAAACCGGTTCTGGCCCATGACATCTGCCGCTGTAATCACCGCGTCCAAGCCATTGCTTTTACGGTAACCTTCCAGATTGCCCAGCTGAAAGGCGGCGTGGTGAAAGGGCGACCGGATCAGGCGAAGAGCGAGCGCATCCTGCGGCGCAACATCGTCGCCAAACCGTTCGGTGCCATTGACCTTGGCCAATCCGTCAATCCGGGCGACAGGATCGCCTACCTGACCGGTTTTCGTATTGTCAGCTTCGACATGGGCGAGGCGCACGGCATCGAGGATCTTTCGGTAGCCGGTACAGCGGCACAGGACCCCGCCCAGGGCATCTGCGACCTCTGCCTCGGACGGTTGCGGCGTGGCGCGCAGCAAAGCCACTGCAGACACCAACATGCCGGGCGTGCAGATGCCGCATTGCGCCGCCTGATGGCGTTGAAAACTGTCCTTGAGCGCGGACGTTCGTTCGTCTGCGGCCAGCCCGGCCAGGGTTTCGATATGCTGGCCGCGCAGCTGCAATGTGGGGGTCAAACAGGCGCAAACGGGGCGCCCGTCGACGAGCACAGTGCAGGCACCACAATCCCCGGCATTGCACCCGACTTTTACTTCGAGTTGGCCGAGCTGGCCCCGCAAAGTGTCCGACAAGCGCTCGCCCGGCGGAACTTCCAACTCAACCGGCGAGCCATTCAGGAAGAAGGTGGTGAGGGAAAGGTGTGCGTTCTGATCCATTATGCCGCCTTCGCAATCGCGCGGATACACAATGTCAGCACAGCATCAGCACGGTAGGCCTGATCGGCGCGCACATCGCTGATGGGGGAAAGCGGGGCCAGATGCGCCTCAGTCAGTTGCTCTTCACAGTCCGCCGGACGGATGCCAGGCAGGGCCGCCTCCATTTCCGGCAGGCGCAAAGCGACCGGGGAGCAGGCTCCAACCGCGATACGCGCTTCCACGATCTTGCCCGCCTCAACCAAAAGCAGCACCGACACCATGGCAATGGAGATCACCAGATACCGTCGTGCGCCCAGTTTCAGAAAGGCAGATCGCATGTGATCGGGTGGTGGTGGGAGCCAGAGCCCGGTTAGGATTTCGCCCGGTTGCAAGGCGGTTTGCCGAACGCCGGTCAGAAACTCTGAAAGCGCCAAGGCTCTCTCACCGGCACGTGACGCGACATGCACCTGTGCCTCCAACGTCAAAAGCGGTGGCACCCCATCGGCGGCAGGCGAGGCATTGCAAAGATTGCCCGCCACCGTTCCGCTATTCTGAATTTGGATGGAACCCACTTCGCGCGCGGCTGCTTTCAATCCATCAAAGGCCGGGGGCATTGGCGTCTCGACAATCTCGCTCCAGGTCGTGCAGGCTCCGATCCACCAGCCGCCCTCGCGCCGATTTATGCCCCGAAGCGTCTCGATCCGTGTCAGATCGAGCAACTCGCCTGGCAGTGGGCGTTCACCGCGCGACGGATACCAGTCGGTTCCGCCGGCGATCATCTCGGCGCCTGTGCTGTCAAGGATCGACAGCGCGTCATCCAGCGAGGTTGGTTGATGATAAGCCATGCAGACACTCGGCGCGAAAATTCATATGCACACAAATAAGAGAGCCGCTTCCTCGCAACCTGTCAAACTTAAAATCCGATTGGACTGGAGCTGCGAAGATTTCTTGATCGCGAAGCTGAAGCTGTTAGCGTTCAAATGAATAGAAAGGGAATTTCATGGCGCAAACTGCCCAAAAGTTGGTGATCCGAAACATTGGTCTGATGCTTTCGGGAAATATCGATTCTCCCATTATCGAAGCCGACTGTTTGATAGCTATTGACGGCAAGATCTCGGCCTTTGGCAAGGGAGTTGATCTGGATACGGACGGCGCGACCACGGTTGTTGATGCCCATGGTGTCACCCTGGCTCCTGGGCTGATTGACAGTCATATTCACCCTGTTGTCGGCGATTATACCCCGCGACAGCAACAACTTCACTGGATCGACAGCACGCTGAACGGCGGAGTAACCACGCTGATTTCGGCTGGAGAGGTCCACATGCCGGGGCGGCCAAAGGACATTGTCGGGCTCAAGGCCATGGCGATTGCAGCCCAGCGTTGGTACGAAAATTTCCGGCCCTCGGGCGTCAAGGTCCATGCGGGCGCGCCGGTGATCGAGCACGGTATGGAAGAACAGGACTTCAAAGATCTGGCTGATGCGGGTGTGAAATTGCTGGGAGAGGTTGGGCTGGGCACTGTCAAGGATGGCAAGACCGCTCAGCAAATGGTCGGCTGGGCCCGCAAATACGGCATTCAAAGCACGATCCACACAGGCGGACCTTCGATTCCCGGATCCGGTTTGATTGACGCCGATATGGTATTGGAAACCGGCACCGATGTCGTGGGGCACATCAATGGTGGCCACTCCGCCTTGCCCGACGACCAGATCGTCTGCCTGTGCGAGAACTGCCTGAAAGGGTTAGAGATCGTGCATAACGGCAATGAACGCGCGGCTTTGCTAACGCTGAACACCGCGCGCGAATTGGGCAAGCTGGATCAGATCATTCTGGGCACCGATGGGCCTGCAGGGTCTGGCGTGCAGCCATTGGGAATATTGCGGATGATTGCGATGCTTTCGAGCCTTGGCAACGTTCCCGCAGAGATCGCCTTCTGTTTCGGCACGGGCAACACGAGCCGCCAGCGCGAATTGGATGTTGGCCTGATTGAAGAAGGCTATTCGGCCGATTTTGTTCTGATGGATCAGGCACAGCATGCGCCGGGCAAGGACATTCTGGAATCGGTGCAGCTGGGCAACCTGCCGGGCGTCGGCATGACGATCATCGATGGCAAAATTACCAGCCAGCGCAGCCGCAACACGCCCCCGGCCAACCGTTTGCCCGAGATCGTCGGCGCCTAGTGTGTCTGACGGCGGGAAGCATTTCTGATTTCGGGCTGCGTTGGATGATTTTGGAAACGCCGCATGAGGCTCTAGCGATGCGTTCGGGGCCGTGGCGCTCCCGCCCCCTTCGGTCGGCCTTGCGGCCTTCTCAGGCGTTGGGCCTGGCCGCGCGTGCCGCGCGGTGCCTCCGGCGGAAGTATTTTGGCCAATAAGAAAGGGGGAGGGCGTTTTGGCTTACGGGATCGTTTGTGCGCGGGCGATCGGGTTGCGTTCTTTGCACGGCGCGTGATGGGCGACCTTTTATGACTGTAGCGTGCCCAGGTGGTGGGCTTATTCACTGGCATGAACGGCGAAGGCTTCGAGCGGGGCGCTTTGGGGCTTGATGATCCGAAACCGTTCTCGCACACCGCTTTCTTCCATGCTGCGTTCAACCATCAGCAGGGTGTTGTCGTCCTGGTTGCTGCACATTTCGACCATCTGGGCAATTTCATCAGTAGCAACCGGCAGGGCGGCCTCACGCGACGGGGCGCCGTAACGGTCAACGAAATGGGCGGCGAGTTGGTCCACCAAATTGTCTCGCTCGGCCACCGTGATGCGGGCGGTCGCCACGAAGGTCGCGTGACCGAAACTTTCAAGACCCAGCCATCCATTGACGAAGGCCTGCCGGGCCTTGCCCGTCAGATTGGCCTCCGTCCAGTTGGAATAGGCGAAGGTCCCCGGGATAGCCCATTCTCCTGGTTCACCGGGCGGGTCGAAGACATTCAGATCGCTTTCATCCAGGCGAATGATCCGGGCGAGCTTCAGAGTTGCTTCGGTCATGGCCGCTCCAGTATGTCTGTCAGGGGAAGGGTTCGTTGCCCGGTTTTCGTCTGGACAATGAGCCCGCCCAGCGGGTCGAGCCCCATCATCTGATCGGCCACGCAAAGGCCCGCCCAAGCGGTGACAAGGGGCCCGGGACCGTCGCCGACATAGCGGTTGATCCAGGTGAGCATGTGCCGCGCCCACGCTTCGATCAAGGGCAGAGCATCGATGTCGGGCGCGCCTTCCTCTGACAGCACCGTCGCATCGGGCGTCGTGCCGGGTGCAGCGTCCGAGACAGGCAAAAGTGCGACGCGGATACCGGTGATCAGGAGATCCCCTCGCTGGGCCGCTCGGATCGCGCCGCAGCGGGCACCGTTGACCACCAGCCCGTCAGGCCATCGAAACTGGACCGCCAATTCAGGCGGCCCCAGCGCGCCGAGCGCTTCGGCCAGGCCCAGTTCGGCGGCAATGACACCGCACATGGCTTCGGGCATGGCGGCCTCTGGCTCCAGAACGACGGCTGCTCGGGCGGTTGCCGCATCTCCCGACCAGTAGAGCGATCCCGGGTCCGCAGCTTCGGAGCAGGCTTGCTCAAATGGATCGGTCCCGTTCGGCACCGGCTGCCCGGTGAAAAGCGGCGGCAGGCTCAGGTCCATTCTGCCAGCACACCAGCCGTCAGGGTATCCGCCAGGCGCCAGAAGGCCTTCGCTTCTGGCCCATCGGGACGGACGGCAACCATGGGCGCACCGCTGTCGCCAGCCACGCGGATCGACAGATCCAGCGGGATCTCGGCCAAAAGGGGCACGCCCAATCGTTCGGCCTCTGCCGCCGCTCCGCCAGATCCGAACGGATGATGGACCTTGCCGCAGCCGTCACAAACGAAGGACGCCATGTTTTCGACCATGCCCAGGATCGGCGTGCCCATCTTGCGGAACATGTCGATCCCTTTGCGGGCGTCGATCAGGGCGATGTCCTGCGGTGTCGAAACCACGATTGCGCCCGAGACCTGCGTCTTTTGGCAAAGCGTCATCTGCACGTCGCCAGTGCCTGGAGGCAGGTCGACCAGCAGCACATCAAGGCTTCCCCATTGTACCTGACCGAGCATCTGCTGCAGTGCGCCCATCAGCATCGGGCCGCGCCAGACCAAGGCTTCATCTTCTTCAACCATCAGGCCAAGCGACATGAGTGTCACTCCATGGTTGCGCAGGGGCAGGATCACGTGACCATCCGGGCTGGCGGGGCGGCCAGCGACACCAAGCATGCGGGGTTGCGACGGGCCATAGACATCCGCATCCAACACGCCCACGCGGTGGCCTCGTCCGGCCAAGGCAACGGCCAGGTTTGCGGTGACTGTGGATTTGCCGACACCACCTTTGCCAGAAGCCACGGCAACCACATGGCGCACGCCGGGGACTTTCTTCGGGCCAGTGGCAGCAGGGCGCTTAAGGCCCAGATCGGGCGGTGGGCCTTTTGCGTCCGGACCAACTTCCGCCGTCAACACCACCTGAACGCTGCTGACGCCGGGCACCGCCCCAACCGCCGCCTCGGCTTCCTGTTGCAGGGCGGCATGGTCGGCTCCGCCGGGCACTTCCACGATCAGCCGGACCACATCTCCGCTGATGTCGACCGATTTCACTGCGCCAGATGTAACCAGATCCGAGCCGCCTGACTGGACCTGAGACAATGCCTCCTTCACCCGTGCAACAGTTGGTTCACCCATGGCTGCATCCCCGACTTAGGCCGCATTTGGCGTTTCGACCGGTCTGGCTTAGGTTGGCCGCATGCGAGTGATCCTTGCAACTTTCGTTTGGCTCCTGTGGGCCGTGCCAAGTGCTGCGCAGGACGCGGTGTCGTTGTCGGTGCCGCCAGAGATGATTGAGAGCGGCTTTACCAAACACATCCTGCCCCGGTTCAAGTTCAAACATCGGGTGGCGCTGGACCCTGTGACGGGTGATGCGCCGTTGGCGATTTCGACCGAAGGACAAGGCGTTCGGGTTTTCGATGGCCCCGACGCCACAGCTTACTGGCTGACAGGCGATGGGCCGGCCTTTGAAAAGTTCCGCGACTGGTTGGAAAGCACGCCGGGTTTGGCTGCTGTGACCAGCTTTGAGATTGACGGCGTTCCGCAATATTCCGCGCCGGACAAGACGGTGGCCGCGCCTGCGCCGAAGCAGATTGAAGGAGACAGTGTGCTGGGCGCACGCCTGGCGCTGGTTCATTGTGGTCGCTGCCATGTAGTCGATCAACGCAACCGGATGGGAGGCATCGGTTCGACCCCATCCTTCGCCGCGCTCAGGGGGCGGGACCGTTGGCAGGATCTGTTCACGGCGTTTTGGACGGCCAACCCACATCCGTCTTTCACCCAGATTGATGGTGTGACCGAGCCCTTCACCGAAGAACGACCCGCCCATGTTGCGCCGATTGAAATCACGCTGGACGAAATCGATGCGATTACGGCCTTCGTGGGTGGACTTGAAGCCAAGGATCTTGGCCGCCCGGTACAGTCGTCCAACTAGGGTCAATTGGGTTTCCCGCCGTCGGTTGATGCCGTGCGGATCGGCGGACGGGGGGCTGCGCGAAACGGCGAGTTGTCTTGATGGTACTGCGCGTTGACCCGGCAGTCGTCGCACATTTGCAAGAGCCGCACATTGTCTGACCCCTGAAACATCCAGTGCTTCCCTTCGAGTTTCTCCGCAATTTTCTCGATGGTGGATCTCACGCCGAACGGTTTGCCGCATTCGATGCAGGCGAACGGCTCTTCTTCGTGCAAAACCCGGCGCTCCAGTGCGGCTTTGCCAAGCTGCATCTGCGGCACCAGGGTGATTGCGTTCTCCGGGCAGGTGCTGGCGCAGATCCCGCATTGCAAACAGGCGCTTTCCTGGAAGTTGACCTGCGGCGCGTCGGCATTGTCGCCCAGTGCACCAACGGGGCAGAGCGAGACGCACGCCAAGCACAGTGTGCAGGCGTCTGTATCCAACGCCAGCGCGCCGTAAGGGGCGCCCGCTGGCAGGGGCAGGATGGCGTCGGGATCGACAGAAAGGGCGCCGGCTGCGAGGCGTGCGACGTCTCTGCGCTCGCCGACCGGCAGGATCGATTGGGTGTCCAGTGGGCCCGGACTGGTGCCATAAAGTGCGGTTTCGAGGTCGTCCGGTGCCTGGGGCGCGATCAGGCCAAGGCGGCCCTGCCGGTCCGGGGCAAGGGCTGCAGCCAAACTGATCTGCTCGGCCACCACGGTCTGGTCGGCGCGAGGGCCTGCCAGCACCAACGCTTCGGTAAAGCCCACGCCAAGGGCAGCCAGCAGTTCTGCATGGCCAAGGCTTTCGACATGGTCCACCTCAATCGGGATCACCTCCGCAGGTAGGCCACGCCCGAACCGGGCGGACAGTCGGATCATCTCTGCCCCATAGTCAGCGTCATGCAGCAGCGCCCGAGGTGAAGCACCACCCGCTGATCGGTAGGTCGATGCCAAAGTCCGCAGCCGGTTAAACAGGTGGCTGGCTGGCGGCGTGTCGTAGCTGGCCGCACCAGACGGGCAGACCGCAGCACAGGCCCCGCAGCCCGCGCAAATGTCGGCACTGATCGCAACGTGATCACCGTCGGGAACAATCGCGCCTGTCGGGCACACTGAAAGACAGCGGTCACAGCCAGATTGGCTGGCCCGGGAATGCGCACAGATCTGAGCGTCAAACCGGATGTGGAGCGGTTTTTCAAATGTGCCGACCATGTCAGATGCCTGGAACAGGGCATGTTCCACCGCTGCCGGATCGCGCGGATCGGCCCGAAGATAGCCGTCGCGTTTCTCAGGTGCTGGAAAGAGCGGAGTGTCACCCCGCAGATCCAGAATAATGTCGCACCCCGACGCGGCGCCATCTCGCGGGGCGGTCAGGCTCAATCCACCACGCCCCGCCATCGTGACGGCTTGGAACCCATCAATCCGAATGGAGAACTGCCCAAGCGACCCACTGACCTGCCGCAACTGGCCAACCACCAGATCAAACCCGTTCGGCGGTGGCAGATCCTCCGGCGGATCAGGGAGCAAGCAGGTCACCGGCAGGTGGGCGCCGAGCCGTTCTGCAGCCTGCAACGCGGCGTCACCTTTGCCCAGGATCAGTGTTACGCCGCCAGATGTGATGTCCTTAACGGACATGGGCGGCATGGGCAGCGCAGCTTCGGCCAACAGCGCGGCCTGTTTGGCAAAGGCGGTGCCGTCATCTGTCCAGCCCGCGCGATCCCGGATGTCTGTTGTGATCAGGGGGGCTTCCCCTGCCATCTCCTCGAACAGGTCTGCCATCTGGGCGCAGGCAATCAGGGTGACCCCATCGCCATTCAAGGCCCGCTCTGCCACATCCTGATCGTCCTGGCAGGCGGTAGCACAGGTCAGGATTTCGGCCCCCGGCAAGGCCCGGGCTGCCGTTTCGGCATCCACTTGTTGGCTTCCCGCACAGGTGCACAGCACCGCTCGCGCGACTTTGGCCATGGCCGATCCTCCCCTTACCGGTTCGGGTTGTTCCCGAATCCGGCCTAACTGCCATATTGGTCAGATCTTTTGACAATCGCAAATGTTCCGCCCATCCTTCGACGAAAGGGGGAGGACCGGAGTTGGACAAAGTTGTCGCTATGCCCGTGGGTGTCGTGATCCAGCGCAAGCCTGGTGTAACCCGCTGGGCCAAGTGGCAATGGCGCGCGACATCTGTGCTGGCGGGGGCCGGTCCGGCGGACTGGCAGCTTCTGCGCGAGGCCGGCGAATTGACCGAGTATCACGCGGCGACCCTGCCTTTGGAGCTGCATCGGACGGAGGTCGAGGCCTACCGGATTTCCCTGTCGATGGAGCCGCCGAGCCTGTTTGTGATCCTTCGACAAGTTCACGACGGCGAATGGCCGATTGCGGTCCATGCGGTCACAGCGTCAGCCTACGAGGCGCAGGATTATACAGACAGCGGGGAGGAACAGGTCGACAAGGTGCCCATGCCCGGGGGGCTGGTGGCCTGGATCCGCGATTTTTCGGATGCGCATGCCCGGGACGAACCTTTCAAGAAACGCAAACGCGACAAGAAGCGTGTGGATCTGGTGGAGGATGGCATCGGGGATGCGCGCATTCGCCAGATCGCAGACGTTTACCGCGCGCCGGGCCAAACCAAGCCAAAGGGGACGGGATGAGCGAAGATCCATTCCTGTCGCGGTGGTCGCGCAAAAAGCGGGCGAGCGATGCTGAGCCGCCCGCACCGGCAGACGATCGTCCTGAGAATGAACCTCCCGCCATTCCCGATGATCCGGAAAGCGTGGCGGTGTATTTGGCACAGAATGAGCTGCCAGAGCCAGAGACGTTGGGGCAGGGCGATGACTTTGGCGTGTTTCTTCGCGACGGCGTCCCTGCCGCGCTGAGACGGCGAGCTTTGCGGTGTTTGTGGCGGTCCAATCCTGTCTTGGCGAATGTGGATGGATTGGTGGATTACGGGGATGACTTCACCGACGCTGCCAAGGTGCCAGACATTCTGGCTACTGTTTATCAGGTCGGGAAGGGCATGGTGAAAGAGGTATTTGACGAGGATACCGAAACAGCCATCGAAACAGAGGACCAACAGGTTGAATCCGACCTTGGTCGTAGGCGACAGACCGTGGAAGCAGGGAGAAATCCTCCGGAAGCGGCTAACGAGACGCAGGAGGTTGCTGAAATATCAGAGGCTTACGCCCCAGACCTGACGCCGCCCAGGCGGATGACCTTCCGTTTCGAGAGCTAACGCGCTCACGCGAAAACCAATTGCCAGACCGCAAAAAGCGGTTTTACGCTGCCTCAACGGTAAGCCATGGCAGAGTTGAATGACCAGAGCCGCCACTGATGAACGGCCCGTATTGGGCGAAGCGGAGCGTTTGCGCGCGGAGTTTTATGGGCTGTTAGCAACTTTGCTTTCCGCACCGGCTGATCAAGATCTTCTGGACAAACTTTCGGCCCTCACGGGCGACGAGTCTGCGCTTGGACAGGGCATTGAACAACTTGCCAGACTGGCAGCTTCTGTCCCTGTTGCAGAGGCGGATCGCGAATATAACAAACTCTTCATCGGATTGGGGCGAGGCGAGTTTTTGCCCTATGGCAGTTACTACCTGACTGGCTTTCTGAACGAAAAGCCCCTGGCACAGTTGCGCGACCACATGGCCGCCCTTGGTCTGGCCCGCGATCCGGATGTGAAAGAGCCCGAGGACCATATTGCGAGCCTGTGCGAAACGATGGCGGCGCTGATCCTGGGCACCCATGGCGCGCCACTGTCGCTCGAAGATCAGCACGCCTTCTTCAATACGCATATCGCACCTTGGGCTGGCCACTTCTTTTCGGATTTAGAGGCCGCAAAAGGGGCAGTTCTGTACGCACCCGTTGGAACATTGGGTCGCGTGTTTATGGAGATCGAATTCGAAGCTTTCAGGCTGGAGGGATAGCCTGGATCGCGGTTTGGGAGGACCCGGCATGGACGAAAAAACAACGAACCGTCGAGATTTTTTGAAGCTTGCGGGGACGTCTGCTCCGGCAGCCGTCGCGTTGGCCGCGACCGGTACAGCGGCAGAGGCCGCCGAGGACACGACCGAGCGGATGGAAAAGACCGCCCACGTTCGGAAATATTTGGATAGCGCCCGCTTTTAAGGGCGTTTTGGGTTTCGGCTGTGGCTTCGCGCTGTGGCTGACCACAAGAAAACAGCTCCACCGGGGGCGAAGGGAGGAAACGATGCTCAGGAAAAAGACCAACGGGTCCGTCCGCAGTCATCGCGCAGGTTCGGCGCTGCGCCAGGTTGGCAGCACCAAAGTTGACCGCCGCAGCTTCTTGCGTGGCTCTGGGCTGGCCGTCGGAGGCCTTGCAGCGATTGCGGCAACGGGCGGGCGTGTAACCAAGGCTCAGGCCCAATCCACGTCTGGCGCCCCGGTTGAGATCAAGAAATCCGTTTGTACCCACTGCTCTGTCGGTTGCACGGTCCTGGCCGAGGTCGCCAATGGCGTCTGGACCGGCCAGGAACCCGCTTGGGACAGCCCGTTCAATTTGGGCGCCCATTGCGCGAAGGGCGCTGCGGTGCGCGAGCATGCCCATGGTGAGCGGCGCTTGAAATATCCGATGAAGCTGGAAGGCGGCGAGTGGAAGCGCGTTAGCTGGGATGAAGCCATTGATGCTGTCGGCAGCCAGATGATGCAGATCCGCGACGAAAGCGGGCCGGACAGCGTTTATTGGCTGGGCTCTGCCAAACATAATAACGAACAGGCCTACCTGTTCCGCAAGTTCGCTGGCTACTGGGGCACCAACAACGTCGACCACCAGGCCCGGATCTGCCATTCGACCACCGTTGCGGGTGTAGCGAACACATGGGGCTACGGCGCCATGACCAACAGCTACAACGACATTCACAACAGTCGGGCGATCTTCATCATTGGCGGCAACCCGGCAGAGGCGCACCCCGTTTCGCTGCTGCACGTTCTGCGCGCGAAGGAGCAGAACAACGCGCCGCTGATCGTCTGTGATCCGCGCTTCACCCGGACGGCGGCCCATGCCGACGAATATGTCCGCTTCCGGCCCGGCACGGATGTCGCGCTGATCTGGGGCATCCTGTGGCACATTTTCGAGAACGGTTGGGAAGATAAGGAATTCGTCCGTACCCGTGTCTGGGGGATGGATCAGATCAAGGCCGAGGTCGCGAAATGGACACCTGAAGAGGTGGAACGCGTCACCGAAGTGCCCGGCAGCCAGCTTGAGCGTGTGGCCCGGACCATGGCCAACAACCGCCCTGGCACGGTGATCTGGTGCATGGGTGGCACCCAGCACACCAATGGTAACAACAACACACGGGCCTATTGCGTGCTGCAGCTGGCGTTGGGGAATATGGGGACCACCGGTGGTGGCACCAACATTTTCCGCGGCCATGACAACGTACAGGGCGCAACTGACCTGGGCGTGCTGAGCCATACGTTGCCGGGTTATTACGGTCTTGCAGAGGGGTCTTGGAAACATTGGGCCCGGGTCTGGGAAGAAGACTTTGACTGGCTGCAAGGGCAGTTCGGCTCGCCCGAACTGATGCAAAGCAGCGGGATCCCGGTCAGCCGCTGGATCGACGGCGTGCTGGAAGACAAGGACAATATGGACCAGCCCGACAATGTGCGGGCCATGGTTCTGTGGGGTCACGCGCCGAATTCGCAGACCCGTCTGACCGACATGAAAACGGCAATGGAAAAGCTCGACCTGCTGGTCGTGATTGACCCGTATCCGACCGTTTCAGCGATCCTGCATGATCGGACTGATGGTGTGTATTTGCTGCCGGCCTCGACCCAGTTTGAGACCAGCGGATCCGTCACAGCATCGAACCGGTCGATCCAGTGGCGCGAAAAGGTGGTGGAGCCGCTCTTTGAGTCGCTGCCGGATCACATCATCATCCACAAGTTCGCCGAGAAGTTCGGCTTTGCGGACCGGTTGTTCCGCAATATCGAAATCGCGGATGGCGAGCCCGTGATCGAAGATATCACCCGCGAATTCAATCGGGGCATGTGGACGGTCGGCTATACCGGCCAAAGCCCGGAGCGGATCAAGCTGCATATGGCGAACCAGCACACGTTCGACCGGACGACGCTGCAAGCGATTGGTGGGCCTGCCGATGGCGACTATTACGGCATGCCGTGGCCGTGCTGGGGCACGCCAGAGATGAACCATCCCGGCACCCCGAACCTTTACGACATGTCGAAACCGGTCTCCAAAGGCGGCCTGACCTTCCGGGCTCGCTTCGGCGTGGAACGTGACGGCGACAACCTGTTGGCTGAAGGAGTCTATTCGCAAGGATCGGAAATTCAGGATGGCTATCCGGAATTCACGATGGCCATGTTGAAAGAGCTTGGCTGGGATGCGGACCTGACCGACGACGAACGCGCCGCCATTGAGGCCGTGGCCGGAGACGGGACCAACTGGAAAACCGACCTCTCTGGCGGTATCCAGCGGGTTGCGATCCAGCACGAATGTGCGCCCTTCGGCAATGCCAAGGCCCGCGCCGTGGTTTGGACCTTCCCCGATCCGGTGCCGCTGCACCGCGAGGCCCTTTACACCAACCGGCGCGATCTGGTGGAGGATTACCCGACCTACGAAGATCGGAAATTCTACCGCCTGCCAACGCTTTATGCATCGATCCAGGCGCAGGACTTCTCGCAGGATTATCCAATCATCCTCACATCGGGCCGGTTGGTCGAATATGAAGGTGGCGGCGACGAGACGCGGTCTAACCCTTGGCTTGCTGAACTTCAGCAGGACATGTTCGTCGAGATTAACCCGCGCGATGCCAATAACCTCGGCGTCCGTGACGGTGCGCAGGTTTGGGTCGAAGGGCCGGAAGGCGGCAAGGTCAAGGTGATGGCGATGCTGACCAACAGGGTGGGCGAAGGCGTGGCCTTCATGCCCTTCCATTTCGGCGGCCATTTCCAGGGCGAGGACCGGCGGGACAAATATCCGACCGGCGCGGACCCGTACGTGCTGGGTGAATCTTGTAACACCGCGCAGACCTACGGCTACGACTCGGTCACGCAGATGCAAGAGACCAAAGCCACCCTCTGCAAGATCACAGCAGCCTAAGGAGAGAGATCATGGCACGCGCAAAATTTCTCTGTGACGCCGAACGCTGCATCGAATGCAATGCCTGCGTGACGGCCTGTAAGAACGAACATGAAGTGCCCTGGGGCATCAATCGCCGCCGCGTGGTGACGATCAATGATGGCTCACCTGGCGAACGTTCGATTTCGGTGGCCTGTATGCATTGCTCGGACGCGCCCTGTATGGCGGTCTGCCCGGTGGATTGCTTCTATCAGAACGAAGACGGGGTCGTGCTGCATTCCAAGGATCTGTGCATCGGCTGCGGCTACTGCTTCTATGCCTGTCCCTTCGGTGCACCGCAGTTCCCGCAGGCCGCGAACTTTGGCAGTCGGGGCAAGATGGACAAATGCACTTTCTGTGCGGGTGGCCCGGAAGAGACCCACTCGACCGCCGAGTTCGCCAAGTACGGTCGCAACCGGATCGCTGAAGGTAAACTGCCGATCTGTGCCGAGATGTGTTCGACCAAGGCGCTGCTCGCAGGCGATGGCGACGATGTCAGCGACATCTACCGCGAGCGTGTCGTCGCCCGCGGATTCGGTTCCGGCGCCTGGGGCTGGGGCACTGCCTACGGCCAGAAGGGCGGCTAACACTAGAGGCGCTTTTGCGCCTCTTCTCTAACCCTTACTGGACTTGACTGCCCTTGAGCTAGCCTCAAGGGCTTTTTGCTGTGCGAGTCAATCAAGGGTCCGATAGATACAGCAGCCTCCCAAGAAGGAATGCCCGCTAAGCGGGCAATCTAATCGAATGCCTTTGAGTTGGCTAAGATTATCAATTCAAATAAGAAAATACAGCCAACCAAGAGCTCCGTTCTTAAGGGTTGGCAAGATTTAGCTTGCTCAAAGTATTCTTGAATATATTAATTGAAAAAAATTTTCGAAAACTAACTATCTCTGCAGACGTGTATTTTAATATTGAGAGATTCTTATGCTCAGATTTGCTAGATCTTTTACAGCTAAACTACTTTATTTCGGTCCGGAACCCCTGCGGAGACTCGTCAAAGAGCAAAGCGAGTTACTTTATTGGCGGAACAATCTTAGACGATCCGATTTTTGCTTTTATAACGGGCACTTCGAGAAATATTTCTCAACCCTCTTCGGATTGGAGCGCAGTTATTTCTCTGGAAAACGCATGTTGGACATCGGTTGCGGTCCACTCGGCAGTCTGGAGTGGGCCGACAATGCCAAGAAGCGGGTCGGCGTGGATCCCTTGGCTGATAAATATCTACAGTTGAACGGTGGAAAGCACCGGATGACCTACGTACACGCAAAGTCCGAATGCCTTCCGTTCCGGGACGAAAGTTTTGACGTTGTTTCGATGTTCAACGCTTTGGATCATGTGGAAGATGTGGACACGTCTATTTCCGAGGCTGTTCGTGTTCTCGCGCCTGGCGGGGATGTTTTGTTAATCGTAGAGGTCAATCATCCGCCTACGCTCACCGAGCCGCACTGCCTGACCGAGACCATACTAAACCGGTTTTCTGGATGCACATTGGTTGAAAGAAAGCGCTATGCCGTAAATGCAGAACATAATGTCTACGGCAGTATCCGCGAAGCGGTATCACCGGCTCACCCGAATGACCCTGCAATTCTGTGTGCGCGTTTGGTCAAGCAGTCGGCTCGCAAAAAAACGTAGTGTGTCGCAGCGTTTCTGGCTATTGGAGGTCCTGACTGCTTAAGGCTGGGTGGGGACAACGTTGTGAAGTGGATTGATATTCCGCCAGTATGGTTGGCGGGGTTTGTTGCATTGGCTTGGATGCAAAAAAGCTATCTGCCGCAATTGACGATGACCGCATTTTTCGTTTCGACGGTTGGTGTTTTACTGATTATCGGGGGCGTGGCGCTGATGGTGTTGGCCGTGGTCGAAATGAGACGACAGAAAACAACTCCGATTCCCCATATGGAACCAAATGCGTTGGTGACGGGCGGCGTTTTCACCATATCCCGCAACCCGATCTACTTAGGCGATGTTCTCGTGCTGATCGGCTTGATTATGTGGTGGGGGGCATGGCCGTCGGTTATCCTCGTGCCACTCTTCACTTGGGTAATCACACGACGGTTCATTCTGGCTGAGGAACAGCGACTCGAACGGGCCTTTGGTGATGCCTTTAGAAACTGGACCACACAGACCCGCCGCTGGATCTAACTGGTATTCTAGTCAGCATTCTGGTGCTTGAGGTTTCTTTTCGTGGGGTGGTAGTAGACATCGTGCCAGGTCGGGCCATCTTGCTCGGTCATACGAAACGAGGGAGATCGCCGTGAAGATAGGGGCACCCAAAGAGGTGATGGCCGGGGAGGCTCGGGTTGCGATGACACCCGAAAGCGCCCCTATGCTGAAAAAGCTGGGATATGATTTGGTCATTGAGGCTGGTGCGGGGGCAGAAGCTGGCTTTACCGACGCAGCCTACACCGAAGCCGGCGTTGAAGTGGTGCCGGATGCGGCGGCGCTGTTTGAAGCGGCAGACATTGTCGCGAAAGTGCGCCCGCCATCGGACGCAGAGGTCGCGCAACTTAAATCTGGCCAGACGCTGATTTCCTTCTTCTATCCGGCGGCGAATGAACCGCTGATGAAGGCCGCCGCCGACAAGGGTGCCAGTGTCATCGCGATGGACATGGTCCCCCGGATCAGCCGTGCCCAGAAGATGGACGCGTTGAGTTCCATGGCCAACATCGCGGGATACCGCGCGGTGATTGAGGCCGGGAACAACTTTGGGCGCTTCTTTACCGGCCAAGTGACGGCGGCGGGCAAAGTTCCGCCCGCAAAGGTGCTGGTCGTGGGAGCTGGCGTCGCCGGTCTGGCCGCGATTGGCACATCGACCTCCCTTGGTGCCATCACCTACGCCTTCGACGTCCGGCCCGAAGTGGCAGAGCAAGTCGAGTCCATGGGGGCCGAGTTCGTTTTCCTGGATTTCGAGGAAGAACAGCAAGACGGTGCTTCGTCTGGCGGTTACGCCTCGGTGTCTTCGCCGGAATTCCGCGAGGCGCAGTTGGCCAAGTTCCGTGAACTGGCCCCGGACATGGACATTGTGATCACCACGGCCTTGATCCCGAACCGCGAGGCGCCTGAGCTTTGGACACCGGACATGGTGGCCGCCATGAAGCCCGGATCGGTCATTGTGGACCTGGCGGCGGAGCGGGGCGGAAACTGCAAGCTGACCGTCCCGGACGAAAAGATCGTCACTGACAATGGCGTGACAATCATTGGCTATACCGATTTCCCAAGCCGGATGGCCGCGCAATCTTCAACGCTTTATGCCAATAACATCCGCCATATGATGACGGACCTTACGCCGGAAAAAGACGGCAAGGTCGACCACAATATGGAAGATGACGTGATCCGCGGGGCGACGATCACCCATGCGGGTGCCGTGACCTTCCCGCCGCCACCGCCGAAGACCCAGGCGATTGCCGCGCAGCCCAAAAAGGAACCGCCCAAAGAGCTAACGCCCGAAGAAAAGCGCGCTCAGGAAGTGGCAGAATTCCAGGCGCAAACGAAAAACCAGGTGACGCTGCTGGCAGTCGGCGCAGCGCTGGTCCTGGGCGTCGGGTTGATCCCGGGCATGCCTGCGAGCTTCATGCAGCACTTCATCGTCTTCGTGCTGTCGGTCTTCATCGGGTTCCAGGTAATCTGGAACGTAGCCCACTCTCTCCACACGCCGCTGATGGCTGTGACGAACGCGATCTCGTCAATCATCATTCTCGGTGCTCTGATCCAGATAGGGTCCGGCTCGGTGCTCGTCACCATACTGGCGGCGGCCTCGGTCTTTATGGCCGGGATCAACATATTCGGTGGCTTCATGGTGACACGGCGCATGCTCGCCATGTTCCAGAAATCGTAAGCGAGGGCAGGGATAATGGAAAACGCATTCACGATTGCGGCCTATGTGGTCGCGGCGGTTCTGTTCATTCTCTCGCTTGGGGGATTGTCGGGCCAGGAAAGCGCGAAACGCGCAGTTTGGTATGGCATCGTCGGCATGGCAATTGCCGTGGTGGCCACACTCGTGGGGCCGGGGTCTGGCCTGTGGGTCCTGTCGATTGTGCTGATCGCCGTAGGCGGGCTCATCGGCATGCAACTGGCCAACAAGGTCCAGATGACGCAGATGCCGGAACTGGTCGCCGCCATGCACTCGCTGGTCGGTCTGGCGGCGGTGTTTGTGGGCTTCAACGCCGACATGACGATCAATATGGTGGAGGCCGCCAAAGCCGCAGGCGAAGCCGTCTCAGGCACATTCCCGGAACTGGTCGCCAAGAAGACGCCGGTTGAGATTTCGATCCTGCGGGTTGAATTGTCGCTGGGTATCTGGATCGGCGCTGTGACCTTCACCGGATCCGTCATCGCCTACGGCAAGCTGGCAGGCAAAGTGAACACAGCTGCGATCAAGCTGCCGGGCGGGCATATGCTGAATGCAGGCGCGGCTATTCTGTCGGTCCTTTTGCTGATCATGTATCTGTCCGGGGCGGGCAGTTGGACGTTGATCCTGATGACGCTGCTTGCGCTGTTCATTGGCTATCACCTGATCATGGGGATCGGCGGGGCGGACATGCCCGTCGTTGTCTCAATGCTGAACAGCTATTCCGGCTGGGCCGCGGCGGCGATTGGTTTCTCGCTGGGCAATGACCTGTTGATCGTTGTGGGCGCGCTGGTGGGCTCCTCTGGTGCGATCCTCAGCTACATCATGTGTAAAGCCATGAACCGGTCGTTTGTTTCGGTCATTCTGGGCGGCTTCGGCGGTCCGGCAGGCGAGCAGATGGCTGTGGAAGGCGAGATGATCGCAACCAATGCGGAGGAGGTCGCAGCGACCCTGGATGACGCAGACAGTGTGATCATAGTGCCGGGCTACGGTATGGCCGTGGCGCAGGCTCAGCAGAGCGTGAGCGAACTGACCAAGCGCCTGCGTGCGGCTGGCAAAGAGGTACGCTTTGCGATCCATCCCGTGGCAGGGCGCTTGCCCGGCCATATGAACGTGCTGCTGGCCGAGGCCAAGGTGCCCTACGACATCGTGCTGGAGATGGACGAGATCAACGAGGATTTCCCCGAAACCGACGTGGCAATCATCATTGGCTCGAATGATATCGTTAACCCGGCAGCGCAGGACGATCCGAACAGCCCGATTGCCGGGATGCCGGTGCTCGAGGTCTGGAAAGCCAAGCAGGTCTATGTGTCAAAGCGTGGCCAGGGCACGGGCTATTCGGGCATCGAGAACCCGCTGTTCTTCAAGGAGAACACTCGGATGTTCTACGGTGATGCGAAGAAGAGCGTGGATGAGCTTCTGACACGTATTTCTTCATAACGCTCTCTGGGCGCTTCCGACCGCGGAAGCGCCTTTTGAGTCCGCGCTGAGCCGCGCGATTGCTGGACCGCGGCCCGGCGCTTCGACGGTGTCACACGACGGCGGCATCACGGCCTTGACTTCGCGCCAAGCTGCCAAGGCCATTCGCTCCAACGATCAGCCGCCCGCCGCCCATCCATGCTCACGACATAGGATCGGTTCTGATTTCCCGGGCTTTGCGCTAAACTTGCCGCATTTAGTGACCCGTTAGAATCAAGGAAATTTCAGATGCCTGTTTCCGCAGGGCCCGTGACCTTGTTCATGGGGCCAGACACGGTCGGAGGACCGGACTCCCTCGAAACCCCGATCATCGACTTCATTGCCGCCGCTCAGGAAGAACTGCTGGTTTCGGTCCAGGAACTCGATCATCGACCTATCGCCGATGCCTTCATTGCGGCCCGGCGGCGGGGCGTCTTTGTTCGCGCCATCCTGGAGCAAGACTACCTGCGAGAGCGGCAAAGTCCGGCACCAGACTCACTCGGCAGCCAGGAAGTGAACCGAGATCTTTTGATGCGGATCTTGCGGGCCGGGGTCGACGCTAAGGCGGACTACAACCCATCGATCTTCCACCAGAAGTTTATCGTGCGCGACCGTCAGGCTGTGCTAACCGGTTCGACCAATTTCACCACAACGGGCGTGACGAAGAACCTAAATCACCTCGCGATCATCGAAGATGAAACCGTGGCGAAAGAATATCGCGCAGAGTTTCAGCAGATGCGCAAAGGCATCTTCGGAAGACGCAGCCTCGATATCCCGCGCAAGCCGCTGGAAGATCACATCGTGGATGGTATCCGGCTAAAACCGCTATTTGCGCCCGATCATGCGCCGGAAATGGAATTCATCAAGCAGATGATCAAAGCCAAGCAGCGCATTGATTTCGCGGTCTTTACCTTTTCTCAGTCGTCGGGCATCGATGATGCCTTGGTGAATGCGCAGGAGAAGGGGTTGGCGATCACAGGTGTTCTGGATCGCCGCCAGGCCAACCAAAGCTGGGCGGCCAAGCATACGCTGACGGAGGGTGGCATCACGCTCCATCGCAACAAGACCGGCACAGGCGTCCGAAAGGTCCACCATAAGCTGATGGTGATCGATGATGCGCTGACCATTATCGGGAGCTTCAATTACACGGGGCCGGCCAATCTGGTGAATGACGAAAACATCATGGTGCTGGGCGATCTGGACCCGGATGAACGGATCGACCGGCAAGGCCAGTCGGCGCTTGCACTATTCGCGCGAGAAGAGATCGAACGTATCGTCCGCGACCAGTCAGAAATCGTTCCGACCTAGTCCAACCGTTATTCCATACTGCGGCGAATGCGGCGAACCATGGCCCAGACGGCGAGGATCACAAGAGGCGTCGTGATCGCGGTCAGTACGAGTTTGGTCAGGCCCAAGGTCTCGCCAAAGGGGCCGATCAGGTAGAGCACGAGGTTCACCGCATAATAGCTGATGGCGACGACCGAAAGACCCTCGACCGTTTTCTGCAGACGCAACTGCAGGTCGGCGCGTTTGTCCATGCTCTCCAGCAGCTTCTGGTTCTGCGACTGGCGTTCCACGTCGACGCGGGTCCGCAGCAGATCCCCGGCGCGAATGGCTCGCTGGGCCATGGCCTGCAACCGGGATTCAGTGGACTTTACGGTTCGCATCGCGGGATCGAACCGGCGGGTCATGAACTCCTCGAACGTCTGTCGCCCCCCAAGGCGTTCCTCGCGCAAGGCGGCGATCCGTTGCAGAACAATGGCCTCATAAGCAGAGGTGGCGCCGAACCGGAAGGTCGAGCGCGCAAGCAGGCTTTCCAACTCGGCCGCGATGGCGAGAAGGGCCCCCAAGCTCTCATCGGGCTTGGCAAAGGTCTTGGTCATGTCGCCAACCAACTGGGTCAGTTCGTGGTCCAACTCTCCCATCCGCTTGGACAAATGACGCGCCATCGGAAGGCCCAGCATCGACATGCTTTTGTAGGTTTCGATCTCGGCCAGGCGTTGAACGATCCGCCCCACGCGGCGATTGCCGACGCCCGGACGCACAAACATGGCGAACCGCATGTGGCCCGCACTGTCGATCCGGAAATCACCGGCGATCAGTGCGGAATCGTCAACGACCCGACTGACGGCCATGCTTTCTGGCACAAACCACTGGGTCGCCCGCGCAATTGCATCCTCTTCCGCCTCTTCCAGTATCTCCATCCGGATCAGGGCAGAGGTCAGCCTATGCCCCGGCAAATCAGCCAGCCAATCCGCTGGAAACACGTCGAAAGCTGCCGGATCAAAGGGCCGGTCCGCCACGCCATCAGTGAAGATGGTGTAAGTGGTAAATTCCGTGTGGCATTCCCACTTGATCTTATGTTTGCCCAGGTCACCGAAATAATGGGTGGCTCCGGGTTTAGGATGGGAAATCCCGAACCTGTCAAGCAAGGTCAGCAAATGGCGCCGATCTTCATCCCTGTCCCGCTGTTGGGCGTTCTCGGGCATCACCGCCAGATAAACGGCATGACAGGGAACGACCAGGTTGGGGAACGGGCGCGCGTGCAACTCATTGGCGAGCGCATAGCGCTCTGGCAGGTCGGTTAGCACTGGTCGGGCAGTATCTTTCATGGCGCTCAAATAGGGCGCGGAAACCAGCCTGTAAACGGCTAACGCACTGAAAAAATTGGATCTTGGGAATACAATGGTCCACGGTTCGGGATTTGTCATTAGCCACGCGGGCTTGGCCCAGGGTGAATGCTTTCCTTTTTCATTGCGCTCGCCCTCCGCAGGAGGCAGATGGCGCGAAAGTTCGACGATGGAGCAAGAGATGAAGATCGGATTTATTGGCCTGGGCAATGTGGGCGGCAAGCTTGCGGGCACGCTCTTGCGCAATGGCCATGACTTGACAGTGCGCGACCTGGATCCAGCGGCCATGGCACCGTTTCTGGAGGCGGGCGCACAGACTGCTGACAGCCCTGCAGACGTCGCGCGGTCTTGCGAGATCGTCATCACCTGTCTGCCGAGCCCCGCAGCCTGCGCTGCCGTGATGGAAGGCCCCGGCGGCCTGCTCGAAGGGCTTTCGGCCGGTAAGATCTGGGCGGAAATGTCGACCACGGATGCGTCAGAGATCAGCCGGATGGCCGAAAAGGTTGTGGCGCTGGGGGCTGAGGCCGTGGATTGCCCGGTTTCGGGCGGGTGCCACCGGGCGGCGACAGGCAACATCTCGATTTTCGCTGGCTGTACTCGCCCGACCTTCGAGCGGATCTTGCCCGTTCTCACCACCATGGGGCGCCGGGTCTTGCATACTGGAGACGTCGGGAGCGCCTCAGTCCTCAAGGTGGTGACCAACTATCTGGCCACCGCCAATCTGGTCTCTGTCTGCGAAGCTTTGGTCACGTCCAAGGCCGCCGGGTTGGATCTGGGCGTGGCCTATGAGGCAATCAGAATCTCGTCGGGCACCTCTTTTGTCCATGAAACCGAAGGCCAGGTCATTCTGAACGGCTCGCGCGACATCAGTTTCACTATGGACCTGGTCAACAAGGACATCGGTCTGTTCCAGGCGCTGGCAGAGGCGCACGACGTTCCGCTGGAAGTCTCGCCCTTGTTGAACCGTATTTTCCAGGACGGAGAGGCGCGTTTCGGCGGTCGGGAACTTTCTCCGAACATTATCAAGCGGCTGGAAGAGGCGACAGGACTGGATATTCGGGCCCCCGGCTTTCCGCCAGAGATGGAGGATGACGAACCGGAAGAACGCGGAGCCGAGGTTGTTGTAGCGCGATAGATCGCGGTGGCTCGGGTCGTTCTGTTTAACAAGCCCTTCGGCGTTCTGAGCCAGTTCACGGATGCCGAGGGGCGCGCGACCCTGGCGGATTTCATCGACCTGCCGGGCATTTATGCGGCAGGTCGATTGGACCGCGACAGTGAAGGCCTGCTGGTTCTGACCGACGACGGCAAGCTTCAGGCGCGGATCGCCCAGCCCAAGAACAAGATGGCCAAGACCTACTGGGCTCAGGTCGAGGGGGTGCCGGGGGCGGAGGCACTCCAGGCCCTGCAGGATGGCCTGGAATTGAAAGATGGGCTGACCCGCCCGGCCAAAGCCCGTGTGATCCCGGAACCGAAGGACCTTTGGCCACGCGACCCACCCATCCGCGTTCGCAAATCTGTGCCCGACTGTTGGATAGAGCTGGCGCTGACCGAAGGCCGCAACCGCCAGGTCCGCCGTATGACTGCGCATATCGGTCACCCGACGTTGCGCCTGATCCGGGCCTCCGTCGGCCCTTGGTCACTGGGCCATCTTCGACCCGGAGAATGGGTCATGGCACCTGACCAAGAGGGAGGTCAGGGGTCCCGGAAATGATCCTCGGCGTCCGCCACATCGATGCCCAGCGCTTCTAGGCCGGCTTCCAGATGGTCGGCCAGTTCGGGAATGCCAGAGAGGTAGATCTCTGTGGGCGCGGTCGCTTCGGCGCGGGCCGTGACCAGAGCCTCGTCCCAATCGTCGGCATCAAAGCTGTCGCGCCCGACCCACATGATGGCAACGAGGTTCGCGGCCTCATCTTCGTTGAGACCCGAGATGTAATCTCGAAGGTGAACATTGTCCGGCCCGTATTCCCGAGCCAGAAAGATGACCCGGACAACCTTGTTCGTGCTGATTTCTGGCATCTGACCCACCCTTCGTGCAAGGCAACGTCACGGCGAGTGAACCTCGCCTTGGCAGTCGATACAAGAAAAATCGCAGATTCAGGCCCGGGGCTCGGGCGGTCGAGCCCCAGGGGTGGTGGCTATCGTCCCCGAATGCGCGGATCGAGCGCGTCTCTCAAACCGTCGCCGATATAGTTCACGCTTAGCACTGTCAGGCTGATCGCGAGGCCGGGCCAGATCACCCGCTCCGGGAAACGCTGCAAACGGTCCGTCGAGTCGGACAGCAACTTGCCCCAGGTCGGGAAGTCTGGCGGAAAGCCCAGCCCCAGAAAGCTGATCGCGGACTCTGTGATGATCGCCGTGGCGAGTCCCAACGTGGCCGACACCATGATCGCCGACATCACATTGGGCAGGAGGTGGCGCAGGATCAGCTTGTAAGGTCGCGTGCCAATGGACTGTGCCGCCAGCACGAATTCGCGCTCCTTCAAGGCCAGGATGTCACCTCGGACGACGCGGGCGGTTTGCATCCAACTTGTCACTCCGATGACGATAACGATCAGCAGGAACGTTCCGCTTTCCGCCCCGAAGGCGGCCCGCAGCGGTTCCCGGAAGAGCAACATCATGACCAACAGGAGCGGCAGAAGCGGCAGCGCCAGGAACAGGTCCGTCAGGCGCATCAGGACGCCATCCATGCGCTTGAAGTATCCGGCGACCACACCCACGGCAGTGCCAATCACAAGCGAAAGAAGCATTGCCACGCTGCCCACGGACAAGGTGATGCGCCCGCCGGAAATCATTTTGGCGAGCAAATCGCGCCCCAGATTGTCGGTGCCCAGCGGGTGCCACCAGCTCCACTTCACGCTATCCGCACCCGAGAACAGACCAACATAAAACGGACGCATATCTTTGGCGCGGATATCCAGCTTCTGGGGATCGAACGGCCAGATATAGGGCCCCAGGACGACAAAGAGCACGATGAACAGAAGGAACCCGCCGCCGATCAGCGCGCCGCGGTGAGATTTGAACTGACGCCAGATATCCGCGAACTGGCTTCGGGCGGGTTCGGGGGCGTCGGTGATTTTGTCGAGGGTGGCGTCACTCATACCGGATCCTCGGATCTAGAATGCCGTACAGGACGTCGGCAATCAGGTTAAAGAGCACGATCAGGATCGCGAAGATGAAGGTCAGGGTCTGGACGGTCGGCAGATCATTGGCCTGGATCGATGTGATCAGCAACTGGCCGATCCCATTCACCTTAAAGACCTGTTCAGTGATGATCGCCCCGCCAAAAATTGCCGGAATGCCCAGGGCAATGACGGTAATGACCGGGATCATGGAATTGCGCACTACATGGAGCATGACCACGGTAAATTCCCGAAGCCCCTTGGCCCGGGCTGTGCGGACATAGTCCTGGTTGAGGTTGTCGAGCGTAGATGCCCGCATGAAGCGGCTGATCTGACCGGTGATCTGCAGGGCAAGCACCATGACGGGCATGATCATCTGTTGAAGCTGCACAACGAAGCTGTCCCAGTCTGTTACCCGGTGGGTGGTGTCGTAGATCGACGGAAGCCAGCCCAGATTGACCGAGAAGATCACAATGACCAGCACACCCGAAAAGAAGGGCGGGACGGAAAACCCGATCATCGAGATCAGCGTGCCCGCCTGGTCGAAAACCGAATATTGCTTGTAGGCCGAGTAAATGCCGATCGGGATCGCGATAAGGATCGCAACGATATAGGCGGTGGCGACGACCCAAAGGGTTTGTGGCAAGCGCTGCACGACCAGATCCATAACCGGGCCCCGGGTACTCCAGGAAACCACCCTCTGGCTGCCTTCGGCGAAGCTCGTGTTGAACATGACGTCGATCAGATGCAGCGGCTCGATGATAAAGAACTGATAGAGCCATTTGCCGAACCGGATTGGCCAGGGTTGGCCCAGTCCGAGCGCCTCGCGCATCTTTTCCTTCACATCAGGTGGAACGGTCAGCGGCACTTGCGCCATCGGATCGCCCGGCGCGAATTCCAGCAAGGCGAAGATCACCACGCTGATGAACAGCAGGGTCGGCACGGACAGCACAAGCCGTCGGATCGTGTAGGTGAGCATGTAGCGGAAGATCCCTGGCTAAAGGGGGGTGACGGGGCCTGGAGATGGCCCCGCCAAGTCAGATTAGTTGGTTTTGATGCGGTACCAGTCCGCAATGTTCCAAAGCTCGCTGTCCCAGACGTTCAGCTTCACGCCACCAAGCGAGTTGGCATGGGCGGACAGACGACCGCGATGAACGAGCGGGATCAAGGTGCCTGCCTCGATCAGCATGTCGTTCAACTGGATCGCAATGGCTGCACGTTCTGCCGGATCCGCTGTCTCCGTCAGTTTGGAGTGCAGGGCATCATAAGCGTCGTCACAGTACCGGCTGATATTTTCACCTTGCCACTGGCTGGCGGGCGAGGGGGCCTTGTCGCACAGATAGTTACCCAGATAGGCCTGTGGATCGGTGCCGTTGAACGTGTTGGCGTACATTTCCACGTCCGCATAGAACTTCTGGAACGTGTCGGGCGACCCCGGGTCACCGCCAAAGAAGACCGACGCATCGATGTTGCGCAGTTCGGTTTCAACGCCGATCTGGCTCCACCATTCTTTGATCAGTGCCTGGAAGTCCTGACGCACGGCGTTGGTGGACGTCTGGTAGAGATAGCTCAGACGCACGCCATCCTTTTCGCGCACACCGTCGGAGCCCATGGCCCAACCTGCATCATCGAGCAGTTTGTTGGCGGCATCGAGATCCTGCGTCGAGCAATCGAAGGTCGTGGAATTGTAGACCTCTGGCGCTGGCACCAGGTTACACGTGACCTTACCGGCCTGCCCATAACCAACTTCCACCAGCAGTGGGCGGTCGATGGCGAGGCTCAGGGCCTTGCGAACCGCAGGGTCGCTGAGCGATGGGTGTGGCTTGACCACGGCCCGCTCATCCGGGCCGAGCGCCGGATCAGGGTTGGTGTTGTTGACCATGATCCGTTCAACCAGCGGGCCAAAGCCTGCAACAGGTGTGCCAAGTCCACCTTCTTGCATCTCTGCAATCACGTCAGGCGCGAGCTGCAGGTTCCAGGCATAGTCAAACTCGCCCGTTTCCATAACAGCGCGACCAGCGGCCGTAGCATCACCACCACCTTTGAACGTGACCGAAGCAAAGGCAGGTTTGCCTTCGTGACGGAACTGATCGTTGGCCTCCAGGGTAATCACGTCGTTGGGCTTGAATTCCACAACCTTGAACGGCCCTGTGCCGATCGGATTGAAGTTCTGCTGCGTACATTCCGGCGCCGAAGCGCCAAGGCAATCCGCAAACTGCGCGGCCTGAATGACAGGTGTCTCGGCCCCGGCAAAGGCGGTGTAGGGGTTCGGTGTCGGCTTGTCGAAAGTGATCACAACCGTCATGTCGTCCGGCGTCTCAACGGAGGTGATGCCTTCAAACTTGGTCGCCTGTGCACAGCCGCCTTCAGGATGCATGCAGTAGTCTGCAGTGAACTTCACGTCAGCGGATGTGAACGGTGTACCATCTGACCAGGTGATGCCTGGTGCAATTTTCCAGGTGATGCTGGTCAGATCTTCGGCCACGCCGCCATTTTCCAGCGTTGGGATCTCCTCCACCAACCAAGGCAACATGACGCCGGTTTCGTCGAAACGGGCCAACGGCTCGATCACCAACGATGCGCTTTCCTGATCCTTGGTGCCGCCAGACAGATAGGGATTAAGGATCGAAGGCGCTTGCCAATAGATAATGCTGACGTTGCCATCACGGCCGCGTTCGCCTTCGTGCCCATCGGCATAAACCATTGGCGCAACTGCCAAGGCTGCCGTCGCTCCCAAAAGAGCTGTCTTTAGGGTCATTTTGGTCTCCTTGTTGGACTAGTCATCGCTTGCTGCGATTTCCGATTATGTTGGCGTAAGGCCAGAGGGACTTGGATCGCAAGAGTACGGGTGCTGAAAAACTGGACTGCCAACAAGCCCGACCCCCTTTACCTCGACCTAAGCGTGATCCTTCAGCGGATCTTTCGCACGCCTAAAACGAAAGTTACCATAGAATGAACGTGGAGCAATCGTTTACTCAAGCCAATTGACCTTGAGAGTGCAAATGCACAATCTCGCAGCAAATGCCCGAAACTTTCCTTGACCCTGTGCGCCGGACGGACAACTGGCGAGGAAACAGGAGAAATCATGTCTGACTTTGATACCCCACGCGAGATTCTGGACAAACTGGTGTCTTTTCCGACCGTGTCGCGAAACAGCAATCTGGACTTGGTGGATTGGGTCGAAGACTGGTTGGATCAACGCGGTGTGAGTGCAACCCGGGTGTACAGCGCGGACGGACGCAAGGCTGCGCTTTATGCCCATGTCGGGCCGATGGATCCGGGGGCGGTTGTTTTGTCCGGGCATACCGATGTCGTGCCTGTGGATGGACAGGATTGGACCAGCGATCCGTTCACCGTGACAGAGCGCAACGGGCTGCTGTTCGGGCGCGGCACTGTCGACATGAAGGGATTTGACGCTTTGGCGCTTTGGGCCATGGGCGAGGCCGCAAAGCTCGAACTGCGCCGTCCACTACAAATTGCGCTGAGCTATGACGAAGAGATTGGATGCCTCGGCGCGCCGGTGATGATCGATCATATGCTCGCGTCGGGCATGCCAAAAGGAGATCTGGTCATCGTCGGTGAGCCGTCCTCCATGGCGTGCGTCACCGGGCATAAGGGTGGCTTTGGATATGATGTTCAGATCCAGGGTTTCGAGGTCCATTCGTCGATTATGCATACCGGCGTTTCCGCCGTCATGGAGGCCGGGCGCCTGATCGAATGGGCCAATCAGGAAAACGAAACGCTGATGGCCGGTCCGCATTCGCCCATGGCAGACATGTTTGACCCACCTTGGACAACCGTCCATGTCGGCACAATCGAGGGCGGCACAGCGCAAAATATCACGGCCGCAGACTGTCGAATGGGCCTTGGTTTCCGCCTGGTGCCCGACGAAACAACAGACCACTGGCAGGATCGCTTGACGGCGCAGATTGAAGCACAGGAACGGCGGATGAAGGCTGTTGCGCCGTCATCGGGGATCGCCTTGCACCAGACCTACTCCGTTCCGCCACTCAAACCGGAAACAGATGGGGCAGCGGAAAGTTTGGTGCGCAACATTACCGGCGACAACGCATCGCATGTTGTCAGTTACGGGACAGAAGCTGGCCAGTTCCAGGAACGCGGATTTTCGGCGGTTGTGTGCGGGCCTGGCGACATCGCGCAGGCGCATCAACCGGATGAATATATCTCAGTCGAGCAGTTCCTGTCGGGCCAGCGATTTATGGAGGAACTTGTCCGTAAATTGTCGTATCAACAGTAACTTCGCCTCCAAGTCTTGGGCCTCGCTTGCGCTGTATTGGCGCAATTTGCGCGACCCGCCCTTGTCGACCTTCGCGGTCTGGGCCATGTCTGCGAGGACACAATTGAAAGAGCGCACATGCCCATTCGAAATCGTTTTGAAGAACTCTCCTCTCAGATTGTGACATGGCGGCGCGACATCCACGAACATCCCGAACTTTTGTTTGACACGCACCGAACCAGCGCGCGGGTCGAGGAGCTTCTTAAAGAATTCGGATGCGACGAGGTTGTAACCGGAATTGGCCGTACAGGCGTGGTTGGGCTGATAAAGGGGCGGCGGAATTTATCGAACCGGGCGATTGGTCTGAGGGCCGATATGGATGCGCTGCCGATCCAGGAGGCGACCGGCGTGGCCTATGCCTCTAAAACCCCGGGCGTGATGCATGCGTGCGGCCATGACGGCCACACAGCGATGCTGCTCGGCGCGGCAAAATACCTGGCGGAAACGCGGAATTTTGACGGAACGGTCGCCGTTATCTTTCAGCCTGCTGAAGAAGGCGGGGCAGGCGGCAAAGAAATGTGTGACGACGGCATGATGGAGCGGTTCGGCATCCAAGAAGTCTACGGAATGCACAACTGGCCCGGGCGCCCTGTCGGATCTTTCGCCATTCGGCCAGGTGCGTTCTTTGCCGCGACCGATCAGTTCGACATCCATCTTGAAGGCAAAGGTGGTCATGCAGCCAAACCGCAAGAGACGGTCGATACGACCATCATGGCGAGCCACCTGATTCTCGCCCTGCAGACAATCGTGAGCCGCAATGCGGACCCGGTCGATCAGGTTGTCGTCTCGGTCACGTCTTTCGAAACCTCTTCGAACGCGTTCAACGTGATCCCGCAAAAGGTGAAGCTGAAAGGCACCGTTCGAACGATGTCATCCGAAATGCGCGATCTGGCGGAGCGCCGGTTGAAAGAGATCTCTTCCCAAGTTGCGGCTGTGTTCGGCGGGGTGGCTGAGGCGGTCTATCACCGGGGCTATCCGGTTATGGTCAACCACGAAACGGAAACAGAATATGCCGCAGAGGCCGCGCGCCGTGTCTCTGGAGACTGTACCGATGCGCCCCTGATTATGGGCGGCGAGGACTTTGCCTTCATGCTTGAAGAGCGTCCCGGAGCGTACATTCTGATCGGCAACGGGGATGGAGCGAACGTTCATCATCCCGAATATAACTTCAACGACGATGCGATCCCCGCAGGTTGTTCCTGGTTTGTTGAAGTGGCCGAAGGTCGCCTGCCGCTCACCAGCTAAAGGCATTAACGCCCATTTGCATGCTGTTGCCAGTTCGGCCGCCAGCCACAAATTATGGCTGACAAACGATAAGTTTGCGTATTCCATACGGGAACGTGGGTTTTGGGGGATGCTGGTACCGGAGGCAGTCCCCTCGAAGTGTGCATGGGGGAAACATGGTTATCAAAACAACGGCACGTGGAGAAAGCAACCTTCCGCGCTATTTCCTGGCAGCCTGGGGCCAAGTTGTTCAAGCAAGTCACGGTCGACTGGACATAGAATTGCCCGACGGGCGGATCTTTCGCCATCACGGTAGCAAACCGGGGCCCTGCGCGGTGTTGCAGGTCCAAAACGTCGATTTATTTGCCCGCTTGGTCCGCGAAGGTCATATGGGATTTTGCGAAGCCTATCTGGACGGATGGTGGACGACGCCGGATCTGCAAGATTTCATGGATTACGTGCATTTTGACAATGACGCGGTTTATGATGGTTTCCCGGGCATGATCTTCGTTCAGATGTACGAACGGATGCGCCACTGGCTGAACTCCAACACACGCAACCAGGCCCGGAAGAACATCTCTTACCATTATGATCTGGGAAACCAGTTCTACGGCCTGTGGCTGGACGAGACGATGACATACTCGTCGGCCAAGTTTGACACGGGCCAGGAAAGCTTGGAACGGGCCCAAACCCAGAAATATGCCAGCATGATCGATCAAATGGGCGCCCAAGAAGGCGACCATGTGCTGGAAATCGGCTGCGGCTGGGGTGGTTTCGCCGAATATGCAGCGGGCGAGCGCGGGCTAAAGGTGACTGGGTTAACCATAAGCCAAGAACAATACGATTTTGCGGTGGCCCGGATGCAACGGCTGGGCTTGCAGGATCGCGTTGATATCAAGTTGCAGGACTACCGCGATGAGCGCGGCAGCTATGACGGGATCGCCAGCATCGAGATGTTCGAAGCTGTCGGGCAACGCTATTGGCCCACCTACTTCAATACGCTAAGCGACCGTCTGAAGCCTGGCCGCAACGCAACCCTCCAGATCATTACCGTGGCCGACCGGCGGTGGGATGTATACCGGAAAGGTGTTGATTTCATTCAGAAATACATCTTTCCGGGCGGTATGTTGCCCAGTCCTGATGTGCTGCGGCGCGAGATTGAACAAGCCGGCTTGGCCATTCGTGGTTCGGTCGAGTTCGGCAAGTCCTACGATCTGACCTTGCGTCGTTGGCACGAGACCTTCAACGCACGATGGGATGATGTGGCCGCGTTGGGATTTGACGAGCGGTTCCGGCGCATGTGGAACTTTTACCTTACCTCGTGCGCTGCCACATTTTCGTCCGGAAATTGTGATGTAACCCAGATCACTGTGACGAAACCAAGTTAATGTTGGACCATGCCCACCGCATCAAAGCTCGTTGCCGGCTTGACCTTTGCGCTTGTCGCAATGTTCGCCTCTGAAGTGTTCAAGCCGCTTTTGCCAGAGGGCACGCAAGTGGGCCTGCTGACACCGCTAAATTCCTTCATCGGGTTTTTGTGCGGCTGGATTGTGATGGGCAAACTGGTGGGGCGCGGCTATTATTCGGCTGCAGGGGCAGGGGTCAGGACATCCTGCACTGTTCTCTTCTTCGCTTTGGTGCTTTGGTCCTGTTATCAGATGATTCTGCTGTCGACCCGTCTGCGCTATGACGGGCCGATGGACGCACTAACCGGAATGATGGGCATGATCGTGGAATATTTCCTGCTCATGGGCACTGACCCTCAAGGCCCAATCATTTTGATTGTCGGAGGCATTCTGGGTGGTTTCCTCGCGGAGTGGATCTCCGAAAGATTTGCCTGACCAGCTACAGTCGGTCTTCTTTTACGGAACGCTGCGCCACCGCCCCCTTTTGGAGGTGGTCTTGGGCGGTGATTTCATGGGTTCGGTCGTGGACGCCGAATTGCCTGATTTCGTCGTGCTATCAGTCGAAGCGCAGGTTTTTCCCATCATCAGTCCGTGCGCGGGTCGCGCGGCCCCGGGCGTTCTGGTGCAAGGGTTAACGCCAGCCGATATTGCGAGGCTCGATTTCTACGAAGGCGGGTTCGACTTTGCCTTGGACGCCGTTGACGTGACGACAGATGCGGGCCCCGTTGCCGCCGTCATGTATCGCACGCCCCCCGGGCGCTGGTCCACCGGCCCGGAATGGGACTTCCCCGCCTGGGCCGACAAATGGGGAGAGGTCATTACCGAGGCGGCGAAGGATGAAATGTCGTTTTACGGTGTGGAAGATCCGACCACTGTCGCGGCCCGCACAGCTTCATTCGATGCCCGGGCGCAAGCCCGGATCAATGCCCGCACCACCGCGCCCACGACCCTGCGCCACCAAGCCGAAAAGGGTGACGTGCATATCGTCGAGAAGAGCACGCCATTCGCAGGTTTCTTTTCGGTTGAGGACTACCAACTGACCCACGCCCGGTTCAAAGGAGGGCATATCGACCCGGTCCAGCGGATCGTTTTCGTGTCAGGTGATGCGGCAAGCATCCTACCTTACGATCCTGTCCGCGACCGGGTGCTGCTGATCGAACAGTTCCGCCCTGGCGCATATGCCCGTGGAGATGCCCAGCCCTGGCTTTTGGAAACAGTCGCGGGGCGTGTCGATGCAGCCGAAACGCCTGACGAGGCGGCCCGACGCGAAGCGCGCGAAGAGGCCGGGCTGGAGTTGAACGATCTCGTCCCGATCGGGCGCTACTATCCCTCTCCCGGCGCTATGACAGAATTTCTGTATTCCTACATTGGCTTAACGGATTTGCCGGACGATGTGGCCTCGCTTGGTGGGCTCGCCCATGAGGGCGAAGACATTCGCAGTCATATCGTGTCATTCGATCGGCTGATGGAGCTTGTCGATAGTGGCGAAATTGCCAATGGGATTCTGATCTTATCTGCTTTGCATCTCTTTCGGCTGCGCGATAGCTTCCGCTCCAAGTAAAACCGGAGCGTGCGGGATCGCACGCCGCAGGGGAGGGCGGACATGACCATAAAACAAGACCTTGCGGATGCCGTCGGCAACACGCCTCTGATCCGGCTGCGCGCCGCGAGTGAGGCGACAGGCTGCGAGATCCTGGGCAAGGCGGAGTTTTTGAACCCGGGCCAGTCCGTCAAGGATCGTGCGGCTCTCTTTATTATTCGCGATGCGGTGGCGCGGGGAGACCTGAAACCGGGCGGAACCATTGTGGAAGGCACAGCCGGGAATACCGGCATCGGTTTGGCGCTGGTCGGGGCATCAATGGGTTTCAAAACCGTCATCGTGATTCCCGAGACTCAAAGCGACGAGAAGAAAGAAATGTTGCGGTTGGCGGGGGCCCATCTGGTCGAGGTGCCCGCTGCCCCTTACCGCAACCCAAACAATTTCGTGCGCTATTCAGGACGGTTAGCAGCGAAACTTGCAGAGACCGAACCAAACGGTGCGATCTGGGCCAACCAGTTTGACAATACCGCGAACCGCCAGGCCCATGTCGAAACGACGGGGCCAGAGATTTGGGAACAGACCGGCGGCAAAGTGGATGGTTTCATTTGTGCCTGCGGATCCGGAGGCACCTTGTCGGGGGTGGCCGAAGTTCTGCAGCCCAAAGGCGTGAAGATCGGGCTTGCCGACCCCCACGGCGCGGCACTGTATAGCTACTTCACCGAGGGCGAATTGAAGTCCGAAGGATCTTCGATTTCCGAAGGGATCGGACAAGGGCGGATCACGGCAAATCTGGAAGGTCTGAAACCTGATTTTGTTTATCGTGTGTCTGACGCAGAGGCGCTGCCGATTGTGTTCGATCTGTTGGAACATGAGGGGCTGTGCATGGGGGGCTCCACCGGCATCAATATCGTTGGCGCCATGCGCATGGCACGCGATCTCGGCCCCGGGCATACGATTGTGACGATCCTGTGTGACTA
>JBCBGY010000014.1:39947-43206 GCA_038526275.1 Pseudomonadota bacterium | reverse complement strand
TACACCCGTGTTACCGTCAATCACTGACACTCCTTCCGCCGTCAACCCGGTCACGGCTGACGCGACGAGATATCGAAAGGCCTTCGCCTGCGCTGGGCTGAGACCCCCCGAGGCTGGTGCTATGAAGACTGAGGCGGATGGAGCCGCGTTGCGACGGAAAGGTTGGGAATCTGAGGCCGAAATATGTACCCGAGCGGAACGGACAAGGGGACTCGCCAACATCGTTCGGGCCAGTTCGCCTTCTTTTGCACGCCAGTAGGCGGCATCGAACATCTGTGATGTCGTGCCAAACCCCGAAAGATTGTCCAACAACTCGTATCCTACGGCACCCGCTGCGGGTAGCCCCTGACCAGCCAAGGTCATCCGGAGTTGATCGCGTTGTCCAGACGGCACGAAGATAGCGCCTCCGCGTACTTCGAACGGGACGGTCTGCTGTTCCAAGGCCTGAACGACCTCACCTGCTGCACGGTTCTCTAGACCCGCATAGAGCAATGTCATTGTGGGATTCGAGGCCATGCGTGACATCAACAAAACAGATGCGAACACAGCTACAGTCGCCAAAATAACAATCACCCGGCGGCGAGCATCCAGCGATGACCAAATGGATACGACGTTCTCCACCACAACTCTCCCTGCTTAGGCTTCTGCCCGATGGGTTATTGATGCACCTTCTGACTTAACATTCGGTTAGTCGTCCTGGGGTTATATGCCGGTACTCGAGAGTCAGGAGGCCCCGAAATGTCTGACGCGTCCGTCGCAGATGCAGAGGAAAACGACGAAGGTCCGAACAAATCCTCAAAAATGCCACTCATTATCGGATTGGCTTTGTTTCTTATCCTAGGTGGCGCCGGATTTTTTGTGACCTATAGCGGGCTGGTTGGGGGATCTGGTGGCGAAGGCGTTGCTGACAAAGACTCTGGCGCAGAAGAAGAAACTGCGGAACCCCTTCCAGACATTGCTTTCGTCCCAATTGATCCGCTCGTTATCTCTTTAAATACTCCTGGAAAATCAATGCATCTAAGATTCCGAGGGTACTTGGAAATAGTTGATGGACAGGCGGACTCGGTCACAACACTAATGCCGCGGATTGTAGACGTATTGAACGGATATTTGCGAGCGCTTTCGAGTGAAGAACTGCAAGATCCGAGCAAATTGCTACGTATGCGTGCGCAAATGCTTAGGCGAGTTCAGTTAGTGGTTGGGGAGGGGCGGGTTCGTGATCTCCTTGTTTCTGAATTTGTTATTAATTGAGGGTAAAATGTCGTTAATAGCTGATTTCTTATTAATTGCTGCGGCCTGTTGTGCCGGGCTTTATTGCTTCGTGCTTTCTCGTAGATTGACCAAATTCACGAACCTTGAGAAGGGCATGGGTGGAGCTGTCGCGGTGTTGTCGGTGCAGGTGGACGATCTGACAAAAGCCTTGAAAAGGGCGCAAGAGACGTCAGCAACATCGGCGGCTGAATTGCGCGAATTGACGAGCCGGGCAGAAGAAGCCAGAGCAAAACTTGAACTGATGCTCGCGTCGACGCACGACCTTCCGAGCACCAGCGAGCCCCGTCAAGTTAAACGAATTCGTCGCAAAAGAAGTGCAGACATTACGGAGTCAGCGATATGACTGCTAAAACGAGTGGCTTCCGGCACCCGAGTCGAAGCGTGCTGCTGACTGTCGCGTTGCTATTCTTATTGTCCAGTTTGGTTAGAATTGGCGAGAATACGGGAGCCGCCATTGCTAACGAGTTTGAGCAACTCACCGAACCGAACGAGGAAACAAGTGATCAAGTGACGTTAGGTGAGCCAACAGAACCCAACATAGGAGAGTTATTGAGTGTACTCCTCGAAAGGGAACGTGTCGTCGAAGAGCGGGAGCAGGCACTAGTTCAGAGACAGGTGGCCCTAGATAGGGTTCAGGAGGAAGTTGAGAACAGTCTGGCTTTGCTCGAAGATGCGGAACGGCGTTTAGAAGAGACCATGGCCGCTGCAGGAACGGCCTTGGAGGGCGATCTGGATCAGCTAACGCGCGTTTACGAAAACATGAAGCCAAAGGATGCCGCCGCCCTCTTTGCGCAAATGACTCCATCTTTCGCGGCTGGGTTCTTGGCGCGCATGAAGCCAGAATCAGCCGCTGCCATATTGTCTGGTTTGGAGCCCGAGAAAGCCTATTCTGTGAGCGTAATCTTGTCGGGGCGAAACTTCAACGCTCCGACCGACTGACGATTTCAGCCAAATTTAACTCCGTTCCAGTACCACTGTTTCGGAATTTGGTGGGCGGAGTACGATTTATGATTGGTATCGTTGGAATAGTAATTGTCTTTGTTATGGTCTTCGGTGGCTATCTGGCTGCAGGAGGGAAGATGGGCATCATCATAAAGGCTCTTCCCTATGAGATGACCATGATTGGTGGGGCTGCCGTCGGTGCGTTTGTAATTTCAAATGACATGGCAGGAATCAAGCATACGATGAGTGACATGGGCAAAGTTTTCAAGGGTCCGAAGTGGGCGCATGAAGACTACAGAGATCTACTGTGTCTCCTATTCGAGTTGATCCGCCTGGCAAGACAAAACCCTGTTGCACTTGAGGAGCATATCGAAGCGCCGGAAAATTCTGCAATATTCTCTCGCTACTCGAAGATCATGACTGACAAGGAGGCGATCGCATTAATCTGTGATACCCTTCGCTCCGCGTCGATGAACTACGATGATCCGCATCAAGTCGAAGAAGTTCTTGAAAAGCGGATGGATGCCAACCTGCATCACGCAATGCATTCAAGTCACGCCTTGCAGACAGTTGCCGATGGTTTGCCGGCCCTGGGAATTGTAGCCGCAGTGTTGGGTGTGATCAAAACCATGGGATCAATCGACCAGCCGCCTGAAGTGCTCGGTAAACTCATCGGCGGCGCGCTTGTTGGGACATTCTTAGGAGTTTTTATGGCGTATGGATTAGTAGGGCCGTTCGCTTCCAAGGTAAAAACAATCGTCGAGGAGGACAGTCATTTTTACCAGCTAATAAGAGAGGTTCTAGTTGCCAATCTCCACAACCACGCGACAAATATTTGTATTGAAGTCGGTAGGCAAAATACACCTGGACATTGCCGTCCCAGCTATTCCGAACTGGAGCAAGCCCTAAAAGAAACAAAGCAGTTTGAGGTTGCGTAATGAAATTAATACCTTTTGTTGTCGCGGCCTCGTTCCTAGCGGTACCCGCACTTGGGCAGCAAATTCGTGTTTTGTCCGGTGAGCACGAAAATTTTTCACGCCTTGTT
>JBCBGY010000014.1:0-39847 GCA_038526275.1 Pseudomonadota bacterium | reverse complement strand
TGGGCAGCAAATTCGTGTTTTGTCCGGTGAGCACGAAAATTTTTCACGCCTTGTTATGGTCTTCCCAAATCAAACCGAATGGAATGTTGCAGAGACTTCGGCAGGTTATGAAGTGAAAATGGGAAGAGAGAACATTGATCTGGATCTAACTACGATATTTGATCTTATACCGCGTGACCGCATAAAAAACGTCAACTACGATGCCGAGCGGTCAATATTAACAATTGATACAGACTGTGAGTGTTATCTCAATCCATTCGAACTTCCTAATAATATACTGGTCTTGGATGTTATATCGGGTCAACCCGTAGAAGACACTTCTCTTCCGTTAGATGCAGATTTACTGCCAGTCGGAAGTACCTATGTTCGGCAAGTGCTTCCGTTCAGGGATAACATGTTCGGGTCTATCGATCCTGATGAACAGTACGCCGTAGTGATGTCTACTAACCCAGATGAATCATTAGATAACCGAGACAGCACACTGCCTGTATATCCAGAATTCCAACAATCGCTATTGAAAGAGATGAGTCGCGCATCAACCCAAGGGTTAATTGATATAGATATCCAGACGCAAGCTGACGAACTCTTTAGCAGTCCTTTTGATCCAAGTCTTATTGGAAATACTAACTCGTCTACAGTCTTGGATAGAGCGAAAGAAGAGACTAACGCCGATGTCAAGGACTATTGCCGCCTCCCTGCAATGCTCGACTTTTCAAGAGATGACGAGGTCACTGTAGCGGAATTACTTGCGAAGCAGTTAGCTGAGTTAAGTGAAACAGTGACCCAAACTTCGTTGTTGCAAAGCCTTTCCATTGCAAAAAGGTATCTTTACCTAGGATTCGGCGCGGAGGCTCGATCCCAACTTTCTGGCTTGGATGACGAGGCGGTACAGCAGTTATATGCTATATCCTACATTATTGATGGCGATTTAGCGCCAAAGAACGGACCGTTTGCAGAAAAGTGGAACTGCCCCACCGACAGTGCTCTCTGGGCCCTACTAACCGCTGGGAGTTTACCGGGTCCGACAGAGGTGAATAGCGCTTCGGTTCGCCAGAGCTTCTTTTCACTTCCTGCTCATCTCAAACAAGCAATTGCCCCGACTCTTCTAAGAAAACTGCATCAGGCTCGTCTCGATGACCTGGCTTCGTCGATACGCGGCTCGACGCTCCGAAGTTCACTGTCCAACCGACCTGAAGTTTCCATGGGCGTCGTAGACGAGGGCGTGTCCCTTGCAGACCTACCGACAGTCGAAGACGACTTGAATCTTATCATACGAAAGAATACCGACCAGTCACCGAACGCGATATTAAGACTCCTATCGCTGAAGAACGACAATGATGAGTCAATATCGGATTCTCTGATGACACTGGCGGAAGCGGCTAGGTTGGAGCTTCGGGGCTCCAGCCTTGTCAGCACCCTAACGGCAGAGATTGCCGAAGCTTATGCGATCAAAAACGAATTCTCGGCAGCCTTTCAAACTGTTAACGAAATCCCGGACGAAGGTGAGTTAGTAACAGAGACACTCGACAAGATCACTGAAATATTGACGCGAAATGCAAACGACGAAACTTTCTTAACATTTGTTTTTTCAAAGGAATTGATAGTCGATGAGCGATTGAATGGCCGACGATTGTTTGATATTGCCCAAAGGCTAAGTCGGCTTGGTTTCGATAGCTACGCTGAACAAGCAGTGCAGCTGAGTAAGAGCGAAGGCTCTCTTCACGGCGATGAACTCATGGCAAAATTAAAGCTGTCTTTGGAACGACCTGCGGAGGGTCAATTGGCGCTCGAAAGGCATTCCGAGCTGGCTGGTAGTCAGTTGTCCGCTCTTCTTCTCTCGGCTCTAGGGAACCACGAACATGCGACCGAGATCTTCGCGGACATTGGCGAGAGAGATAAGGCTGGAAACTTGGCCTGGAGTGAAAGTATGGACGAACAAATAATAAAGTACGGCCTCCCATCAGAACAACGTTTTGTGAATGCGGTTTCAAGCCTCAGTAGTGAAGGCCTTAGCGAAGAATCTCCAATACCTCCATCAGTCATCACTCGTGAATCAGCGCGTGGGCTGATCGCACGGAGTCGGGAGTTGAGGGACGCTTCAGTAAATTTGTTAACGGAAAAAGCAGAGTAATTAACTGAGGGTAGGCGCGTGAAGAAGTTCCATGAGCATGATACTCAAGCGAATTCGATTTGATTGGCTTGAAGAGTATATTTCAGCCGACCGTATTGTTTGCGATCGCGCTAATGGTGATAATCTTAATGATGATTTTGCCCATGCCGGCGTGGGTTCTTGATGTTGGTTTGGCTGTTTCTTTCTCTCTCGCGATTTTAATTTTTACCGTAACAGTTTTCATAGAACGTCCGCTCGATTTCTCCTCGTTCCCAACAATCTTGCTTGGGACGTTGATGTTGAGATTGTCACTTAATGTATCATCTACGAAGCTGATTGTTGGGGAGGGTCATAAAGGTACTCACGTGGCCGGCGACGTTATTGAAGGTTTTTCGATGTTTGTAATGGGCGGTAGCATCATCATGGGTTTGGTGGTGTTCTGTGTTCTTCTTATTGTCAACTTCATGGTTATTACCAAGGGCGCTACGCGTATGGCGGAGGTTGGAGCGCGATTTGCATTAGACGCGATGCCGGGTAAGCAATTAGCCATCGATAGTGATGTATCTGCGGGTGGACTTAATCATGAACAAGCGAAATCTCGAAGAGAAATAGAACAGGCCGAGACAACTTTTTTTGGCTCTTTGGATGGTGCATCGAAATTTGTCAAAGGCGATGCAATTGCAGGATTACTCATTACGCTCTTGAACCTGTTTGTTGGTTTATTGATTGGGGTAGTTATTCATGACATGGCCATTGAAACAGCTTTTGAAACTTATGCCATTTTAACTGTCGGAGACGGTTTGGTTTCGCAAATCCCCGCCGTAATTGTTTCGATTGCTTCTGCGTTACTACTTTCCAGAGGTGGTACAACCGGCGCTTCGGACTCTGCTATCTTTAGTCAATTGGCTAAATACCCAGCTGCTTTAGGAACAGTATCGTTATTGATGGCTGTATTCGCGGCAATGCCCGGTTTACCATTCTTACCCTTCTTTGTGGGAGCGCTAGTGTTAGCTTGCTGCACTTTCTATGCAGCGAGAAGGGCGGGCGAGACATCTAAAGACGAACTACCGGACAGTTCGGATGATGTTCCCACGCAGAAATCTATGGGTGATCTACTCGACATTGATGACATCCACGTTGAGTTCGCTCCTGATTTGGTTGGCATGGTTTTGGACCCTGCGACCGGCTTGGATATGCGAATTAGTAACATGCGAAACCATGTTGCTACAAAATTTGGCGTAATTCTCCCGGAAGTACGCTTGACAGACAATGCCTCGCTTCCGGCAAAAAATTACACGATAAAAATTATGGGCGTGGAACAAGCCCGCGATATCTTGTCACCTGATCAGCTTCTGGCGTTGGTGTCGAGTGATATTGAGTTGCTCCCATCTGGCAGAGATGTTGCCGAACCGGTGTATGGAGCTCCGGCACGATGGATCGACAGGGTGGATCGAGAAGAAGCTGCACTTTCAGGGAACACGATTGTGACCCCCGCCGAAGTACTTGCCACGCATTTGCTGGAAGTAATTAAGAAGAATTTTTCCCGATTGATGACCATGAAGGCTCTTCGCCGGTTACTGGAAGAAATGACAAATTTGAGCGATTCCAGCCGTGCGGACGCGAACCGAAGGATGATTGATGAGTTAATTCCAGAGAAGGTACCGGTTGATCTATTGTTGATCATCCTTCGTTTGTTGTTGGAAGAGCAGGTGTCCATTCGAAATATGACACTTATATTGGAGTCAATAGCTGAAGTCCGCTCGGTATACAGTCAGCCCGAAATTATATGTGAGCATGTAAGGCAAAGAATGGGCTTTCAGCTAGTTTCTGACCATAAAAGGGAAGATGGTACTTTGCCCCTGCTTCAACTTGCGCCGGAATGGGAGACGATTTTCTCGAAGTACAATTTGGATGGTGCCGCTAGCCACGGAGACGTTGCTCTGCCCCCAGAAGATTTCAACCGCTTGGCGGACGGTATAGCAGACGGTATCGCACGTGCTGCGGAACAGGGCATCAATCCAGCGATTGTGACGTCCGGTCGGCGCAGACGTTTTGTGAAAACAGTCCTTGCAGCCAGAGGTTTGGTTTCTCCGGTTCTGTCATTTGAAGAACTTGGAGTGGAGTGTAAGCCGTCAATCGTGGGCCAAGTTGTCGCGTGATTGAACTACTGGCGTCGTATGTTCCGATTGCACGGGATTTACTTTTGAATGCACTGCTAGCTTTATTTAGGGTGGGCGCAGTTTTTGCAGTGCTGCCGGTTTTTGGTGAGCGGTCCATTCCCACCAATGTTCGACTGGTTCTTGCCGCCGGTACGGTTCTGATACTGACACCTTTATTGCCAAATTCGGTCTACACAGAGATCAACTTAAGCTGGATGACGGGTTTGATCCTATCGGAGGCGGTAATTGGGCTGACCTTGGGATTGGCGATCCGACTTTTGATCCTTGCACTACAGATTTCGGGATCCATTGCGGCGCAGTCGACATCGATTTCTCAGATATTTGGCGGATCGAATGTTGTGGAGGCTCAGCCGGCAATCGGTCAACTACTAGTGGTCGCTGGCTTAGCCCTGGCAGCCACTGCTGACCTGCACATTCGATTGGTTGAAATGTTTTTGCTAACGTACGATTTTTTCCCGGTCGGAGCGTTGGTGGGCGCTGCATCTCTTGGAGAATGGGGAGTGGATTCGGTTGCGCGATCATTCTCGCTTGGCTTTATTCTTGCGGCTCCCTTTGTTGTGGCGTCGTTCATTTATAACCTTGCCCTAGGCGCCATTAGCCGCGCTATGCCGCAACTTATGGTAGCCCTTGTCGGCGCTCCAGCTATTACCGGAGCGGGCCTGGTTCTGTTAATGCTGTGCGCTCCACTCATGCTCCAAGTGTGGCTTGGAGTGTTGGAAGAAGTCCTGGCCAACCCCTTTGGTAGGTGACAGATGGCAAACGAAGCAACAGAGGAAGACAAACAACACGAGGCGAGTAGCAAGAAGCTGGAAGACGCTCGGAAACGAGGGGAAGTACCCAGATCAACAGATTTAAATAACGCTGCCGCTTACTGTGGATTGTTATTAGCCGGAGCTTCACTCGGTGTTTTCAGCTTTGAACAAGTGGCAAATGTATTAATTGTGTTGTTAGGACAAGCAGACAAGCTGGCACCGGTTTTTTTCCAGCATGGCACTATTGCGCTGTCGGGAGGATTGCTTGGAGCAACGGCGGAAGCCACTTGGTCATGGTTTTTTGGGCCCATGGTATTGGTGCTGCTTTCTGTAATTATTCAAAGGTCGCTAGTCTTTGCACCCAGCAAGCTACAGCCTAAACTCTCTCGAATCTCTATTCTTAGTAATGCCAAGAACAAATTTGGTCGAACAGGCCTCTTTGAATTCCTAAAGAGCACAGTCAAGCTTACCGTAATTTCAGTTATTCTATTTTTCTTTCTATGGGCCCGAACAGAAGAGATTATTCATTCGTTGTTGCTTTCACCAGGTGCTATTTCTGGGCAGTTCCTTCGCCTGGGCATGGAGTTCCTTGCTGTGGTTGCGTTTGTTTCGTTGGTTATTGGTTTGATTGATTATCTTTGGCAATATTCCGATCATCTGAGAAAAAACCGGATGTCTCACAAAGAACTTCGGGATGAGGCGAAAGAGTCAGAGGGCGACCCTTATCTAAAACAGCAGCGCCGACAGAGGGCGATGGAAGCCGCAAACAATCAATCACTCCAAGATGTGCCAACGGCGAGTGTGGTGATAGTCAATCCAACGCATTATGCCGTAGCGCTGAGATGGGATCAAAAGTCAGCCAGTGCTCCGGTTTGTGTCGCTAAGGGTGTGGACGAACTCGCGGCTCGCGTTCGGGAGATTGCACAGGAAGCCGGTGTGCCAATCCATCGAGACCCGCCGACGGCTCGTGCCCTGCATGCTAGCGTTGCAGTCGGGGCGGAGATTGAAGAGGAGCATTACCAACCGGTGGCTGTCGCAATTCGCTTTGCCGAGGAAATGCGACAAAAGGCAAGGAGATCTTACACGTCTGGGGTTAGTCCGGCGTCATGACTAAGCGGGATCAGCGCAAACTACAACGTTTGTTAAAAGTAACCGATGCGGCCCAGAAAGCGGCGCAAGCGCGTTTGCTTGAAACCACCAAGGATGAACGAGCATGCCAAGCCGCGATTGACCAGTTGGATGAAGATCGGGTCGAGATCATGTCGAGCTTGCAGATTTCTGACAAGACAAGCGCGGCTCAAGTTGTGGTTGATGCGGGCTGGCTGAGATGGGCTGAAAAGCAACGCGGACTACTCAATGTGTCCCTCGCTCGGGCGCGGGCCCAAGCCATGCGGGGGCGCGAAGAAGCCAAACGCACGTTTGGGCGTCATCAAGCGGCGGCGGAATTGGTCAAACGCGCAATCTCGAAACAGCGCCGGTGATCATCTAGCAACGCTTTAGGCGCCGAGCTACCGACGCCCGATCTCAGTGGCGTGGGACGGGTTAGTCCAAAAACGGTTTAAGTCCCGCAGAATGTATAGTGCACAGCCTCTTGAACGGTTGGTGGCCGCCGTAGATCTACAACCTCAGAGTTTTCCTCAAACGGGCGCGCGAGTGCCTCGATAAGACGACAAGCCGGGGCCAAGTCGCCTTGAACGGCGGATGCGATGGCTTGTTCTATGCGATGATTTCGCGGGATGATGGCCGGATTGACCTCCGCCATGCGGTTCGTCGCACCATCGGGTTCAAAGGACAGACGCGCCTGCCATTTCGTTTCCCAGGCATCGTAAGCTGACGGATCGGCAAATTGATCCCTGGGCTGACCGAGCGAAAGAGCGCGGAAAGTGTTCGTAAAATCCGCCTGTTGAGCGGCCATGTGCCCCAACAGCTCCGTCAAGAGATCAAGATCACCGTCGCGGGCACTCGTGAGACCGAGTTTCGCGCGAAACATGTCCAACCAAGCAGATTGGAATAGGTCCGGCACGCTATGAATCACCTCCGTTGCCGCTTCGATCGCGGCCTCGCGCTCACCCATCAATGGCAGCAAACTGGTCGCAAGTTGCGCCAGGTTCCAAACCACGATTTCCGGCTGCTTGTTGTAGGCGTATCGCCCGAATTGATCGATCGAGCTGAAAACCTTGTTGGGAACGTAAGTGTCCAGAAACGCGCAGGGACCGTAGTCAATCGTCAGGCCCGCAACGTGGCAATTGTCGGTGTTCATCACGCCGTGGATAAATCCAAAACTCATCCACTGCGCCACTAACCTGGCTTGGCGTGCACACACATCCTTCAGCAGGTCCATCGGGCCGGTGACGCCTGGATAGTGCCGCGCAATCACGTGATCCGTCAGCGCGCGAAGACCATCTTCGTCGCCCCTCGCCGCGAAAAACTGAAAGGTCCCTACGCGAATGTGGCTGGCTGCGACACGCGTCAGGATCGCACCCGGAAGCGGCGCCTCGCGCAGAACTGTCTCGCCGGTCCCAACAGCCGCTAAGGCCCGTGTCGTTGGTACGCCTAATGCGTGCATCGCCTCCGACACAATGTATTCTCGCAACACTGGCCCGAGCCATGCCCGCCCGTCCCCCTGGCGGGAATAAGGGGTCGGCCCGGACCCTTTCAGCTGTATGTCTTGGCGGTTGCCGTCTTTGGCGACAACTTCCCCTAGCAAAAGTGCCCGACCATCACCCAATTGCGGTGACCACCCGCCAAACTGATGGCCGGCATAAACTTGGGCTAAGGGTTGCGCGCCGTCAGGAACCGAATTGCCCGCAAAAATCGATGCGATGTCGTCTTTGCCATCGGGCAGCACCAATCCCAGAGCGTCCGCAAGGTCTTGGTTGAAGAGAAGTAATTCCGGCGCCGCAACCGGCATCGGACCTTGCCTGGTGTAAAACCGCTCTGGCAACCGGGCGTAGGAGTTATCAAAGGAAAAATGCTGACCCATTGGCGCCTCGTCTTTGCCCGTAACATAGGGCGAATTGGTCGCCACGTCAGGGGTGGCAATGTTCAGGTTTTTGGAAGTCGCGCGATCCGTTCGATCAAAAGCGCAAAGAAGCCATCTGCAACCACATCTCCGATAAAGGTGGCATTCGGAGCCCGGTCAGTCACGCCCCACCAATCGGCCACGGTCATGCCCCGGGTAAGTTGGCTTTCAAGCTCAATCTCAACGTTAATAAAACGTCCGGAAAAGAGGTCGGGTTGCAACAAGTAGGCAATGACGCACGGGTCATGCAGTGGAGCGCCTTCGCTGCCGTACTTTTCCTTATCGAACCGCTCAAAAAAGTCGGTCCAGCTCGCTACGGCTTCTCCAACCGGACCAAGGGTCCGGAAGGCCTCCACGCGGCTGCTGTTGGTCAGGGCCTTGTGGGTGACGTCAAGCGGCAGAACTGTAAGCTTTATGCCGGACTTGAATACAATGTCGGCGGCTTCAGGGTCGACGTAGATGTTGAATTCGGCCGCAGGAGTGATGTTGCCCACCTCGAAATAGGCCCCACCCATCAGGACGATCTCTCCGATCTGATCCGCAAGCTCCGGCGCCTTTCGCAACGCGGTAGCAATATTGGTCAGCGGTCCAAGGGGGCAAAGCGTAAGACCCGGATGAGCCTTGGCCGTACGAATGATCGCGTCAACGGCATGACCGGCCGCCAACGGCATCGATGGCTCAGGCAAGGTGATACCGTCGAGCCCCGTTTTGCCGTGCACGTGCTCTGCCGTCACAAGGTCGCGTGCCATGGGGCGGTCGCAGCCCGCATATATTGGCACATCTGTACAACCGGCCAATTCGCAGATTGTCCGCGCGTTGCGCGTTGTAAGATCCAAAGGAACGTTGCCCGCCACGCAGGTGATGGCCATCACGTCCAATTCGTCTGGGCTGGCCAAGGCCAGAAGAATGGCCACGGCATCATCCTGGCCGGGATCGGTGTCGATAATGATCTTGCGCATCCCAGATCCATCGCCCGGAATTGGCCTGACTGTCCAGCCCTGATGACGACCCTAGGGCGTGATCGGCATCCTTGGGATGTTCCAGCGGTCCTCCAGCACCTCTATGGCGGCGATGCGGTCTTCGGTCTTGGGATGGCTCATGAGCCAAGCGGGGGGAGTCGCTGCACCACGTCGCCCGGTAATGCCGGCCAGCTTTGCAAACAGGCTTTTCTGCGGGCCCGTCCCGATGCCGGACTTGACCAATAAGGCGGCAGCATAGGCATCAGCTTCATACTCATCTTTGCCGCTGATCCGTGCGGCCAAGAGCGACATCAACCCGTTAGCGATCCAGTCGCCGATGCCGGGAAGGAACCGACCAAGCAGGCCGGCCAGAAGAACACGCAAGGCATTCTGGCCTGAAAAGTCGATCATCCGACGTCGTGTGTGGCCCATTGCGACATGTCCCAATTCGTGGGCAATCACACTGGCTAATTCGTCCGCCGTGACTTGGCCCGCCCGGTATTTGTTCATAAAGCCGCGGGTAATGAAGATTCGGCCATCTTCGTGGGCCAGCCCGTTAACCATGTCTTCTTCAAAGATGTGAACCCGGATCTGATCGATCTCCATCGCCCGCGCCATTTGGGAGGTCAGGACGTTTAGAATGGGGTCGGAAAGCTCGGTAGAACGCTGATCCAGCATCCGGGCCGTCCGCCGGACCGAAAACCGGTAATGGGCCAGCCCGTACAACAGGGCGAGCAGAAGAGGCGTAAGCTTGATCATATCCCATATATTGGAGGGAATTGGCCGCCCGGCAAGTCACAGCGCCCGAATCCTTAGCCGGGCAAGTGTCTCTACCTATCGGCTCAGATCCTTCATCCCCCGGGTGATGCCTTCCAGCGTCATTGGTACCATCTGGTCCTCAAAAATCTCGCGGATCAGGGAGATCGATTGGGTATATTGCCAGTGTCGTTCTGGCAAAGGGTTAATCCACAGATTGCTCGGCCACTGGTCGCGGGCACGGGTCAGCCAGACCTGACCAGCCTCTGCATTCCAATGTTCGTTCGCCCCTCCGGGATACATGATCTCATAGGGGCTCATGCTGGCATCGCCGACAAAGATGCACTTGTAGTCAGGGCCGTATGTGCGCAGCACGTCATGAGTTGGCGTTTGCGCCTCCCACCTGCGGCGATTGTCGCGCCACACGCCCTCGTATAGGCAATTGTGGAAGTAGTAATATTCCAAATGCTTAAACTCGGCGCGCGCTGCCGAAAAAAGCTCTTCAACGACCCGGATATAGGGGTCCATCGAACCGCCCACATCCAGAAACAGAAGCACTTTCACGGCATTTCGGCGTTCGGGGCGGGTTTGAACATCCAGATAACCGTGCTCTGCCGTGGCGCGGATCGTACCATCCAGGTCAAGCTCTTCGGTCGCTCCGTCCCTGGCCCAACGCCGCAGGCGCTTCAACGCCACCTTTATGTTCCGCGTTCCAAGCTCCACCGTGTCATCAAGGTTCTTGAAGGCCCGCTTGTCCCACACTTTGACCGCGCGCTGATGCCGACTTTCGGTCTGGCCGATCCGCACACCTTCGGGATTGTAGCCATAGGCCCCAAATGGAGAAGTGCCCGCTGTGCCGACCCATTTGTTACCACCCTGATGGCGCCCTTCTTGCTCCTTCAGGCGCTCTTTCAATGTCTCCATCAGCTTGTCGAAACCACCCAAAGCTTCAATCTCGGCTCGTTCTTCTGGCGTCAGATGCTTTTCTGCGCGCTTCTCCAACCAGTCAGGTGGCAGGTCCACGGCGCTCATCACTTCGGCGATGCTGATCTGTTCCAACCCTTTGAATGCCTGGGCAAAGGCCTGATCGAACCGGTCGATGTGCCGTTCATCTTTCACCAGCGATGCGCGGGCCAAGTAGTAGAACCCCTCGACATCATAGAGCGTCAGATTGTGCTCCAACGCTTCCAGAAAAGTCAGGTGTTCGCGCACAGTCACCGGCACGCGCGCCTCACGCAGGGCAAAGAAAAACGGTAGGAACATAGGGCTATGATAAGGCGACTTGGCAGGGCCCGCTAGGCCGCGTTCAACGAACCTTCCTGCGACCGGATGAAAACAAAGGTGGTATCGTCGCTTTTGTCCGGCTGAAATGCGTACCCACCAGTGTCAAAGGATTTCAGCGCCTCCCGTTCCGTCAGGCGATGTTCAACAATGTAGCGGGCCATGGATCCGCGCGCCCGCTTGGCTGAAAAGCTGATCACCTTGGGGCCACCTGGCCGCTCTTCCATGAAAACCGGCGTGATCACCGGAATCTTCAGCGCATCCAGTTGAACCGCCCCGAAATATTCCTGGCTCGCACAGTTGACCAGGCAGTCCGCGCCTGCAGCGTCCGCGGCTTCGTTCAAGCCGCGGCTCAGCTGATCGCCCCAATAGTCATAAAGCGATCCGCCCCGGCGGGTCTTCAACCGGCTGCCCATTTCGAGCCGGTAAGGCTGAATGCCATCAGATGGGCGCAGCAGTCCGTAAAGTCCGGACAGGATCCGCAGATGATCTTGTGCCCACCGCATCGCATCTGCATTTAGCGTTTTGGCGTCCAATCCAACGTAGGTGTCACCGGCGAAGGCCCGGGCGGCGGGGCGAACTTGCTCTGGTTCCGGCGCATCAGAAAAGTCGCGAAAGCGCTGTTGATTCAGCTTGGCCAAATCGTCGCTGATGCTCATCAGCGCCTTCAACTGTGGTTTGGAAAGCTTGCGGGCATAGGCGGCCAGTGTGTTGGCATCGTCCAGGTAGTCTGGCGTGGTCAGAGCAAGCTCTGGCACCGCGCTCCAATCCAGTCGTTTTGCAGGGGAAACCACCACCAGCATCGCACCGCTCCTTCTCGCTTTAGGCCAATGATAACTGCGCTGTTGCTGCCGTCCAGTCAGCCTTTCGCCAGAACGTCCAGGAATGCTGCACCAAACCGTTCGGCCTTCTGCGGTCCCATGCCCGGGATCTGTGCCAGATCATGCAGGGAGTCCGGCTTGCGTGCCGCGATCTGGCGCAAGGTGGCGTGTGTGCAGCTCAGGTACTTTGCCGTGCCATCGGATCCGCGCGCGAGGGCAAGTTGAGCCTCGGCCAAGCGGTCGAACAGCCCGGCTGCCGGGCTTCCCGCTATGGCACGGCGGGCCGGATGCATCTCGGGGACCGGCGCACCGGTGATGACCTGCAGAAAGGCATCGCCGAACTTTTCCAGCTTCGTGGCGCCGACTCCGTTGATATGGGTCATCTGATCCCGGGTCTGCGGACGTTTTTCCGCCATCTCGATCAGTGTCCGGTCATTGAAAATCATGTAGGGCGGCAGCCGGGCCTCCTCCGCCAACGCTCGACGCTTGGCTTTCAAGGCGGACAGCAAAGGGGCGTCTTCATCGCGCACCAGCGCCTTCACGGTAGGGCGATCTTTGGCCTTTTGCACGCTATCGCGCCGCAGGTGCAGGCTCGCCTCGCCTTTCAGGATCGGGCGCGCCGCCTCTGTCATGCGCAAAGCACCGTGTCGTTCAGGATCAGGGCGCATCAGATCGCGGCCCATCATCTGCCGAAACACGGCCTGCCATTGGCGACGATTCAGATCTTTGCCAACGCCAAATGTTGGCAGGTCATCGTGACCGCGGGCTTTCACCTTTTCTGTCTTTTGACCGAGCAAGATATCGATCAAGTGGCCGGACCCAAACCATTCGCCCGTCCGCAAGGCAGCGGAAAGCGCCATCCGGACCGGGGTCGTTGCATCAAACGTTTCCGGCGGGCGATCGCACAGATCGCAGTTGCCACAGGTCACATCGCTTTCGCCAAAATAGGCCAACAGCGTCGCGCGGCGGCACTGCAAAGCCTCGGCCAATCCCAGCAAGGCGTTTAACCGAGCGTGATCCGCCGCCTTCCGCTCCAAAGGTGCCAACCCTTCGTCGATCTGGCCACGGCGCAATCGGATATCGTCCGGCCCGAACAGGGTGAGCGTTTCAGCGGCGGCCCCGTCGCGGCCCGCCCGCCCGATCTCCTGGTAATAGGCTTCGATGGATTTGGGCAGATCCGCATGGGCAACCCACCGGATATCAGGCTTGTCGACGCCCATGCCGAAAGCAACCGTGGCCACGACGATCAACCCATCTTCGGTCTGAAAGCGATGTTCCACCGTGCGCCGGGCCTCCGGATCCATCCCGCCGTGATAGTGGCAGGCGGCGTGACCGGCCTCGCGCAGGGCCGCTGCCAAACCTTCCGTCTTGGCGCGCGTTCCACAATAGACGATGCCGGGCCGCCCGCGACGGGCTCCGGCGAAATCCAGGATCTGACGGCGCGGCCCATCCTTGACCGCAAAGGCGAGATGGATGTTGGGCCGATCAAATCCGCGCAGAAAGGTGCGCGGCGCCGTGCCATCGAACAGGCGCGTTACGATTTCGGCCTGCGTCTCTGCATCCGCTGTCGCGGTAAAAGCGGCGAGGGGAACGCCAAGGTCGCGACGAAGCTTGCCAATCTCCAGGTAATCCGGCCGAAAATCGTGGCCCCATTGGCTCACACAATGGGCCTCGTCCACGGCGATCAGGCCGACGCCGATCCGCCGCAGGAAGCCCTGCGCACCACCGCCCGCCAGCCGCTCCGGCGCCATGTATAGAAGCTTGAGTTCGCCTTGATCGAGCGCGGCATGTACGGCGTCTGTCTCGTCCGCCGTGTTTCCGGAATTCAATGCGCCCGCTGAAACGCCCGCCGCCTTCAAGGCCCTGACCTGATCTCGCATCAGAGCAATCAGCGGCGAGATCACCACCGTTACCCCTGTCCGACAAAGCGCTGGCAGTTGGTAGCACAGAGATTTGCCGCCGCCCGTCGGCATGATGGCAAGCGTGTTTTCGCCCTCAATGACAGAGGTCACGATCTCTGCTTGTCCGGGTCGAAACGCCTCAAAGCCGAAGACGGACGACAGAAGCGCCTCGGGGTCTGCCATGGATCAGATGCTGCTCGGTCCTGTTGTTTGGTCCGATTGTCCCATGGCGCAGGGGCTCAAACAAGCCCGCGGGCAAGACCTGGTAAGATAATGTCGCGCAGCGCAATGACGATCACGAACGCCACCAATGGTGCCAGATCCAAGGGCCGCGTATCAGGCAAAAATCGCCGGATGGGCTCATAGATCGGCTCCAGGAGCCTGTTCAAACCGGTCCAAAGCTGGGCGACGATGGGCTGATTGTAATTCAGAACGCCAAAGTTCAGCAGCCAGCTCATAATGATGTGGATGATCATAATGAAAAAGACCACGCCCAGGATCAGATCCAAAAGTTGGAAGATCATGATGATCATTTCACTGCTCTCCTTCGCCGTTTAGCGTCAGTTAGGTCCATTGGGCAGCGTGTGCAATGGCTTTCCATTATGTCCCATTGACCCGGCATGGGCCACGGCGTCAAAGGCGGCGCGAAGGAGGCCCACCTCATGTATCCCTTTATCCGTTTCGCGATTGAATGGTTTCGGTATCGCAAGACGCCAATGTCTTTTGACGAAACCCATCTGTCCTATCACCGCTGTCTGCCTTGGGACATCGACCCGTTCATGGAACTGAATAATGGTCGCACCTTAACGCTTTATGATCTGGGGCGGGTGCCCATGGTGGTTCGGATGGGGCTGGACACGTACCTTCGCAAGAAGGGTTGGGGGCTGACAGTGGCAGGCAGTTCTGTGCGCTATCGCAAGCGCATCCGCATGTTCGACCGGATCGAGATGCGCACCCGTATCTTGGGCTGGGACAAACGGTTCATCTATATCGACCAGACCATGTGGCTAGGTGCCGAATGTGCGGGCCAGGCTCTGATCCGGTCCGCGATTTTTGGGCCTGATGGTATAGTCTCCCCATCGGAACTGGCGCAGGACTTTGGCGTTGATCCTGAGAGATTCCCACTGCCCGCGTGGGTTCACGCATGGATAGATGCCGATGCGCAAAGGGTTTGGCCTCCAGAAAAATAGCTTGGTTCGCTTGTGAGGCGCCACACCTGATGCTCTACATTGGGGAAGGTCATTCTGAGGTAGAGCAAAATGCGCGATCAAGCGCTGCGCAGGCGGATCAAGGGCTGGATGATGTTCGATTGGGCCAGTCAGCCCTTCTATACGCTGCTGGTGACATTCCTGTTCGGCCCGTATTTCGTGACAGTGGCCACGGACGCATTTCTGCCTACCGCCGGATCCGAAGACGCCGCGAAGGCGAATGCGCAAAGCCTTTGGTCGCTGGGCCAAACCGTATCCGGACTGTGTATCGCGGCGTCCGCGCCCTTGCTTGGAGCCTTTGCCGATACGACGGGTCGACGGATGCCCTGGATCATCTTCTTTTCAGTGCTCTACGTGTTTGGCGCGGCAAGCGTCTGGTGGCTGACGCCAGACGGCAGTTTGTTGGTCGGCGCACTGATCGCATTTGGCGTGGCCTTCATCGGGATCGAATTTGCCACGATCTTCACCAATTCCATGCTGCCGAATCTGGGGCCACAACGCGTGATTGGGCGAATATCGGGCAATGGCTACGCCGTAGGATATGTTGGCGGTGTCCTTTCATTGGCAGTCATGCTGGTTTTCTTCGTCGCTGTTCCGGGCACCGCGGCCACCATCGTAGGGCTCGCTCCGCTGTTCGGGCTCGACCCCGAATTCGGGCAGGATATGCGGTTTGCAGGGCCATTTGCGGCTGTTTGGTACCTTGTTTTCATGGTCCCGTTTTTTCTGTGGATCCGAGAGCCACGCCGCACCGTGCCTCCAGGGCAGTTCAAAGCCGCCGTTGACAGTTTGCTCGCCTCGCTGCGCGGCGTTTTCCACAGTCGCAGCCTTGCGGCCTATCTGGTGGGATCGATGTTCTACCGTGATGCGTTGGCCGCACTATACGGGTTTGGCGGAACATATGCGGTGTTGGTCCTGGATTGGGGCGCCATCCAACTTTTGATCTTTGGTGTTTTGGCAGCAGTCGGCGCCGCAATTTTCTCCTGGATCGGTGGGTTCGCAGACCGGAATTTGGGGCCAAAGCCCGTGATCGTTTTTTGTATCTTTGTTCTGATCGGTTCCTGCCTGGCGCTCGTCTCGACCAGCCGTGAAGCTTTCGTGGGGATGCCATTGTCAGAAGGGTCGGCCCTGCCGGACATCATTTTGTACGTTGTCGGCACGGCCATCGGCTCGGCGGGCGGGGTGCTGCAGGCTTCGTCACGCACAATGATGGTGCGCCATGCCAAGCCGGAACGCCCCACAGAAGCGTTTGGCCTATACGCCTTATCCGGGAAAGCCACCGCCTTTTTGGGGCCCGCGTTGATTGGCGCTGTGACCTATTTGACAGGTTCGGTGCGACTGGGCATCGCGCCCCTGATCTTCCTGTTTCTTTTAGGGCTCTTGCTGCTAGTCTGGGTCCATCCAAAGGGAATACGAGCGGAGCCATAATGCGCATTCTCCTCGCCTTTACGGTGTTTTTGTCGACCGTTGCGGTTGGCGCGGCATCGGCACAAACCAAAGCAAACCAGTTGTTTGGCGCAAAGCAAGAGCCGTCCCAGCAAAAGGCGGCGGCCGTGGGTAGTTATGCCAAGGGCTGTGCTGCCGGCTCGGTGCAACTCCCGGAATCCGGTCCCACTTGGCAAGCCATGCGGCTGAGTCGAAATCGGAACTGGGGTCATCCCACGACGATTGATTTTATCAAGGACCTGTCGCGTTATGCGGCCACCCAACCGGGATGGGCAGGCCTTTATGTTGGCGATATCTCGCAGCCACGCGGTGGGCCGATGCTATCGGGGCACCAGTCCCATCAAATCGGGCTGGATGCCGACATCTGGATGCTGCCGCCGAAATCACTCAACTTGAGCCGGACCCAACGGGAAAATATCAGTTCCATCTCTGTCCGCTCAAACGATCAGCGTAGCGTCAACAGCAACTACACCCGGGCGCACCATGAGATCATCAAGCGTGCCGCCAGCGACCCCCGTGTTGATCGGATCTTTGTGACCGCGCCGGTCAAAATCGAAATGTGCAAGGGTGCAACTCGCGCCGACAAGAACTGGCTGCAGAAGGTCCGTCCGCTTTATGGGCACCACTATCACTTTCACGTCCGCCTGAAATGCCCGCGCGGGGATAGAAGCTGCCAGACACAGCGCCCCACCGTGTCGCAGCTTTCAAGCGGAGGGAACGGTTGTGACGCGTCCCTGCGCTGGTGGGTCACCGACTATCTGAATCCACCGAAGGATGCCAAACCAGCGAAGCCTGCGCCCCGAAAACGCGGCGCACGCGACTATGTCATGGCTGATTTGCCTAGAAAATGCGGCGCGGTCTTACAGTCGCGCTAAACCTCCTGATCGTACTGGGCCTTATCTGGGTTCTTGGCCCTCGCGATTTGCCCGGCATGCAGGTGACGGTTCTGTCCTGGCCTAAGGCCTGGGATGGATTTGGGGGTTGGTCGGGGCTGGAAGTTTCGGCCAACGGTAGCAACTTCTGGGTCGTCTCGGATAGTGGGACCATCGCGCGTGGGCAAATGCAGCGCGACGAGGGCGAGTTACAAGGCGTGACCGCCAAGTACGCGGATTGGATCGATGTTGCTGCGACCAAAGAGAACCCGCGGAAGCGTGAGCGGGACGCAGAGAGTTTGGCGCGGTCGCCGAGCGGTCGAGTTTGCATTGGTTTTGAGCGAAACCATCGTCTGATTTGCCGCCAGCGACAACTCACCGGTCCTTACCAGACCGTAGATCTGGATGATCTGACGGCGAGTTTCGTATTCAATGGGGGGCTAGAGGCGCTGGCCGTGGGTGACGACAACAGCCTTTGGGCGATCCCGGAAGGCTCAGTGTTTCGACCAGGCCCGGCTCCGCTCTTTCGCTGGAACAATGGCGCCTGGAGCCTGGCTGCCGAATTGCCCCGAAAAGGGCTATGGCTTCCCACAGGCGCAGATATCGGACCTGATGGAAAGCTCTACCTCCTCGAACACACGCTGTTGGGCATTGTGTTTGCCAGTCGCGTGCGACGGTTCGATCTGGATAATCCAGGCGCTGGCGAAATCGTTTTTCAGTCCCGATTTGGCCGTTTCAATAACCTCGAAGGTCTGGCCGTCTGGCAAGACACTGACGGCCTCATCCGTCTGACCATGATCTCAGACGATAACGGCATGGCCCTGACACCAACGCAATTCGTTGAGGCCACTTTAACCGCGGGCCTTGCCTCTGCCGATTAACCTCTGTAAGGCCCGCCAACCGGTATTTGCCGGACAAGTCACCGCAACCTTGTCTAAAAACACGGGTAAACATATGTCACGCGCCGCTCTTCCCGGCATCCTCGCGATGGCCGCCATTGTTGTCGTCTCTAACATTTTGGTGCAGCGCCTGCTGGGGCAGTGGCTGACCTGGGGGGCGCTCACCTATCCGTTGGCTTTCCTGGTCACGGACCTGATGAACCGAATCCACGGTCCCGCCATGGCGCGGCAAGTGGTGTTTGTGGGCTTTATCGTCGGCGTCTTTTGCAGTCTCGTCGGCACCCAGATCGTCGGTGAATTCGGCCCGCTTGTCTCGCTCCGGGTGGCGCTGGGTTCTGGCATTGCCTTTCTCACCGCGCAACTTCTGGATGTATCCATCTTCAGTGCCTTGCGCGACGGCCGCTGGTGGCGCGCGCCCCTGGCCTCCACACTGATCGGGTCAGCTGTTGATACTGCCATTTTCTTCAGCATCGCCTTTTCGGCGCAGTTCAACAGTGTGGAGCCGAGCAATATCCCCGGCTGGGCCCAAGACATGGTGCCGATCCTCGGAATGGGCCAGCCTGCACCCTTGTGGATTTCGCTGGCTGTCGCAGATTTCGGCGTAAAGGTCTCTATAGCCCTCATAGCCCTCATCCCGTTTCGGATGATTGTCGCTTTTTGGGGAAAGACTGCGGAAACTCGTTGACAGATGGCCTTTCTGTGCCAATCTCGTTTGTGAACGCAACAACTGAAAGGAGGTGATCCAGTGTCAAGAGTGAACCTGGAGAGAGGTGTCGGAACAGCAGGAGTGGTCGGCCACTAAGGCAGCCCTTTGCGGCTTGGCCGCCTGTGACCGCGCGGTCTTACCGACCCGCCTCCAACGAACTCGAAGGGCCGTCCATCAGGGCGGCCCTTTCCAGTTCTTGCGCTTCACCAGAACCACATATTGTACCAACCCAAATGCTGGTATGGGATGATTGGATAGGCGTTCCAGGGTATCCCATTTCGCCGGCGGGATAGGGCCGCAGTATCATAATAGGGCATTGCATCTTCTCCTTGCCGGAGCAGAAGACCAAAACACTGCTGACAGACCCCTGTCAGGAGCCCATGCTAAGATGGCAGCAGTGTTCAGGGGCTTCGAGATGCATCGATCCAACCGACTGTTTGAGATAATCCAGAAATTGCGGGCCGCGTCCGGGCCCGTCACGGCTGACACGCTGGCTGACTCCCTAGAAGTGTCAGTGCGCACCATCTACCGGGACATTGCCGCGCTTCAGGCCATGCGGACCCCAATCGAAGGCGAAGCGGGCCTGGGCTATATCATGCGCAACGGCTACGACCTGCCGCCACTCAATTTCGACGCCGAAGAGATCGAGGCTTTGCATGTGGGGCTCCAAATGCTTGCGCGGACGGGTGACAGTGCCCTGCAACGGGCGGCCGGGCGCGTTGCTGAAAAGATCAAGGATCTGCAGAATCCGGCGGACTGGCTTCAGGTCTCGCCCTGGGGCGCGCCCCCGGATGACCCGACAAAAGGATGCGTGTCCAAGGCGGATCTGCGGGATGCAATCAAGGAAGAACGCAAAATCCGCATCGTCTACCGCGATGCGGATGATCTGGAAACCGTCCGAACCGTTCGCCCTGTCGCCTTGGTCTACCATCAGGAATGCGTCATGCTTGCAGCTTGGTGCGAGATGCGTGGTTCGTTCCGCCATTTCCGCACCGACCGGATCTGGGACTGGGACATGCTGGACGATCATTTCACCGGTCAAAGCGCTGGGCTCCGGGCGATCTGGCTGGAAGATAACCGTTGGTCAGAGAGATCCTCTCCCGCCGCCGAATAGCCTGTGCTATGGGCGGGCCATGCTGGTCATCGATGATCATATCACCCTGCAAGATTGGGAACTGACCGAAGTCTTCACCCGTTCCTCCGGGCCGGGTGGACAGAATGTGAACAAGGTCTCCACTGCGGTCGAGCTTCGGTTCGCCGCCGCCGCCAGCCCCAATCTGCCAGCCCCGGTCAAGGCGCGGCTCAAACGTTTGGCTGGCCGCCGCTGGACCGATGCGGGCGAATTGATCCTGCGTGTCGAAGAAACCCGCAGCCAGGCTCGTAATCGAGAGATTGCCCGCGAACGCCTTGCTACGCTGATCCGCCAGGCCCTAAAGGCCCCGAAACGGCGACTGGCCACACGGCCCACCCTTGGTAGCCAAAAACGCCGCCTCGCATCCAAAGCCCAGCGGGGCGCCGTCAAAGCTCTCCGTGGCCGTGTCGCCCCCGACGATTGAGGCCCCCGCGGCCTCGTCTCGCACTTTCTTATTGGCAAAAATACTTCCGCCGGAGGCTCCCAAACTCACCTCCGGCGCAAGGTCCGGGCAGATCACACCATCCGGATCACACCTTTGTCGATGGCCAGGACATAACCGCGACGGGCAATGTTTTTGACCAACATCTCACTGACCATCTGGTTGCCCAGGGCATCCCGCAATCGCTTGATGCGGGTTGCTCCCGCCGCCTCGTCACATTCCGCCGCAGACCGGCCCGAAATTACGCCTTCAATCTCTGACCCGCTCAACACGTCGTCGTCCATCCTTGCCTCCGCCAGGACAGACAGGGTTTCAATCGCGGCCTCGGTCAGCTTGAATTCCATGTTATTGAGGTAAACGGCCCGTTCTTCCCGGCTGATAATCAGCGAATTGACCTGTAGGCCTGCCCGTTCGATCTCCCCCATACGCCGATAGAGCGAGATGATCGTCACTAAGAACACAAGGCTTGCAATCAGCAAAGCTGTCGAAAAGACGAGCAGAACGAAAATCACCGTTCGGTAGCTGGTCAAAACCCCCGAGAAAGCGGTGCCGCTTTCGGCCAGGATCTCCAGAAGCTTGATCTCGGCGTTCGAGGTCAAGTTGTCATTCTCTACAAAGATCCGCTCGACCTTCATGTTGAACGCATTCGCATCGGGCAGGTTCAGGAACAGAAAAAGTGCGGCGACCAGCAGGATTAATACGACACCGATCATCCCGAAGATGATGACGCGGTTCGTCGTCCGGCGGGTGTCAGTAACGGAGGTAGAAGTTTCCTGCACTCTGGCGTCTTTCTTGCAGTCCGGCATCGTCAAATACCGAGAGTACATTCAACAGGGTCCATCCGTCTCGTGCAATACGGCTTGCAATCTCTTGCGCGGCCGCCTGCGCTGAACACTGGCCGCGTATCTCCACTACGCCGTAATGCAGGCGCAAGGGGTTGTCGCGTTTGGCCTTGTAATCGGCATAGCAGGCCGCGTGGGCCGGCATCGCCAGCAGAATGGCGCTGGAAAGCGTCAGATAAAGCAACATGCGTTTCATGGGCGGACAATGGCCAGATCGAGCGAGATATTCAATAACTCAAGGCTTTTGCAGGCGCTGATATCCGATAGCAGCGGACCGTCTTTGCCTGACATTGGCGGTTTGAACCACGGTCCTCCCATCGCGAAACCATCGCCCGACCCAGGAGGACACCATGTTCAAGACAATCACCGCCACCTTGTTTGCGACCGCATTGGCCTTCACCGCCATGGCTCCTGCAGCACGGGCGGCTGACCGCGAAGAGGTTGCCCGCTTCATCGTCGGCGCTGCGGCCCTAGCATTGATTGCGAAGGCAATCGACGATCAGCGCGACCGGGATGATGCCAGGAAAAGCACGACCCGCGTGCATGACTATCACGGGATCAACCGCCAATTTTACGAAGGGCCGCGCCATCGTTCACAACCGGTTGTTCGTGGGGTGCCGCACCGGAGCAGGACTGCTGTCATTCCGGGCCGGTGCCTGCGGACAATCGAAACCTCAAGGGGCCCGCGCAACTTCTTTGGCCGCCGTTGCCTGAACGAAGTGGGATATCGCGGCAACCTTCCGCGGGAGTGCCTGCGGACGCTCGATCTGCCTCGCCGCACTGTACAGGCCTACGGGCAGCGCTGCCTGGCCAATCGCGGCGTGCGGGTCCGCAACTGAGCCATCCCGGCCCATTGGGTTCGGATGAAGCGTTGAGGCGGGTCTGGCCGCGGGAAGGGTCGGCCAGTCTTGTCGGCAGGGGCATCGGCTGACCCCCACCTTTCAGTCGAGCGCCCTGGCAGGCGGGTGGCAGAAGGGCCTCCCGCCTGTCATTTCGCATTGCAGAGCACCGGTCTGCCTGTTTGGTTAGGACATGGCTGACAAACCTGACTACGACATGGAAGCGCGATTAATCGGACAAGGCCATCGTCTGATTGCCGGGGTAGATGAAGTTGGGCGCGGGCCTCTCGCCGGGCCCGTTACAGCGGCGGCGGTCATTCTGGACCCAAAGGCGGTGCCTGAAGGTCTGAACGATAGCAAAAAGCTCACCGCCCGGAGGCGGACCGCCTTAGCCAAGGAAATCCACAAATCGGCACGGGTGAGTATCGTTCACATAAGCGTTGATTTGATTGAGCGGCTAAACATCCTTGGTGCCGCGCAACTGGCAATGGCCCGGGCGGTCGACGGCCTGGCAAGTCTACCGAGCCACGCATTGATAGACGGAAACCGTATTCCGCCGGATCTGGCCTGTCCGGCAACTGCGCTGGTCAAGGGCGATACGCGCAGCCTGTCGATTGCCGCGGCGTCCATCGTGGCCAAGGTTGCGCGCGATCAGATCATGGTGGATTTGGCGCAACAACATCCGGGCTACGGCTGGGACTGCAATAAGGGATATCCGACAGCTGTGCATTTGAAGGCACTGCAAGACCTTGGGATCACCCCACACCATAGGCGTTCCTTCGCACCCGTACGCAATATCTTGTATCAAGATAAATCTGCAACCCATTGATTCAATAAAGAAATTGACCGCGAATCGCCGATGACTCATGTTGGCCTCAACGAAGCCAATCGTGCTTCAACAGAGGCGATATGACGAAGACCATCCAATCCGAGGCGAACGCAAACGCAATGAAGCTGCCCCGAAACACAGTTCTGGACGGTGATTGCGTAACGGTCATGCAAGGCTTGCCGGAAGCCAGCATTGATCTGATTTTTGCGGATCCGCCCTATAACTTGCAGCTCAAAAGCACGCTGCATCGTCCAGATAACAGTTTGGTCGATGCGGTTGACGACGAGTGGGATCAGTTTTCCAGCTTTGCCGCGTATGATCGATTTACCGCTGACTGGCTAAAGGCGGCGCGACGTTTGCTGAAGCCGGACGGTGCCATTTGGGTCATCGGCAGCTACCACAATATCTACCGTGTCGGGGCGCAGTTGCAGGATGCGGGATTTTGGATCCTGAACGATGTTGTCTGGCGCAAGTCCAACCCGATGCCCAATTTTCGCGGCAAACGGCTGACCAACGCCCACGAAACGATGATCTGGGCCAGCCGGTCAGAAGGCGCCAAGTACACCTTTAATTATGAAGCGCTGAAATCACTGAATGACGGGGTGCAGATGCGCTCTGACTGGGTTTTGCCGCTCTGCACCGGCCATGAACGGCTGAAGGACGCAAACGGCGACAAGGCCCATCCGACCCAAAAGCCGGAAAGCCTGCTGCATCGGGTCCTGGTGGGAACCACCAATCCGGGCGATGTTGTCCTGGATCCCTTCTTCGGCACCGGCACCACGGGGGCCGTCGCCAAGATGCTGGGTCGGGATTTCATCGGGATCGAACGCGAGCCGTCTTACCGCGCGCTTGCCGAAGCGCGGATCGAAAAGGTTCGCAGGCTGGACCGGGCCGCGCTGGTTGTCAGCAGCTCCAAACGTGCAGAGCCGCGTGTGCCCTTTGGTCAGTTGGTCGAACGTGGCCTGCTGCGCCCGGGCGAGTTACTCACCTCGCCTCGCGGGCAAACCGCAAAAGTCCGGGCTGATGGGACATTGGTGTCTTCGGACGTAACGGGATCCATTCATCAGGTCGGTGCAGCCCTGGAAGGGGCCCCATCCTGCAATGGCTGGACCTATTGGTCATTCATGCGCGACGGCAGACCCGTCCCCATCGACGTGCTGCGCCAACAAATCAGGGCCGAGATGCGCCAACGCCCGGCCTGAATCAGTTACCGCCCGTGCCTGTGGCCACTGCTGCCAAGGCACCGACTTGCCCCGCCGTCAGTTTCGGCGGGGCTCTTTTTTTTGGAAACAACGTTTCTGAATTGTTTTCGCAACGTCATTAATGCGCTCGGCATTTTATTAAAATAGAGCGGCTTCGGCAAAAAAGTTCCGAGTAAATCAATTTTCAGCGACGGAATCTGGCTTGGTTTACGTTCAATTAGCCTCACAACTTTGTGATGGCCTAGTGGACCAGCAATCATATGGCCAACCTAATTCAGTAAAGGATAACCATGAAACACCTCCCACAATGGGCTCTTCTCATTTGCAGCCTGCCAACCGTTGCCCTGTCAGAAGGTGTACTTCCCCCGGTAGATCAGGTGCATCTCAATCAGATGGTGGCACATGGTCAAACCTATGATGCGTTCATTGAGGCCTTTGAGGCCGGCGATGAGTTGACGGAATTCAGTTTTCAAGCAAATCAAGGGGTTGGGGCCAATGTTGGCGAAGGGCGTCGGTTCACGCGCTTTCCGCGCGCGGATCTCTCTGCCGCTCAAGAATGGGGCAATCATATACCTCGACGTGAAGGTGGGCCCAATGCGACATCGTGCATTGCCTGCCACAATAAGCCCTTCGCCAATGGGGCGGGTGACGTTGCGCTAAACGTTGTGCTGGATCCGGAACATCGGGGCGATCCGACAAAGTATCTGGAGCGCAATACTCTCCCGTTGTTTGCGCTAGGCATTCCGCAGCGTCTGGCTGAGGAAATCAGCCTGGCCCTCTATACCCAACGCGATGAAGCCGTGGCAGCAGCATGCGAGAGTGGTTCGGCTATCGCAGAACTATCGGCAAAGGGTGTGTCCTATGGTCAATTAGAGATTGCGCGAACGAGTGAAAAACCCTGTTTGGTTGAAATTGACTCATCTCGATTGGACGGAATTGATCCAGACCTTGTGGTAAAAGCATTTGGCTGGAAGGGAAATGAAGCCACAATTCGTTCATTCACCCGTGGGGCGGCCCACAATGAATTGGGGCTTCAGGCTGTTGAATTGGTTGGTGATCTGGATGCCGACTTTGACGGCGTCACGCACGAATTGACCGTAGGAGACATGACGGCCCTTTCGATTTATATGGCTGGCTTGGAACGCCCGGTCAGCAAGATCGAATTGGCAGATGTCGGGCTGATTGAACTTACGGCTGAAGAGAGATCCGCAATTGCCGCTGGGGAAGTCATTTTCGCCGAGACCGGATGTTCCAGTTGCCACGTTCCGTCGATGCCCATCAGTGATACGGTGTTTCGGGAACCAAGCCGCGTTGCAGGGTTCTACGATGTCGCCTTTCCGGACGGGTCTGACCCCACGGCGATGGGTTTGACGGATGAACTGGCGATTTCGTTCGATCTGGCGGGCGATCAGCCAAACAACCAAATCATTGCGGCGGACGGTACTGAACACCATTTAGGTGCCCTGGAAACCGGAGCGGACGGGGGTGCTGTCGCCCGATGGTACACCGACTTCAAGCGCCACGATATGGGTTTGGCCCTGGCAGATCCCGATGATCCCTTGGGACTCGGTGCGTCTATGTTCCTGACCCGATCTTTGGCGGGCGTCGCGATGACAGGCCCCTGGCTTCATGATGGACGGGCGACCACCCTGGCAGAGGCCATATCGATGCATGGCGGTGATGCCGCAGAGAGTGCGGACAAGTTCACCGAGCTGGACGAAGAAGCGCAAGGTGAGCTTGTCGCATTCCTGGAAAACCTCGTGATGCTCGAGTCAGAAGAGGAAGAAGAGTAGACCCGCAACAACCCCTTCGCCCGAATGGCTCGGGCGAAGGGGCTCATAGATCAGTTACTGGATGACCCAAGCCTGAAGAGCGGCGTCACCTTCACCACATGCGACAATCGTCAAGTCCCGCGAAAGGAAAGGCCCCGCCTGACGGCTTTCCGGTCCTGCTGTCACGCAGTCACCGGGCGCTGAAACCAAAGAGATCTGCTGAGTGTCGGCGGAATAGCTAAATTTCTGTGCCTCGGCGTCCGCGTCGCAGTCCCGCAACCCAAATGGCACCGCCTCAGACGCCGGATCAACCAGCGTCATGCACTTGTCTGGGAACGCCACCGACTGGATCTGCCCACTGTCGGCGAGATACTGAAACTGGACGTCGCCACCCTGAGGTTTACAGGAATGGGTCTGCAACTCTTCGGCATAGCCCCTCCCTCGCGTATCAATGCACCAACCTAACCCCTGATTTTCGTCCAGATTGTCCGCCAGGAAAATTACAGGCGACGGGGTTTGTAGCTGCGGCGCTTCTGCTAGGGCCGCCGTACCGCAGCCGCTTACCATAATTGCCGTGGTGATCACTCTGAATGTCGACATGAAGAGGTCCCTCCAAATCACTGTCGATTGCGTCTTACCACACCGTACTGGTGCGTTCGCTACCATATTCACTTCCTTCGCGGATTGCTGCGCACTCCTTGCGAACACCGTTTGTCTCTCGTTAAAATTCAAATTTCAGCAGAGTTTTCTTGTGGTTATGGGCTCTTGTCACCGAATAGGTCTTTCCGAGCATCATTTCGGCAAGACAATCTGGTATGTCCGGCTGTCCCGGGTGGAGATAGAGGATTTCCTGCTCGATCGTGCCGAGAAAGCATGAAAACTCGTCTTTGGACCAGTTGAGCCTGTTCTCCTTTACGGGGTCGCGCTCAAACATCTCGATCAAATTGATGAAGATGGCTTTCTTCAGGGTCTCGCCATCTTCGAACACCACAGTGATCATGAGATGATTTTTGTCATCATCACCGCAGGGGGACCCACAAAGTTCCAGATCTCGGGGACTGAGCAAGGTCCAACTGGTCAAAAGGTAAAGTTTGACATCGTATGCATCCCTTGAGGCAAACTTAAGCGAGAGGCTCTCGATCGATTTGAGGCCCTCGAACATTGCCTCATAGGCATTGCTGACGAGGTACGCACGCGGCGTCGGTCCCCAAGGCGCTGGTACCGGCGTCTCTCGTGATGACAGACTTTCGGCCATGGCTGTTGAGGCAGCACAGGTTGCCAAGCCTAATAGAAGCGATTTGATGAAGCGCATGATCTTCTCCCAGACCCATCCCGTGAACAGTTTACCATTTACGCGGTTTCCGTAGGCGGGCGGTCGCCGTTCGCGGGTTTCGATGCCGTGTGACTGACTATCGGAATGCAATCTGGCGCTGCGCCTTTCTTCTCTGGGGCGAACCGGATAGAGGTGCTCTATGCGTTGGACTATCCCCAATATCCTGACTGTTTTGCGTCTTCTGGCGGCTCCGGGCGTCGCGATTGTGTTTCTCTACTTCAATCGGCCCTGGGCGGACTGGTTCGCGCTTGCCTTGTTCACGGCTGCGGCCCTGACGGATTGGTTTGACGGATACCTGGCGCGGGCCTGGGGGCAGGTCAGCAAGTTCGGGGCGATGCTGGACCCGATTGCCGACAAAGCCATGGTCGTGATTGCCCTGCTCGTGATCGCCGGCTTTTCCGGCATGAATCCGTGGATCTTGCTGCCAGCAACGCTGATCGTTTTTCGAGAGATCTTTGTGAGCGGTCTACGCGAATTCTTGGGTGACACAGCGGGCACGCTAAAAACGACCAAATTGGCCAAGTGGAAAACCACCGTGCAAATGGCCGCCATTGCGATCCTCTTCGCCAATGGCGCCGTAGAGCATTACCTTGGGATGTTATCCTTGGGCATGGATCAGCAATTGGTCGATGACATCATGGCCGGGCGCGAGGAAGACCTGTTTGGTCTAAGGCAGCTTGATCTCGGCTGGGTTCTTACATGGTGGGGAGGTGTCGGCTTGCTTTGGATTTCTGCGATCCTGACAATCGCGACCGGTTGGGACTATTTTCAGAAGGCACTGCCATTTCTGAAAGAAGGGGCCGCGACGTGATCGACGTTTTGTACTTCGCCTGGGTGCGCGAGCGGATCGGTCTGCCGAAGGAACGGGTTGACACGCAGGCCGTCACGGTGGCCGAGCTGGTCACGGAGCTGTCCGGACGCGAAGATCGTTATGCTGCGGCTTTTTCCGATCTCACTGCGTTGCGCGTGGCGGTCGATCAGCAACTCTCCGATTTTGATGCGCCACTGGAAGGTGTGCGGGAGGTGGCGTTCTTTCCACCGATGACCGGTGGCTGAGATTCGGGTCCAAGAGGCGCCATTTCAACCGGGCGCGGAACTGGAGGCCTTCCAAGCCAGCCTGTCCAATGCCGGTGCGGTGGTGACCTTTTCTGGCATAGTGCGCGACGATAGCGGGCAGATGACCGAAATGCTGATCGAACACTATCCGGGTATGACGGAAGCTCAACTAACCCGTATTGCCGAGGAGGCAGAGAACCGTTGGTCACTGGCTGGAGCTTTGGTCATCCACCGCCATGGAATTCTACGGGTGGGCGAACAGATTATGATGGTGGCTACCGCGTCCCGGCACCGTCAAAATGCGTTTGAGGCTGCAGAATTCTTGATGGATTACCTCAAGTCCCGCGCGCCATTCTGGAAAAAAGAGCGCAGCGCCAATGGCGACAGTTGGGTCGCCGCGAAGGACGATGACGAAACGGCACTTTCCCGGTGGTAATGCCGAAAACGCATCGTCGGGCGGTCCCGTGAAAGCCTCTCACGCAAAAGTAAATTCGCATTAACAACTTATTTCCCTCAACTTGGAGCGAAACTGAGGGTCACTTCGCGCCGAGGTGGCAAAAAATTTTGCGCGCGCCAAGTTTTGGCGATAGCTTATGGCCATGCATGAGCAGAAGATCAAAAATATGGAACAGTTTGCGGCGGTGAGTGGCATCTCACGCCCAACCGTGTCCAAATACTTTAACGATCCGTCCAGTGTTCGGACGTCCACCCGCCAAAAGATTGAGGCGGCTCTGGAGCAGTATGATTATCGACCTAATATCTATGCTATCAACCAGAACCGGCGTTTGACCAAGAATATTGGCGTCATCGTTCCTCACATCGGCGACCCGTTCTTCGCTGAAATGGCACGAAATATCGAGACGCTGATCATCGCAGCCGGGTTTCGGCCAATGACGCTTTCGGCCCATGGCGACGCGAACCAGGAGGTGGAAAACCTGGAAAACCTTCGGTCGTTGCGGCCCGCCGGGGTTTTGATGGCTCCGCTTGGCAGGTCGTCCCATCAAGAGGCGATTCAGGCATTATGCGACGAGGTTCCGACGATTCTCTTCGACAGCCACATTGTCGGTATGGGCGCGGCCTTTGTTGGATCGAACAATAACCAAAGCATCGGTCTCATCGTGAATTACCTTTGCGAAACGGGGGAACCACCGGTCTTTTTCGAAATGCGGGAGCCTTCCAACCCGAACGCGAACAAGCGGCGGTTGGCATATCTTGCGGCGATGGAGCAGTTGGGACACCGCCCTCACATTATCCAAGCCGAAGGGCAGGGCTGGGACTTCGAAGAGATTGGCTATCGCGAGGGAAAGCGGGTGATTCTGCAGAAGCTACTGCGCACGAACACCATCCTTTGCAGCAATGACCGACTGGCCATCGGTTTCTTGGCTGCGGCCTTTGAGATGAATTTGCGCGTCGGCGGCGACGACGGTTATGACATCCGCGTGGCAGGGCACGATGATCATCCATTCTCCCGCTATACGTGCCCGAATTTGACAACAGTTTCTCAAGACTATTCTGCCATTGCAGAGACAAGTGCCGCTTCGTTGCTGCAACTGATCGACCAAGAAGATCATTCCCCCGAAGACCGCGTGACCTTGTTTGACGGAGCTCTGGTTATCCGGGGATCAGCCTAAAAAAATTTACGCGCGTAAACATTACGGTTGACGCAGTGATCGAGTTGTCCATAGTGTCGCGTTACGACATCCAACTAACGGGAGGAGCCGGATGTATCTGAAGAATACACTTCGTGCGGCTACAGCGTTGACAGCATTCGTTGCTGCACCAGTACTTGCTGACACGATTACCATCGCCACTGTGAACAACGGTGACATGATCCGCATGCAGGGCCTGACTGCTGACTTCACCGAAAAGACCGGTCACGAAGTCGAGTGGGTCACCCTGGAAGAAAACGTTCTGCGCCAGCGTGTGACCACGGACATCACCACCAAAGGTGGCCAGTTCGACATCATGACCATCGGCATGTACGAAACGCCGATCTGGGGCAAGAACGGCTGGCTGATCGCTCTGGACGATCTGCCGGCTGAGTATGACGTTGACGACATCCTGCCCGCTATGCGCGGTGGTCTGTCCTACGACGGCACGCTTTTCGCTGCTCCGTTCTACGGCGAAAGCTCCATGATCATGTACCGCACCGACCTGATGGAAGCTGCCGGTCTTGAAATGCCTGATGCGCCGACTTGGGAATTTGTGGCTGATGCAGCCCGCAAAATGACCGACAAGGACAATGAAATCTACGGCATCTGCCTGCGCGGTAAGGCTGGCTGGGGCGAGAACATGGCCTTCCTGACGGCCACAGCGAACGCTTTCGGTGCCCGTTGGTTCGACGAAAACTGGGCGCCCCAGTTCGACGGCGAAGCCTGGAAAGAGACCCTGTCCTTTTACATCGACCTGATGAATGATGCAGGCCCTCCGGGAGCATCGAACAACGGCTTCAACGAAAACCTGTCGCTGTTCCAGCAGGGTAAGTGCGGCATGTGGATCGACGCCACCGTGGCGGCATCCTTCGTGACCAACCCAGATGACTCCACCGTTGCTGACAAGGTCAGCTTTGCTCTGGCACCTGACACGGGTAAGGGCAAGCGCGGCAACTGGCTGTGGGCTTGGGCTCTGGCCATCCCGGCCGGTACCGACAATGTCGATGCTGCGAAAGAGTTCATCCAGTGGGCAACTTCGAAAGAATATCTGTCTCTGGTTGCCGAAAACGAAGGCTGGGCAAACGTTCCTCCGGGTTCGCGGACATCTCTCTATGAGACTCCTGAATATGCTGAAGTGCCATTCGCCAAGATGACGCTCGACAGCATCAATTCGGCTGACCCGCTGAACCCAACTGTGGACCCTGTGCCATATGTCGGCGTGCAGTTCGTGGCTATCCCCGAATTTGCAGGCATCGCGACCCAGGTTGGTCAGGAATTCTCTGCCGCTCTGGCTGGCCAGCAAAGCGTTGATGAAGCGCTTGCCAAGGCTCAGGCTCTGACCGCAGAGGAAATGGAAGCCGCCGGATACTAAGTAATCCACGGCTATGGGGCGGCGGTCACACCGACCGCCCCTACGACCTTTGAACCCTATACAGAGCTCCGCTGACCTTGTTAGTCAGTGGGGTAAAGGGTATCGCCCATGGCAACGCAACACTCCCGCTCTGCCGCGCGGTTGATGATGGCTCCTGCCGTCGTTCTACTGCTCGGCTGGATGCTGATCCCTCTCGGAATGACGCTCTACTTTTCGTTCAAGCGGTACCTGCCGCTGCGCGGTGGAGATCTGGGCTGGGTTGGCTTTGAAAATTACAGCCGCTTCATCACCTCCAGTGCCTTTTGGCCCAGTGTCCAAACAACGTTGATCCTTGTGGGCGGCGTGCTGGTCATCACGGTCGTACTTGGTGTCCTTTTGGCCATCTTGCTCGATCAACCGATGTGGGGGCAGGGCATTGTCCGGATCCTCGTGATCGCGCCCTTCTTCGTCATGCCGACCGTTTCCGCCCTCGTGTGGAAGAACATGTTCATGGATCCTGTGAACGGCCTGTTTGCGCATCTTTGGAAATTCTTCGGGGCTGAACCGGTCGCTTGGCTGACCGAAGTGCCACTCGGCTCGATCATCATGGTCGTATCCTGGCAATGGCTGCCCTTCGCGACCCTGATCCTGCTGACAGCGATTCAGTCTTTGGACAGTGAGCAGCTTGAGGCGGCCGAAATGGACGGTGCACCGAACCTGAAACGGTTCTGGTACATCATTCTGCCGCACCTGAGCAGAGCAATCACGATTGTGATCCTGATCCAGACGATCTTCCTGCTGTCGATCTTTGCGGAAATCTTCGTCACGACCCAGGGCTCGTTCGGAACCCAAACTCTCACCTATCTGATCTTCCAGCGCGTGCTGGAAAGCCAGAATGTGGGGCTGGGATCTGCCGGTGGGGTGTATGCCATCATTCTCGCCAACATTGTTGCGCTGTTCCTCATGCGCATCGTCGGCAAAAACTTGGACGCCTGACCATGGCCCGTGCAGTAACACCACGCAAAAAGCTGATCATGACGGTGGCCGCCTGGGCTGTCGGTCTGCTGATCTTCTTCCCAATCCTTTGGACGATCTTGACCAGCTTCAAGACGGAAGCGCAGGCGATCAATGATCCCCCGCTCTTCCTGTTCTTCGATTGGACCCTGGAAAACTACGCCGTCGTGCAGGAACGGTCGGACTATGGAAAGTTCCTGTGGAATTCGATCATCATCGCTGGTGGTTCGACATTACTTGGCGTGATCATCGCGGTTCCAGCCGCCTGGTCGATGGCCTTTGTGCCCTCCAAGCGCACCAAGGACATCCTGCTTTGGATGCTCTCGACCAAGATGCTGCCCGCGGTGGGCGTGCTTTACCCGATCTATCTGATGTTCATCAGCCTTGGCTTGCTGGACACGCGGTTCGGGTTGGTGATCGTTCTGATGCTGATCAATCTGCCGATCATCGTCTGGATGCTTTACACCTACTTCAAGGAAATCCCCGGTGAGATCCTTGAGGCCGCGCGCATGGATGGCGCCATGCTACGGGACGAGATCCTGTATGTTCTGACGCCCATGGCGGTGCCGGGCATCGCCTCCACAATCCTGCTCAACCTCATCCTGGCCTGGAATGAAGCATTCTGGACGTTGAATTTGACCGCCGCTACGGCTGCACCGCTGACAGCCTTCATTGCCAGCTATTCCAGCCCGGAAGGGTTGTTCTACGCCAAGCTGAGTGCCGCATCGACCATGGCTATTGCACCCATTCTGATCCTCGGGTGGTTCAGCCAGAAGCAGTTGGTCCGCGGACTGACCTTCGGCGCTGTGAAATAAGTAAAGGGGCCTTTCATGGGACAGATTGAACTAGAAAAGGTCACCAAGCAGTTCGGTGAAGCTGAGGTGATCCCGCCCCTGGACCTTTCCATCCAGGATGGAGAGTTCACGGTATTCGTCGGCCCATCTGGCTGTGGCAAATCTACCCTGTTGCGGCTGATTGCCGGGCTGGAAGACGTAACCTCCGGCGAGATCAAGATCGACGGCAATGACGCGACCCACATGCCTCCGGCCCGGCGCGGTCTTGCGATGGTGTTCCAGTCTTATGCGCTCTATCCGCATATGTCTGTGCGAAAGAACATCGCCTTCCCGCTCAAGATGGCGAAGATGGATCAGGCCGAGATTGATCGCCGGGTCAATGGTGCGGCGGAGGTGCTGAACCTTGCAGACTATATCGACCGGCGCCCCGGGCAATTGTCGGGCGGTCAGCGTCAGCGTGTGGCGATTGGGCGCGCCATCGTTCGTGAACCAGCGGCGTTTTTGTTCGACGAACCACTGTCGAACCTGGATGCGGCCCTGCGGGTGGGTATGCGTCTGGAGATCAGCGAGCTGCATAAGCGGCTCAAAACGACAATGATTTATGTGACACACGATCAGGTCGAAGCCATGACAATGGCAGACCGGATCGTGGTTTTGCGGGCCGGAATTATCGAGCAGGTCGGCAGTCCGTTGGAGTTGTACCGTCAGCCACAAAACCGGTTCGTCGCCGGTTTTATTGGGTCGCCGCGGATGAACTTCATCGGAGGGGAAGAGGCTGGGCGTCACGGCGCGGCCGAAATTGGCATTCGACCGGAACATATAACCGTCTCAGAGAATGACGGGCCATGGACTGGTGTTGTCGGGGTTTCGGAACATCTAGGTTCCGATACCTTCTTCCACATTCACGAAACGGGCCTCGCCGAGACGATCACGGTGCGATCGTCGGGCGAGGTTGGTTTTGACCGTGGCGATCGGGTGCATCTGTCCCCGCGCGAGGACGTTCTTCACAAGTTCGACGATAAGGGTCTTCGTTTGTGAAACGCCTTTCAGGCAAGACAGCGCTGATCACTGGGGCAGCCCGCGGGATCGGACGGGCCTTTGCTGCGGCTTATGTCGCGGAAGGGGCACGTGTCGTGATCGCGGATATCGACGAGGCGGGTGCGCAAGAGGCCGCGGATGCGTTGGGCGACCGCGCTTTGGCCGTTCGTATGGACGTGACCAACCAAGATAGCATCGATGGTGCCTTGGCTTATGCGGTTTCATCGTTTGGCCCGATCGATATCCTGATCAACAATGCCGCGGTCTTCACGGCGGCTCCGATTGTTGAGATCACCCGAGACGACTATCAGCGGACATTCGATATCAATGTCGGTGGTATGCTGTTTACCCTTCAGGCCACGGCGCGCCATATGATCGAGCAAGGGACAAAGGGCCGGATCATCAATATGGCCAGTCAGGCCGGGCGGCGCGGCGAACCTTTGGTGGCTGTCTATTGCGCCACGAAAGCGGCAGTGATTAGCCTGACGCAGTCGGCGGGCCTGAACCTGATTGCCCATGGCATTAACGTGAACGCTATCGCCCCAGGTGTGGTTGATGGCGACCATTGGGACGAAGTGGATGGCTTTTTTGCCAAATATGAGGGCAAGGTGCCGGGTCAAAAGAAACAGGAAGTTGGCGCTGCAGTCCCGTATGGACGCATGGGGCAGGCCGAAGATCTCACCGGGATGGCGGTGTTCTTGGCGTCTGACGAGGCCAATTACATTGTCGCTCAGACCTATAACGTTGACGGTGGAAATTGGATGAGCTGATGGCCGATCCCAAACTGCCAACCGCGACCGTGAAACTTCAAAATGAAACGCTGGACCAACTGCCTGATGGGGTGGATCGTCCGCGTTACGACCGTTCGCGCCTGACGCCCGGGATTGTTCATATCGGTATGGGCAATTTCCACCGTGCGCACCAGGCCTGGTATCTGCACCGCTTGATGCAGTCGGGCAAAGCGCTCGAATGGGCGATCATCGGTGCTGGGGTGCGGCCGAATGACAGTGTCATGCGGGAAAAGCTGTTGGCGCAGAATGGGCTGACCACCCTGATTGAGCTTGACCCTGGCGGCACCTCGGCAGAGGTGATTGGGCCGATCGTGGATTTCATTCCGGTGGAAGAGGGCAACGGCGCGCTGATCCGCCAACTGGCCGATCCGAAGATCCGTATCGTTTCGCTTACCGTTACCGAGGGCGGATACTATATCGATCCGGCCACAGGTGGCTTTGATCCAGAGCATCCCGACATCGCGCGAGATGCCGCCAACCCAAGTCACCCCATCACCGCGTTCGGGGCGATAGTGGAGGCGCTGAGGCTGCGGCGCGATACAGGGGTCGGCCCGCTCACCGTGCAAAGCTGCGACAACTTGCAAGGCAACGGCGCAATTGCGCGCCAGACGGTGGTTTCCTTGGCGCGGCTATCGGATGGTGGGCTTGCCGATTGGATCGAAAAATCGGTGACTTTCCCCAATTCGATGGTTGATTGCATCGTACCCGCCACCGGGCCAAGTGAAATCGCATTGGCTGCGTCATTGGGTGTTGCGGATACTGTGCCCGTGACCCACGAAAACTTCCGGCAATGGGTGATTGAAGACAAGTTCTGTGCCGGGCGACCGCCTTGGGAAGAGGCCGGGGCGACCTTCACCGAACATGTGCACGCCTATGAAGCCATGAAGCTTCGGATGCTGAATGCGGGCCATCAGGTCGTCGCAAATCCGGGAGAGTTGCTGTCGATTGCCACCATCGACCAATGCATGGCGGACCCCTACATTGCCGCCTTCTTCCAGAAGGTTCAAAATGATGAAATCGCGCCCCATGTGCAGGCAGTCCCGGACATTTCGCCCGCGCAATATCTGGCGCTGATCGAACGACGCTTTGCGAATTCCGCCATCCACGACACGACCCGCCGCGTCGCCTTTGATGGCTCCTCGCGGCACACTGGCTTTGTCTTGCCCACCGTTCGCGACGCGTTGGATGCCGGCGCTCCGGTAAGCGGGCTGGCGCTGGTCGAGGCATTCTGGGCGCGGATGTGTGCGGGCAGTCGTGAAGATGGATCTGTGATAGAGGCCAATGATCCCCACTGGGATCAACTGGTTGGCGCGGCGCATGCCGCCAAAACGTCACCCATTGCCTGGCTCGAACAGCAGCAATTCTACGGGGACCTGCGGGACGCGCCCGTCTTTGCCGAGAGCTTCTGCAAGTGGCTGCCTCTTATCTGGAGTGAAGGCAGCATGGCGGCCATGGAGCGCTACGCCAGGGGTGAAGTGCATTAGAACAGCCGCGCCCGGTCAAAGCTCCAAGCGACCATCGATCAGAATATGGCTTTCGCCGCCGACGAGGATCCGCCCATTCTGATGTCGCACGTGAACTCGGCCCTGGCGATTGATGTTGGTTCCCTGTGCAGCCACATACTGACTTGGCAACGCGCCACGGGACTTTAGCCAACAGGCAAGGGCGGCGTTGAGGGATCCGGTGATAGGGTCTTCGCTCATGCCGGACGAAGGTGCAATATTGCGCACCTCAAAGTCGGCATCTGCGTCCGGCCCATGACGCCCGATCAGACCAACGGCTAGAAATTCGGGATAGCGAAGTCGACTGGCATCCAAAGCCAGCACAGCTTCGGCGCTTTCCAATTCGAACGCCTTCCAGACCGGGCCATTGTCCAACTGAGCGACCGACTCGATGGAGCTTGGGTCAATCCCGAGGGCCGAAACAATGCGGATCCGTTCTTCCTCGGGCAATGGGGCGATTTTGGTCGGCGGTGCAACGAAAGCTGGCGTGGATCCGGTCTGATCAATATCGACCAAGCCAATGGCGCACTCTTGCACCACTCTGCCTGGCATCTTCGGTTTGCCTCCGCAATGGAGCCAGCTTGCGCAACTGCCCAGCGTCGGGTGACCTGCAAACAACATCTCACGCTTCGGTGTGAAAATCCGAACCCTGTAGTCGGCCTGTGGATGAGTTGGCGGCAACAGAAAGGTGGTTTCCGCCAAATTTGTCCAGGCGGCGAAATCTTGCATCTGCTGATCGCTCAATCCCTCTGCTTCCACAACGACCGCAAGGCCATTGCCCAAGGTAGGGGTAGACGTGAACACGTCGCATTGGACAAAGCGCCGAAGGGCCATGGGGACAAAGCCAGTTTTGCGAGAGTTTGAAATTGCAGGGGCAAACGTGACGCATGGGCTCGGGAAGGTCAATCCGAACACGGCGGCTTGCCCGATCTTGAAATGTAACATCTGTTAAGACCATGCCTTTGAGCCGGACCGTACCGCCCGATGTGGCAAATTTAGTCAATCAAAAAATATCTGTGGACCGTCTCACATTTGTGGCGTCAGATCTGCGCCGTCCGGCTAATATTGGGGTAAAGATGCGTAGAATCTTTGAAAGAGTATCGCAGAATGAACCGACTTCTCTGGACCACAGTTTTGAGTCTTTCGCTGGCTTCCGCATCGCAGGCCTCCACGGTTGACGAACTGACGGGCTTTGTCACGCTGGGGGATAGTCTTAGCGACGATGGCAAGCTTGACGGCTTTATCGCACCGCCAAGTTTTGAGGGGCGATTTACCAACGGCCGGGTTTGGGCCGAGATTTTCGGTGATACGTTTACCGAAGCTGGAAAAAACACGTTGAACCTTGCTTTGGCCGGCGCGACGGCAGGCGACCAGGATTCCGACGTGCCAGACGCTTTGCAGTCTCTGACTACGCTCGGCGGTCAGGTGGCAACGCTGGCCGGTTCCGGGCTTGTGGATAGCTTTGGGGATAATCCTCTGGTGTCAGTCCTCATTGGCGCGAACGACCTTTTCGATGGTCTGGCCGATATTTTCTTCGATCCGTTCGATGTGGCGCGAAATGTGGGCGATGGGATCCGAGCAGTGGCAGGTCTTGGCGATCAATATGATGATTTCCTGGTCATCAATGTGCCTGACCTAACCCTGACGCCTGCCTTCGGCGAAGCGGCCCGATTGGAGGCAGAAGCGACCGGCAACATCCTCGATATTCTGTTGCAGAGGGTGACGGCGGAGCGCGCCCAGTCGCTTTCCCTTGCCTACCAGATCGCGCTGGAAGAAGAAGTCGAAGATCTGATCGCCGAAGGCTTGGCCGTGACCCTGGTGGATCAAACCGAGGTCTTTTTCGATCTGTTGGATGAAACCGACCCCACACGCGTCGAAACTGTCTTGCCCTGTACCCGGTTCATGATCGAACCGGATCTCGAAGATAACTGCGCGGTGGTAGGTGTCGATCAGAACGGTTTGCCGATCATCGATATCTCGGTAGCTGATGGTTTCATCTGGGCCGATGCCGTTCATCCCAGTCAAGCCTTGCACCAAGCCTTGGCCGAAGATCTGACAGAACTTTACGCGGACGTGCTTCCGGCACCAATCCCGTTGCCAGCCGCCTTGCCGCCGATGCTGTTTATCTTTGTTTGGCTGGCCGTTCGACGGAAGACAAATCCGTGGCGCCGGATTGCCCTCCAAACAGCGACATCAGGGACAACGAAAGCCCGCGCATTATAGCGCGAAAACCTGACGCACCTCCGCGGCCCTTTCTTATTGGCGGCCAATATCCCTGCCGGAGGCCCCGTGATCATGGGCTAACGTTAGGATCACCTAGTGCGGCCAGCGGGGACGGCGCGGCACCTTGAGCGCGATCATCGGTTTCAGAAGCGGGCTGGCGAAACGCCGAAGGTCTAAGGCTTCATGTACGCCGACGGTGTTTTCGCCAGCAAACTGGATCTCAACGGCGGACCGGCAATAGAACGGCGCGTCGAGCATCTGCTGTACCTGTCGCGGTTTGGTCCCGGCATCGGCCCGTGTTTCCCGCCTGACCGCCCATAGCGACCGGCGGAATTCGGTCTTGGGTGGGGCTTTGATGACCTTGGCCTCGCCCTTGTCCGTGAAGATTGCCCCGACGGACAGGTCCGACCCGTCGCGCCGCTTTGCGTCGTAAAAGCTCACAGCACCATCGCGGCACGGGAACCGGCCCCACATCCAGGTGCTGAAATCGGCCTCCAGCGCACGCGTGCCGAAATTGGCGTCGAAATAGCCGTGGCCCTCCCAGGACCAACCCTTGCGGTTGAGATTGACCTTGATCCGCGACAAGGGCGCGAACGGGCGCCAAACGTGGGACCCGTCCTGGATCAGCGGCAGTTCGACAGAGGTGATCGCCAGAGGCTCGACGATCACTTCACCTTCCAGGCGACCCATATGCGGCCAGGTGCGTTCGTTTATGTCGACGATCAGTCGGCTGCCATCCCAACGCATGGAACTTGGGCCGACCTGCATCTTGTTGTGGTTGAGCGTCAGGGCCTGCTGGCCGCGATCTGTCATGGTCCAACGGCCACCCGGCCCATAGGTCGCCACGTTGATGCAGCAGTGATTTTCCGGGTTCTTCCGGCCCGACCAGCGATACCAGGGCGAAAAGACTGATCCTATGAAACCGATGATGGAGATGGCGCGCCCGCCACCGTCGCAGATCCCGTCGATGTACCACCAGGCATAGCCATCCGGCGGGACGGCGAGGTCGAAGCACGGTCCTGCAAGATCGCCTCGGCCGCGTGCTTGCCGGAAAGGGTGGCCATCGGGATCCCCGCGCCCGGATGGGTCCCCCCACCGGCCAGGATCAAGCCGGGAAGGGCGGTC
>JBCBGY010000013.1:0-43542 GCA_038526275.1 Pseudomonadota bacterium | reverse complement strand
TGTCCAGCCCCCTTGTTATGGGCCACTTTCCGACAGGGTTTCTGGGATTGGTGGACGCATGCCTAGCGCCTGATGCGGCCTTATCCGGTTGTACTGTCTGAGCCAGATGTTGATGACGGTCTGGGCTTGGTCGATGGAGCGGAACCACTCCGCATTCAGGACCTCCCGGCGCAAGGTCCCGTTGAACCGCTCATTGTATCCATTCTCCCAGGGCGAACCTGGATAGATCCGCAGTGGCTTGATCCCGACCCTCACGAGCCAGTCCTGCAAACTGGCTGCGACGAACTCCGGACCATTATCTGAACGTATATGCTCGGGTTTTCCGTGCTTGAGCAGGAGCGGATAGAGCGCTTCCAGGACGTCAGCCGATCCCAGCTTCGGTTGGACATGCACGCAGAGGGCTTCCCGAGTGTACTCGTCCAGCACGGTGAGCATCTTGTAAGGCCTGCCAGAGCTCAACTTGTCGTGGACCAGATCGACGCTCCAGATGTGGTTTGGGTAGTGCGGACGCAGCCGGATGACCGAGCTGTCCTTGTGGTAGAGGCGGCGGCGCTTCTTGTGGCGCTGCGGCAGCTGCAGGCCTTCTTCCCGCCACAGCCGTTCGACCTTCTTATGGTTGACCTGCCAGCCTTCGAGCCTCAGCAATCTGGCCACCTTTCGATAGCCATAGCGCCCATACTGTTTAGCCAGCCGGATCAGCGCCAGGCGCAGGGCCTGATCATCATCGCCGGCTTTCCGGGCCTTATATTGCTGGGTCGAGCGCGCCATGCCGACCGTCCTGCAGGTGCGCCGCTCCGAAGTATCGAGCTTCTGGCGCACATGGATCACGGCCTGGCGCAGATCGGCGGGCTTCAGGCCTTGGGCTTTAGATAATCGAGCGTTTCCTTGAGGATGAGCTTGTCGAGCTCCAGGTCGGCCACGATCCGCTTCAGCCGGGCGTTCTCTTTCTCAAGGGCTTTCTTCTCAGCCAGCTGGGTACGTCCAACACCGCCGAACTTCTTGCGCCATGTGTAATAAGTCGCATCCGAAACACCCGCCTTACGGCAGGCACTCAGAACGTCCAGACCATCGGCCAAAGACACTTCGATCTCGCGCAACACACGCAAAACTTCCTCATCCGAATACCGCTTCCGAGCCATCGCCAAACCCTCCTGAACCGCCAAAACCACTAAGTAACAGTTGGCCCAGTTTTAAGGGGGAAGGACAGCCAAGCGGATGAAGGACATGGAGTTGCGGAAAATGCGGCGGCAGCCGCCTATTTCATCGAAACCTATCCTTACCTCGGCTGCGAGAGTCGTCGTTTGTCTCCGTATCCTCGCTCCGCTCGTCCCATGAGACGCGTTTAGGGCTGATCCGGTCAGCGCGAAGTGATGGAAAGTCGATCAAGTGGATCGTTTTTAGGATTTGAATGCTCCGGCAGTGCCGCCAGCCAATTCACACCTGTTCAATGATATCCATTAATCTAAACTACAGCGCAGGAATTGGTTTTTTGTTGTGGAACGAGGATGAAGCTCATGGTTTGGGTCGGGCGTATCACAGGTGCATTGGTTTTTCTTTTCTCACTCGCCATGGGACTAATGACCTTAGTGGACCCGGTGCGTATGGGTGAGGTGCTTGGCCTGACCTCCTTGTCAGAGATGGGCCGAAACACTGTGCGCGCTGATATATCCGCCTTCTTTCTCGCCAGCGCGATCGCCTGTGGTGGTGGGCTGTTTACGGGGCGAAGCAACTGGTTTTTCGCTGCCGCACTGCTTTATGGCATGGCGGTTTCCGGCCGGTTGATTGACGCGCTCATTGCGGGTGCACCCGATCGCCTTGCAGGATCAGTGGTGATCGAACTGATACTGGTTGGCTTGGCCTTGATAGCCGCGAAATTGACCGCACGAACGACGTGATCGCCGGAGTTTCACTCTGCCGGGCGCAGCCTTAACACCTGGCCGCCGTTCTCACCTTCCGTCGAAACATAGATCAATCCATCAGGGCCCATGGTTACGTCACGGAGACGAGCGTCCAGATCAGTCAGCACGGACGCCTGCTCAGCCGCAGGGGTGTTCGGATCGGCCACGCGCACTTCCCGCGTGGCAAGTCCTGTAGATAGAAGTTGCCCATTCCAATCGGCAAACGGCTCCCCATCGACATAGGCGAGGGCGCCAGGCGCGATCGATGGCGTCCAATAGAAAATCGGATCAACGGTACCATCCACGTCTGTGTAGGGCGTGATCTGCGCGCCGGAATAATCGGCACCCCAGGATTCCAGGGGCCAACCATAATTCCCGCCGGCCTCAATGATGTTGATCTCATCGCCGCCAAGGGCGCCGTGTTCGTTGGAGAAAACCGTTCCATCAGCGCCAAGGGCAATGCCCTGGTGATTGCGATGGCCAAAGGACCAGATCTCAGGAAGGGCATCCGGCGTGTCGACAAAGGGATTGTCGGCGGGCGCCTCACCAGTATCGGTCAGGCGAAGGATCTTTCCGAAATGGCTGTTCAGTCTCTGGGCGTCGTGACGATAGGCGTAGCCGTCACCGCAGGTGAGCAGCAGGGTGCTATCGCCCAGGAACACAAACCGGCCTCCATAATGCTCTGACGTCCGGCGATACGCGTCTGCCTCAAACAGTACTTCCAGGTCGTCCAGCCGTGCGCCATCCGCCGTGGCGACATACTTTGCACGTGCCAGTCTCAATGTGTTGCGACTGTTCGTACCATGGGCGTAGGTGAGATACAGCCAGCCATTATCGGTGAACTCCGGGTGCGGCTGCACTTCAAAAAGGCCAGCCTGGCTTTTGACGAACACGTCTGGCACGCCCTCTAAGGGCGCATCCACTAGAACGCCATCGCGCACAAGGCGCAGCGTGCCGCCGCGTTCCGTCACCAGCATGTCGCCGCCTGGCAGGAAGGCGATGTCCCAAGGGATCTCGAAGCCTTCGGCGATCGTTTCAACGGTGTAGGTGGACGCAGGGATCGGCTCCGCTGCTGCAAAACCGGGGATATCAGCCCAAGCTTTTGTATAAGAGCCGATGGCCAAAGCGAGGAGGCAAACGGTTGCCAGACGATGTCGCATAAATGTGTCTCCAGATCGTATTCATTTATACCACTTGCCGACGGCGTTTGAACACTTATTAATGGCGTGCATTAGGGTATTGAGGCCAGCATGGAAATTCTGAAGACACTTGGCGCCTGGTTTGCGGGTGGATTGGCGGCATACATCCTCGCGGCCCTGACCTCACAAATGGTGGTGCTTGTCGGCCTGACTCAACTCGGCCTGGAAATACCCGTCGGCGACTGGATCGGCAGCATGGTCCACGCGGTTTTGCACATGGTGTTCTATTTGATCGTTATCCTGCTTGGGTTTGCGATCGCGTTTCTGGTTGCGCGCCAGATCAAGAAAATGCTGCCGTCACTTGCCGCCTATGCCTATCCCATCGCCGGTGCGTTCGCCATTGGAACGGCGCTCGGGCTCATGCACCTGCAATTCGGCGTGTTTCCAATCCTGGGCGCGCAAGAGACCTATGGACTTGTGCTGCAGATATTGGCGGGAGGCCTCGGCGGCTTCGTGTTTGAGCGGCTCCGGCCAAAAACTTAGCGCTGGGCCTAGATATCTCCCCAATGTGCCAGCGCCGCCTTCGCAACGCTGTCACCCCATTCCTGAACGAAGTGGCCGCCGTCAGCGATCTCCATGGGCTCAGGGCAATTCGTGATCAATTTGCGCAGGCCATGCATGGCGGGCGGGCCGAGCACCGGGTCTTGCATACCGATGGCCATGAAGCTTTCGCCTGTCCACTCAGTCGACCACTAGGCCCGTGCGCGTTTTTGGAGGTGTAATCCGGTTTCCGTTGCTCACCGCCGTCGCGCACCAGATGCACGGCAAACGTCTTGTGCGGCACCTGTTTCAAGTTCAGCGCAATGCGGCAGCGATGGGAGGTGGAGCTGCTGAAATATTCATAAAACTCGATCATTCTCGCGCGCCTATGGTCAACTCGATCTCGCCAATGTCCTCAATGGCACCCTGCAAACGGTCGCCCGGCACCACAGCACCAATACCCGCCGGTGTTCCGGTGAGGATCACATCACCCGGCTTCAAATGGTAAAGTCGGCTGAGATCGCTCACGATCTCTTCCACCGACCAGATCATTTCCGAGAGCTCAGCGTCCGGCTTCATCTCTCCATTTACGGCGAGGTAGATGCGCTGAGGTCCAACCTCGCCCACATCATCGGCAGCGACCAATGGTGAAAACACCGCGCCACCCTCGAAGTTTTTGCCGGTGTCCCAGGGCCGTTGTTTGGCCTGAGAGGCTTTCTATAAATCGCGCCGGGTTATATCAAGCCCGCAGCCGAAACCGACAATCGCAGTGCGTGCCTCCTCAATCGGTACGCGGAAAATGGGCGCACCGATGGCACCAACCAGCTCCATCTCATAATGGAAGTTCTCCGCGCCCGGAGGATAGGGGATCGTAGCGCCGGTCAAGATCGCACTATCAGCGAATTTAGTGAAATAGATCGGCGCCTCTCGGTCGACCTCGTTTCCCATTTCAGCCGCGTGAGCCGCATAGTTCCGCCCCACACAGAATATCCGGTTGATCGGGTAGGCCGCACTGTGCCCCCGAATTGGGATCGCTGTCCCCTCAGGTGGATCAAACAGATATTCAGTCACTTCGGCCCTCCCCTTGGCAGGTCGACCCTAGCTGCCCGTTGGCCGACTTGGGTTCAAGCGCTTCGGCAGACTTATGGCGCGTGGTTCCACCAGGCGAGGTCTGAAAAGGCGCGAAGATCCAACTCATGGGTCCAGGCGGAGCGGTGTTGATGAGCCAAGTGGAAGTACGTCTCGGCCACTTCTTGCGGCAGGATCAGGCCATCCTTGTCCAGCCCGCGCGCCTCTCGCAGTTTCTGGAACCGCTCCGGCCCTAGCATCTTGCCAAGCGTGTCCGGTGCATCGACGGCGCCATCAATCAAGATATGCACCACGTGGATGCCCTTTGGCGCATATTCGGCATTGAGAGACTGACACAGCATGCGCCGGCCACCAATGGAGGCAGCATGGGAGTGCTGACCCGCATTGCCGCGCACCGCTGCCGTGGCAGATGTCACAAGCAACGTACCCCGGCCCCGGGCTTCCATAATCGGCAGCATCACTTTTGCCAGACGGAACAATGAGAAGCAGGCCATTCTCCAGCCCAGTTCAAAGACCTTCAGGGTCGTCGCTTCCACGGGCCGGTTGCCGATCTGGGCACCCAGATTGAACAGCACCACTTCAATGGGCCCAATATCGGCTTCCACTTCGGCGACAAGGTTTTCAATCGTGTCGTCTTCAACGGCGTTGAGCAGGTAACCACTCGCTGAGCCGCCCGCCGCGTCAATGTCCGCGACCATCTGGTTGAGGCCGTCTTCATCGCTGCGCCGGCATAACACTGCGTGATAGCCCTCTCTGGCAAACTTCTTGGCGACGTTGCCGCCAATACCGGCTCCAGCGCCCAGCACCAAAATCACTTTCTTCAAGGTCGTTCCCTCCGAACGCGGGCTTTATTCGGTTCCTTGGCGTGATATGCGCGGCGAGGACCCGGTCAGCGTCTAGTTGTCGGTCTGATTAAAGACAGGCTTTCTCTTTTCGAGGAAGGCCATCATGCCTTCCTTGGCATCGGCTGTGCGCGCATTGGCATGAACGGCGCGGCGTTCATCGGCCAGGGACTCGTGCAAGCTTTTCGTCTCAAATCCAATGACGCAGTCCAAAACGCTTTTGACGGCCTGGCGCGGCATGCCGGCCAATTCTTCGGCTAGGGCGATGGCCTTATCCTTCAATTCCGCGAGCGGCCAGACTTCGTTCACAAGGCCAATGCGGAGGGCTTCAGGACCGGAGATTTTCTTGCCACGGAGGATCATGTCCAGGGCGTGGTCGCGGCCAACGCATCGCGGCAGGCGGGCCAATCCCCCCCAGGCAGGCACCGTGCCGAGATCCATTTCCGGCAGACCGATCTGTGCCCCCTCTTCGGCCGCCAGCCTGAAGTGACAGGCGAGCGGCAGTTCTAGGCCGCCCCCAAGACAGTAGCCAAACAGCGTCACGATAGAAGGTTTCCCCATCCGCTCAATCTTTTCCAGCACCCGCCAGCGCTGGTCGAAGACACCGTCGACGCTGCCCTTGGCCTTTGCGCCATCGCGCAGCTGTTTGAGGTTCATGCCGACGGAAAAATTGTCCGTACCTTCGGAGGTGAACACGATGGCGCGCACACTGTCATCGCGGGCGAGTTCATCCACGATGCGTTCCAGCCGGTCCATGAAGTCCAGCGTCATCCGGTTATAGGGCGCGTCATTGTTGGAGACGATGGCGACCGCGCCGCGGCGTTCCAGGAGAAGGGGATCAGACATTGTTGTCACCTGAATTAGATTGGGTCTCGCCATCAGACCGCGTCATTTGCTGCCACAGATAGCGAAGCGCGAAGATGGCTGGGATGTAGTAGAGACACACGAAGATCGCGATGGTGCGCGGCGCGCTTGTCACCAGATTGTAGTAGAGCACGGTGGGAAGGTCACCCAAATCCGTGATCAGCCTGATAAAGATCAGTACAAAGAGCATTGGCCCATTGCGGAGGACCCAGGCGATCAGCAGAGCTAACCCAACAGCCACATTTCGATTTGTATAGATGAACGCGGCCTGGTTGATGCTCTCGGCTTCGGGCCCGCCCATGAATCCTGGGACCATCAAAGCCACGACGGGACCGAGAAACATGGGCAGTGTTTCCAGGACCAGAATGATGGTGAGCCACCACGGGATGGTGACTTTTGTCTGCTCAAGCATGGTTTCCTCCCGGAACGCCTCCAGTTCTGGGCACCAATACTGTCTTGATCGCCCAATTTAATGCAGCACATTAATTGGAGTGACTCAGCTTAGCAAGAATCACTTTGTCTCGGTGTCTTCGGAGCGCCGTCTTCGCGCGCGGCAGACAGCTTACGACCTTCTGAGGCCGGCCTCGTCCAGGCGCCAGCGTAGTGTCTCGACACGGTCCTGGCCAAAAAACGGCTCGTCATTGAACACCATGGTCGGCACGCCCCATTGGCCTGAGGCATCAAGCGCATCCTGGTTGCGCTCAACCTCTTCAAGATGATTGCCGTCTTCAATGGCGCGGTCGAGTTCGGCCAGATCAAGGCCGGCCTCAGCCACAGCATTCGCGAGCTTGTCGCCCTGATCCCAGCCATCGGTGCCGCTGAAAATCAAATCGGAAACGCGATCTGCAAGTTCGAGACCCTTACCGCGCCGGTTCGCTTCCACGCCGAGCTTTGTCAGGCGAAAGATGTAGGGCTGCTCTTCCGGCACATCATAGGTCTTGTAGTCTTGCACAACAGGATCAGGACGGGTTGGGAAAACAATCGGTCGGCCGAGCATCTTACCGCGGCGAACACTGTCCATCACAATGTACCGGGCCCGCTTCTTATTATCGCCTTCAAACAGGGTCTTCGGGGCACGGATTGCGATGGGCAAAACCGGGCGAAGCTGGAGATCGACGTTGTAATCGCCGCGCAGTTCCAGAAGGTCAGGTGTGACCAGCCTGGAATACGGGCTGCGGAACGACCAGAAGACATCAACAGTGTTGGACATGGGATTACCCCGTTCAGCTTAGTTCGGCGATTTCATCTGCGCTCAACACGCCATCTCCGTTGACGTCACCCGTTTCAAATATGGGCGCAGGTGCGTCCACGAGTTCGATCCTGGAAACCCGCTCATCACCATCAGCATCAAATCGTTCTGTCACAGTGGCGACCGCTTCCTTGAACCGGTTGCGGAACCCGAAAGGTCCGCGGTCATCGCCATCGACGAAACCATCTTCGTTGCGGTCGAGACGAGAGAACATGTCTTCGCGCATCGCCGTAACTTCCTCCCAGGAGATGTCTCCATCCTTGTTCGCATCGGCTTCCTGGATGCGCTCCAGGGGAGAGCCGTCCTGGGCGTGGGCTGAAAGTGGCACCGCACAAAACATGCCCGCAACCATTAAGACGGCGATGGGGCGACGGGTCGGATTCGAAAGGGCCATATGGTCTCACTCAGTCTTGACGATCTAAAGGACTGGGCCAACGTCGCAGCATGGCCCGAGACATAATGAGTGTCATTAAATCTGAAGTCCTGCAAGCGTTCAACGCAGACAGGGCTGCAGGCGTCAAATTCACATCCCGAGCTCGACTGCCCAGTCTTAAAGCCGCACCGATCCGGATAAAATCGAGTCAAACGTCTCCGCCGTCAGTGGGACATAAGTGACAGCCTGCGGATCGAACATCAGGACCGGGTCCGCGACTTTTGAAGGGTCGAAGCCTTCCTTCACTGCATCAACCTTCCGAAACTTGAAGGTCGCAGTGGTGTCCGCCTCACGCGTTTGCCGGATAAATAGCGGCACCGCGTATGACGGCAAATTGTCGGACAAATGCTTCGCCAATGCACCGAAATCGATCGTGTCCTTGACCGTCAGGGACGCCATGCCGGCACGCCCTTCAGCGTTGGGCACTTCCACACCATAGACATTCGCAAGTTCAATCCCGTCAAACTTTGCCAGAATGTCGGCGACCTCGTTGGTGGCGACATTCTCGCCTTTCCAGCGGAACGTATCGCCGATGCGGTCCACGAACCGAACATAGCCAAGTTCGTCTCGGGTCATCAGGTCCCCGGTGCGGAACCAGCGGTCTCCCTTTTTGAACACGTCGGTGAGGATCTTTTTTTCAGTCGCCTTCTTGTCATTGTAACCGTCAAAGGTCGCGCGGCCCTCATCGGCGATTTTACCTAGAACTTCACCGACTTCTCCTGGACCGCATTTCTGGCAAAAGCCCTTGCTGTCCCGGATCGGCTCTTCCGCTTCCACATCAAATTTGACGAAGGCTGTGCCCATTACCGGGTCCATAAAGCGCGGGGCCTGGCCAACGGCGCCGACGGTGCCATCAAAGTTCAGGAAGTTCACATTGCCTTCGGTCGAGCCATAGAGCTCTCGCATGGACGGCACATTAAACCGCTCGACGAATTGCTCCCAGACATCGGCCCTCAGACCATTGCCCATGCCAGCCCGAAGGTTGTGGCTCCGCTCCTTTGGGTGTTTGGATGAGTTCAAAAGGTATCGGCAGAACTCACCGATATACATGAACACTGTGGCGCCGCTTTCGCTCACATCATCCCAGAAACCGGAGGCAGAAAACTTCCTTCGGATGTGCATGGCGGCACCGGCGAACACTGTGGCACCGATACCTAGGCCGCCTCCGGTAATATGATACAGCGGCAGGCTGTTATAGACGATATCGTCAGCTGTAATGTCACCGAGCGGCACGGCCAGGCGGAACACGCGCTTGAAGCGGGCATTCGTGATGCGCGCGGCCTTTGGCAAACCCGTTGTGCCCGAAGTGTAGATGTACACACACGTTTCAAAGTGCGTCAGCGGCTCGCGGTGGCTCGTGTCCGGTCTCTCCTCAGAGCATCCCTGTAGGGCTTCAGCCAGGTTCGACCCGGCAGCCCCGTCCATATCCCATAGCGTCACCGGGTTTTTCAGACCGTCAGCGATCGCCTGAACGTTCCGGGCCTGGCCCCCGCTGGAGATGACGGCTTTTGCATCCACAATCTCGATACAGTGCGTCAGGCCAGCGCCTTCAAGATTGCAATTGATCAGAGCGGTGACCACGCCGACTTTCGACAGGCCGAACCAGATCGCCACAAAGTCCGGGCAGTTTTCCATGTTCAGCGCGATTGTGTCGCCGGGTTTGAACCCTTGCTTCAACGCCCAGTCCGCAACCTGGTTTGCGCGCGCTTCAAACGCGCCAAAGCTCTGGGTCTGGCCTTCGAAAATGAAAGCGGTCTTGTCCCGGTGGCGATCGACGGTTGCTTCAATTTCGTCGGCAACCAAAGTGGTCGTGTTGTTGTCCACCTCGCTCATCAGTTTCCGGATGCCCTTCATCCGCCCGTAGAACCTCGAATAGTTCGCCAATTTCGACAGCATGGCGCTCTTTCCCAATCAACCTTTTCTAATGACCAGCATTAACCCAAGGCCGAAGGAAAAGGGAATACACAGAAGGTGGGTCGATACGGGATCACATGAAGAAATGGCGTGATTACAGGAATTGACCAGCCCTCTAATGGTGTCCATTATATTGAAAAACAGACTGCGGTCTATCGAATGGTCGCGGAACGGTAGAGGCAGGAATGGTAATGCAAGCAGTCAATCTCTACGGCATGAAGGTGTCGGGGCACTAGGCGCGCGCCCGCAGCTACTTGATCAAGGCTGATATCCCCTTCCATGAGCGGGCCTTCGACGGTCACTACATGAGAAATGTACTGGCCAAGGCGGGCGGTCTTCGCACCATGCCGACGATGGAGTTTCCCGACGGCCGGGTCATTCGCGACAGCTCCGCCATCATAGACCATTTCGAAGAACAGTCCGGTTTCATCTTTTCACCGCAAACGCCGAAGCAGCGCTTCTTCAGCCGCCTGTTTGATGTGATTGGCGCGGAAGGCATGCTGCGCCCCGGCATGCACTATCGTTGGAATTTCGATGAAGAGAACGGCGCTTTCCTCCTCTCTCAAACGCTCATGTCCCTGCCCAAAGGCATCGATGGACTGGAAAAAAATCGTTGAGGCCGAACACGGCAAAATGCGCAACGGAACGAAGAAGTTTGGCGTCAATCCCGACACCTTCGCTTTGATTGAAGCCTTGTATGCCGATCAGCTCGCCGCCTACAATGCCCACTTTTCAGAATACCCCTATCTGTTGGGCGGTCGACCAAGCATCGGCGATTTCGGCTTGATGATCTTTCTCCATGCCGATCTGGGCCGGGATCCGAAACCCCTTTCCATCATGCAAAAGGAGGCGATGGCCGTTCTGCGCTATACCGAGCGGATGAGCCAGCGCGATGCCGACTGGGTCGAGTTCCCGGGCTGGGAAGAGACCTACCTCGACGATGACGAAATCCCGGAAACGCTTCTGAATTTGGCCCGCGTGATGGCCGAAGACTTTGTGCCGGAGACGCAAGCGGCAGCCAAAGCGATCAATGATTGGCTGGCTGAACAAGGCGACGCCGCATCTGGCACATTTGCCGAGCGCAGCGTCGGCTTCGGCGAGTTTGAACTGCGCGGCCAGACCATCAGCGCGATGGCGCAGCCTTACCGGTTTTACCGCCTCAAGCGGGCGCAAGACGAATACGAGGCGATGGGTGAACAACACAAAGCGGATCTGAAAGCCCTTCTCGACGCCTGCAACATGACCCCAATCCTTGATGCCAAGCTGGACCGGGAGGTTGGCTGGAAAGACAATCGCGAGGTTTGGCTCTGACGGCCAAACCCGGTCTTTGCAGCCTTTTTACGAAAGACCCAGCCAATTCTAAGGCCTCTGCAAGTCTTGGCTCAGCACACAAGGAGCGCCCTATGCAGTGGAATGTCTATCTTTCAGGTGAAATCCACACAGACTGGCGAGACCAGATTATCGCCGGCGCCCGGGCCGCAAATCTCGATATCGAGTTTACTTCCGCGAACACGCACCATGAGAGCAGCGATGCGGCGGGTGATGTACTGGGCAAGCCCGACGATGATTACTGGCGCGACCATCAATCGGCCAAGGTCAACGCCCTGCAAATTCTTACCCTGATCCAGAAATGCGACATCGCGGTTATCCGGTTCGGCGTCAAGTACAAGCAGTGGAACGCCGCGTTTGATGCTGGCCAGTGCGCGGCTCTTGGCAAGCCTTATATCACCTTGCACGATGAAGCCATTGTGCATGCCCTGAAGGAAGTTGATGGGGCTGCGTCGGGCTGGGCAAAGACCCCGGACCAGGTGGTCGAAATCCTCAAATATACGATTGGCGCCCGCGCCTAGGGCAACGTCGAGACGTGCAGTGCGAGCGCGATTGCCAGGATGATTGATGACAGAAGGGTAAGCCCTGCGCCTGCCATTCGGGCCAGGACGAAAACCCAGCGCGATCCGGATGGATCAACGAGGTGAGAACCCGCAGAGGATGAAAAGCCGATCAGGTGCAAGATCCGACTGGCCGCAAATACGATGCAGAGCCAGAAAATCGTCTGGGTCTGGCCAGCAATCAGCTCGAACAGCGCGACAACAATCAGGAAGATCGGAGCGTATTCGGCCATGTTGGCATGCCGGCGGACCTTCCTCTCGAGGACTGGGTCGTCTGCACAGCCAATGCCCTTGCGGTGCCGACCGCGATGCCCACCGGCAATCGCCGCAAGAATGGTCTGGAGCGCAATGAGAAACGCCCCCAGATAGGCCGAATAAACGGGGACGGATAGATCCATGAAATCGTCTCTAAAAGCGCTCAACGCCAGTCCTGTAGGCGTCCAGCCAAGACCTAGAGCCCGAACATCGCGCTGCAACCGGCATCGTTGAGTACGGCGTCAACCGATGGGCGGCGATCGGCCGGAACGGCCGCGTGGGCCGCCTTCAACGCGGCGAGGCATTTGACTTGGTAGGGAAAGGTGGGCTGCGTCCAGGGGCGACCATCAATCTCTGCCTCCCAGGATTCTTCGCCCTCGCCAGCTGCAGCCGCATTGGCCAAAAGGAAGGGGGCATAAACCCGACCGATTTCAGCGAGCAGTGGAGCAAGGTGCTCGCGCGCTTCGCCCGCCGTGAACCAATCACCATCGGTTGGCTCAAGGCCGGAAAGGTCATCAATCAAATCAAGCCAGGCGCGAAGACGCGGACTTCGCTCGCCCATAATCTTTGCCGACGTGGGTTCAATCCAGCCAAGCTGCGTCAGCTGACCGAAAATGGCGAAGTCAGCCGATGAAGGCCGAGCGCCAAGGACGAACCCTTTGACCTGCAATAACGCGTCCAGAATATCGATGAACCGGGTGTAGCTGTCCTCAATGGTCTTCGCCGTTACATCATTGGACCCAACAACGTAGAGCCTGTTGAACTGGCGGTCGGTGAAAAAGTCGGCCATCTTCTGGGCTTGATCAGCGGGTGCGGTGTTCATTGACCAATACATCAGAAGCGGACCCGCAATTTTCCGGTCGGGCTCATGGTACCAACGATAATGGAACATGGCCTTGGTCAGCCACTCATCGCCATAGTCTTCGATCAATGCGTTGAAGAAGGTGAGTTCGGGATCTGTTGGAATGACCGACCGGCCCGAATACTCTTGTTCAAGCCGCCGGGTTATCGGTGTGGAGTCGACAACGGCTTCAAGACTTCCCGCTTCATCACGGAAGTAAAAGGTGGGCAGCAGCTTCACCTTGGGCTCGGGATAGCCTTCTGGCGGGTTTGTGTGTCCGCCCCAGATCATAGTGTGCGGTATTCTGCGGTAACGCAGTGTTGACAGCATCTTGCGCGTATAAGGAGAGCCAGGCGCGCCCAGAAGCTCCAAACGTTCTTCTGACCCCATCTCGGTTCCTCCTCAGCCTTTAATGTGCTCCATTGATGGTGCCAAAATCAATAGATGACAACGCGTACCGCCACGGAAACGGGCGGCGCCTAAAAGAGCGATGCGTGCTGGCCTCCATCAATGACGATGTTCTGACCCACGATGAACCGGGCAAGTGGGCTGCAGAGGAAGGCCGCAAGGGGCGCGAGATCGTCGGGATGGCCCATGAAGCCGGCCGGGATATGGTTATTTGCGCGGAAGTGCGGCCCTACAGCTTCGGGAGTGGGCTCTAGGCCGAACGCGTCCGCATAGTCTTTCATGATTTCGCTGGCGCCCTCGGTGGCAAACATGCCCGGCAGCAGATTGTTGATCGTGACGCCATGCTTGGCGATTTCGCGGGAGACGCTGGCCGTATAATTGATCAGAGCCGACCGCGCTGGACCCGACATCAGTCGCCAGATCATCGGATTCTTGGCCGAAAACGTGGCGATGTTGACGATCCGCCCCCAGCCTTTCTCCTTCATCCCCGGAATATAGTTCCGCATGATCTCGATAGGGCCGATGAGCGCGGTTTCGATCGAGTCCCGCCACATCTCCGGCGTCACTTTCAGGAAGTCGCCGTTCGGCGCGGGCGGCTTGATTGTGATGGCCAGAATATCTGGATCGGGACAGGCAGCGAAGAGCGCAGCGCGCCCCTCCTCTTTCGAGGAATCAGCAACCACTGGTGTCACCGATGTGCCGTACTTTTCCGCAATCTCGGCCGCTGCATTGCGAAGACGCGCCTCACGGCGCGCGGTGATGAAAAGGTTAACCCCCGCTTCGGCTAGACGCTCCGCCGTCGCACGACCCATCCCCGCGCTTCCGCCCGCCATGATGGCTGTTTTACCCGCAATTTGCAGATCCATTTTTCAGTCCCCGTTTCCTCATCGCTATCAAGGTGACCGCAATCGTGCACAGAAATCTGGACGGACCAATGCTGACGCTAAGGCATGGTTGAAACAGATCGAAGTCTGGTTGAGAGACTGGCAATCCCGTCTCATGCTGGCCAGATCGAACGGCGATTGGATTAAAGGGGACATGCGTTGGAAAACTCACCGCAGTTTAGCCACAGGCGCCTTCAACGCAATAAGGACTTCTCAGGAGACCGTATCTCCACCTTCCGTGAAGTGTTCCTGCGCCACGGCCTGCCCGGCCTTTTCTTGGCGGTGGTCTTCTTCACGCTTCCAACGATGCAGATTGCGTTTGCCAGCAGCGTTGAACGCGGCCTCGCCAATCCAATCGTCTATAGCTTAATCTTTATACTGATTATCGTAGCGCTGAACGCCCATGCCGTATTCGTCAATCGGGACTGGAATGTCGCGAAACTTGGTTGGGTCTTGTATCTCGGTGCCCTGTCCTTTTGGGAGGAATGGGTGTTCCGGTTGGCCGTTCCGACAGGACTGGAAAGCCTGGGCGCGCACAGGTGGATCGCAGTGATACTCAGCTCAGCCCTGTTTGGCGCCGTCCATTACTTCACCCTTCGTTGGCGATGGCAGTGGTGTGTTGGCGCGTTTGTGGGAAGCCTGTTTCTCAGTCGGCAACTCCACCTACAAAACGATCTTCTTCTGATTACGGCCATGCACTGGGTCGCCACGTATCTCAACACACCTCGCCCGCCGGGCCAGTCTTCAAATGCCGCGATCATTTGATCGGAGGGTTCCCCTAGGGCGCCATTGCAGAGCAATAATTCCCAGTGCTTATTGCACTGGAGGACAACGCCAAATGAGGATCAAGCCATGCCTGTGAACCCCGACGCTGTTGGATCAAAAGGCACACCACAGACCTGGTCTTGGACCTCCAAGGATGCCCTTCTCTACGCGCTTGGCGTTGGGTGCGGTGTGGAAGACCCTGTTGGGGCTGAGCTGGAATTCACGACAGAAAACACCGGCGGCACCGAGCAGAAAGTCCTGCCCACTTTCTGTGTCCTCGCAGGGTTCAATGCCAGCGGCGGCACCAGTGCCATGGGACACATCGGAACGTTTGATCCCCGCATGCTTGTGCACGGCCAACAGGGCATTTCATTACATCGCCCAATCCCCGTGCAGGGTGAAATTTCCATGGTCGATGAAGTCAGCGGCGTCTATGACAAGGGGAAAGGCGCCGTTGTGGCCACGAAGACGACGGCGACGTTGACCTCTGACAACCAACCCCTGTTCGATCTCACCTCGTCGGTGTTCATTGTGGGCGAAGGTGGGTTTGGCGGCGACCGCGGACCATCAGCGAAGAGAAATGTCGCCCCGGAACGGGCTCCCGACCGCTCCATCACTTATCAAACCCGCGCTGACCAGGCCCTGCTCTACCGGCTAAGCGGTGACCGCAATCCACTACACTCTGACAAGCGGTTCTCCGATGTGGGCGGCTTCCCCAAGCCGATCCTGCATGGCCTTTGCACTTATGGTTTCACAGGCCGTGGATTGTTGTCCGCGCTCTGCGGCAATGATCCTGCCGGTTTCAAGGCGATGGATGCCCGGTTCTCTTCCCCGGTGCTGCCGGGCGAGGCGCTCACCGTCAACATCTGGGCGGGTGCCGGGGAAAATGGCGGGGCCATTTTTCAGACCGTGGGAGGCGATGGCCGCGTGGTGATCGACAATGGCGGGTTCACCCACGTCTAGGGAAAGCCCTCCCGCCCGTTTTGCGTTCAGAATCTGACACGGTCACCCCTGCCGGGGCAGGCCTTCGAACCTTCGTGCGCGAAGATAGTTTCCAGATTCGCGGCAAGCCCTAGACTTTTCGGTAGACATCAGCCTTCTAATGACTTCAATTAATTTTTTGAATTGGCCAGAACAAGGGCAAGCTGGTCGTGAAGATCAAATGGCTGAGAACTCGCGCAAAATGACTGAGGACATCACAATCCGCTGAGAGACCAACGAAAGACCAAATTGTATCAACCAACGTGAGCCGGCGACTTCGGGAACAAACACTGGAGCGCCACATGGGAGGAACACTCAAATGTGGAAACGAATACTGATCGGCTTATTGGTCGTCATCGTCGCGGGCGGTGCACTCGCCTGGTTCAATCGCGGCGCCATTATTTTCGAGCTGGTGAAACGAGCAGCTCATATGGATGTCGCCGAAAACCAGCCGATCACGTGGACGCCGGGTCCAGACACATCAGTCGACCGCTCCCAAGGCCCGCCAAACATTGTTTTTATTCTGGCCGATGATCTGGGCATCAACGACGTGTCGACATTCGGCGGCGGCGCTGCCGGCGGCGCCGTGCCGACACCCAACATTGACCGGTTGGCAGCCGAAGGTGCGATCTTCTCCAATGCCTATTCCGGCACAGGCACCTGTGCGCCCTCAAGGGCCATGCTGATGACGGGGCGCTATCCGACGCGAACGGGCTTCGAGTTTACGCCGATGCCGGCAGGGATGCCCGATATCCTTAGGATCGTTTCAGATCGGCTGGACGTAGAAACGGGCATGCCAGACGGTCAGGCCAACCCGGACGACATCGTCGATGTCGAGTATGCTGATAAGGGCCTACTTCCTGAAGAGGTGACCATCGCCGAACTGCTGAAAACCCAAGACTACACAAACATTCACATCGGAAAATGGCATCTTGGCCGTTCGGAACGTTTTCGCGCGGTCTCCCAAGGCTTCGATGAAAGCCTCTTGATGGCAAATACACTCTACCTGCCAGAGGATGATCCAAACGTCGTGAATGCGAAACTCGACTTCGATCCAATAGACATCTTCCTCTGGGGTGTCGCGCAGTTTGCGGCCGATTTTGACCGCGCCGGCGAAAACGCCACTGACGAATATTTTGAGCCGGGTGGTTACCTCACGGACTATTGGACCGATGAGGCAATCAAGGCGATTGACGCCAATAAAAACCAGCCTTTCTTCCTCTACCTCGCCCATTGGGGTCCACACACGCCGCTCCAGGCAACGCGGGAAGACTATGAAGCGGTTGGCGATATCGAACCTCACCGGCTTCGGGTCTATGCCGCCATGATCCGCGCCGTTGACCGATCCGTGGGCCGGGTGATGGACAAGCTGGAAGAGGAAGGCCTCGCCGATAACACGATCATCGTCTTCTCATCGGACAATGGCGCCGCCGGTTACATTGGATTACCGGAGGTGAATGCGCCTTATCGCGGTTGGAAGATCACCCTCTTCGAAGGCGGCATTAAAGTTCCAACCTTCATAAAATGGCCGGGCCGGATTGCACCCGGCACCGTCATCGATGAGCCTGTGGCCCACATCGACATACTGCCGACACTCGCCGCAGCTGGCGGCGCAGCTTTGCCCACAGACCGGGTGATTGACGGACGGAATCTGTTACCGCTGGTAACCGGTGAAAGCGATACGGTTGAACGCGATCATGATGCGATTTTCTGGTCGAGCGGTTTCTACAAGGTCGTTCGCGCAGGCGACTGGAAGCTCCACGTCAATGAACGACAGGATCGCCGTTGGCTCTTTAATCTTGCTGACGACCCGACGGAGCAGGTCAATCTGGTTGACTCCCGCCCAGACAAACTGGCCGAACTGGAAGCCCTGATTGAAGCCCACTGGGCCGATGCCAGACCGCCGCTCTATTCTCACCTCACAGAGGGACCGATCTGCATCGACAAAACGATCGTCGATACGCCCTGTGAGAACGACGAGTATGTCATTTGGCCGAATTAGGCTGGGTGCTGTATCAAACCGGATGGGGCGTCTGATGCGATCTCCGCGGCTATGGGTGTGGGTGGTTCCACTGCTGCTCTATGCCGTGTTCTGGATCTGGTACACGCCGCTCTCCGGCCCGATGACCGAGCGGGAAATCAATATCATAGTCTCCGCCATGGAAGAGGGCGGAGCGGACCCCGAAACCATCGAACGCATCCAGTCCTTCTTTGAAGACGATGATGGCGGGTCATTTGTGATGGTCAACATCATCGACCGGAACGAAGCGCCAGCAACGCTGCCTGCCACGGGCCCGGGCGCGAGTGCCGACGATCTGATGGCCCATTATATGGAATACATGTGGCCTGCACTGTTCAGCCGTGCGTCCCATCCCGTCTTCTTTGGCAGCGCATTCGGCTTGAGCATGGATGTGGTCGGAATTGAGGGCGCCGAACAATGGGAAACAGCAGCGATGATGCGCTATCGCAGCCGGCGGGATATGTGGGAGATTGGGTTGCATCCAAGCTTTGCAGACCGCCACGATTACAAGGTCGCAGCCCTCGACAAGACAATCGCGTTTCCTGTCACGCCTCAACTGATGCTGAGCGATCTTCGCCTCATCTTGTTGCTGATGATCCTGACGGTTCTCGGCCTGATTGATGCGCTGGTATTCCGGCGGGGCAGCTTGCCCCAGAAATCATACGCCCTACCGAGCTGATCCAAAGGCCCTCCCATGACAGACCTCACTAAAGACCAGCCCTATGGGCAAATGGACTTCGACTTCGCCGCGAGGGCCGTTGAACTGTCCCCCGAAGAGGACGGACCGATCTGGATGGTCAACCTGATGGCCTACAAAAGGAAAGCGGTTTATGATGGCGTCGAGAGCGACATTGATGGCAAGGAAGCCGACAATCGCTACAACCCGATCGACGTCTTGATGAAGATCGGTGCGTCCCTCGTTTTTGTTGGCGATGTAATTGAACAAGGCCCAAACCCGGCGCCCCATTGGGACCGTATCGCCGTGGTGAAATATCCCACGCGCAGATCCTTCGTCGAAATGGGCGCACGGAAAGACTTCCAGGAAAAGCACGTCCATAAACAAGCGGGCATGGACCAGACCATCGTTTGTGGCTGTTTGCCGGTACCCGGCGCGCTGGATGTCGTGCCAGAGGCAAAAGCTGTAGAGGCCGATGAGAGCGATGGACCGGTCAATGCGCTGCACATCGTTCAGTTCGAGCGTGGTAAGGATATCGCCAAAAAGTCCTATCTGATTGATCTTGCCAAAACAGCAGTCGCATATGGCGGAACAGTCGACGCTCTCATGAGCAGTGAAACCACCTTCCTCGGCGATGGCCGAAACTGGGATCAGGTGCTTATGGTCACCTACCCCTCACGCGCTACGTTCGATGCGGCTTCAAAGGCCCAGAGCCAGGTGGGCGATGATATAGTTGCCGACCGATATGACATTTTGGTCCGCCCCATGATCAATGAAATGCGCAAGTCGCAGATCGAAACAGCGAGAGCTGACAAGGGATAAGACCAAGATGCCCGATGTAACTCTCTATGGCATCCCCCACTCGCTCTATGCAGGACGGGCCCGCAGTTATCTGATCAAGGCGGGCATTGCCTATCGCGAACTCGCGCCGAATACGGAACACTACTTCCAGAACGTGCTGCCAAAGGCCGGTGGTCGGTCGAGCATGCCAACATTGGAACTTGCCGACGGCCGGGTCATTCGGGACGGCGCCGCGATCATCGACCACTTCGAAAATGAGACCGGCCACGCCTTCTCACCCAGATTGCCCAAGCAGCGATTCTTCAGCCGCTTGTTTGACGTGATCGGGGCAGAAGGGCTGTTGCGGCCCGCCATGCATTATCGCTGGAACTTCGATGCCGAGAACATCGATTTTCTTAGATTCCATATGTCATTGCTGAGCGGCGGCGATTTAGAACTGGCGGGTAAGTTCGTCGAGAATATGCGCAGGGCCGCGCGCCAATTCGGCGTCAGTCCTGATACGTTTGAACTGATTGAAACGCTGTATAGCGAACTGCTTGCGGCGCTCGACCGTCACTTCAAACAGTACCCTTACCTCTTCGGCGGGCGCCCCAGCATTGGCGACTTCGGCATGATCGCCCCGCTTTGGGGACATCTCGGCCGCGATCCAAAACCGCTCTCCCTCATGCAGCGACATGGCATGCATGTCCTGCGCTGGGTCGAGCGGATGAACCGGCATGATGCTGATCTGGTCGGCTTCGAGGATTGGGACGCTGCCTATCTGGAGGGAGATGAACTACCCGATACGCTAATCGATCTGCTCTCCGTATTGGCTGTGGACTTCGTGCCGGAAACCATCGCTGCCGCACGTCACTTGAACACCTGGTTGGACGAGCAGGACGACCTGCAGCCCGGTGCCGTTTGCAAGCGAGGTCTGGGCTTTGCCTCTTTCGAGATACGCGGCACGCCCATCAGCGCTTTGGCCCAGCCCTATCGGTTCTATCTGCTGAAACGCGCCCAGGATGAATATGCCGCGATGGGCGATGTTGACCGCCGGTCTATCGACGCGATGTTGAAAAAAGCCAATATGGCAGCGGTCCATGACGCCAAGCTGACCCGCGACATTGGCCGCGAGAACAATCTGGAAGTCTGGCTCTGATCAAAGCCGCGCTTATCTGGCGGTTTCTAGAACACCTGAGTGCGCTCAATCCGATCAGATCCGGCCGGCAGGGTCAGCAAAAGACCATCTTCGGCAACCGTGATTGGGCCGGAATAAATTTCGTCGGCCTCGCCCATCCAGATGGAATTCAACCCAGCCGTCGGTAGCGGTGGAACGATGTGGTAGTAGATAAGTTCGCCCGCGCTCGCGTCTTCAGCTGCGCGCGCCGCATCTTCAGGCGTTGCGTGGTAGTTGAGCGTGTCGATCAGTAGTTTGGCGGTGAGTTCACGTCCCACAGAAATCAATCCTTCGGCAAGCTTTTCACCCATCTCAGGGTCTTCAGCCTCGTGGAACATGATGTCTACGCCTTCGGATGCGGCGACGAAGCCGGGCGAATAGATCGTGTCACCGCTGATCGAGATTGAGCGGTCCTTGTAATCAATCCGATAGCCAAAGGCAGGTTCGATCGGGGCGTGATTTACCCGTATGGCGGAGATGGTGATGTCATCTTGATCGTAGACCACGAGCGCCGCGGTTGGCCCGGCTGGCAGGACAATTTCGTGCGGCGCGCCACCAAATCCGGCGGGATTTACATGTTCAACTCCATGGTGCGCCACCCGGTAACCACGATCGATGGTGTAGGCGTCATTGAAGGCATTGATCACCCGAGCCGTGCCCCGTGGCCCGTAGATCGGAAGGGGTTCGGACCGGGACTCCACACCCGTCACCCAGGCCTGCAAGTAAAGCTCGCCCAAGCCATCAATGTGATCGGAATGCAAATGGGTGAGATAGGCCCGGTCCATGTCTCCAAAGGGGAACCGCATCCGCCCGAGTTTCCGGATACTGCCTGACCCCGCATCGAACACGAACGCTTTCTCACCCGCGATCACGCCGATGCAGGGACCCGCCCGCAGATTATCCGGCATGGGAGAGCCAGTCCCGCAGAGATAGACGTGCAAGCCATCTGGACGATCCGCAGTGGGATCACCGATCAGGTTCTGCTGGATGCCCCGCTCAAAAAGCGACCACATGATTCGATCCTGGAACACGCGAAAGCCAACAAACAATACGACGACAAGGGCGAATACCCCAGCCAGCACCTTCATCCACAATGACATAACCGCTCTCCCCCAGGACCGGCTGTCATGTAGCGCGCCGGCCTCACTTTTGTGATGCGCCCTGTAACTGGACAAACGGGGCGTAATGCAGGCTAGCTGAACTCAAGACCTTCAAACGATCCAGCCGCTCTCCAGTCCTTCATATGCTGAAAATAAGACCTGGGTCCACCGGGATGTCCTTGAGCCTGCCGGAATTTTTTGTCCCAACCGTGTCCTTCATTGTTCCAGAAGCCTGGCGTACACTCGGCTCCGCCAATCATGCCGCCCTGGGATTTCAGGACGAGCTCAATCCAGGCCTGTTCCGCTTCAATCGTCGGCTCCACTTGGGAGTATCCTTTGGTCTCGGCGTGGGACACCACAGCCGCGATTGTCAGGGCGCGGTCGACGATATTCTGGGGAACATTTGAGGCGAAGTTGGCCCCCTGGTTCATCTGAACCACGAAGGCGTTCGGAAAGCCATGTACATGCGCGCCATGCAAGGTCCGCAGACCATCGCTCCAATATTCATGAAGGGATTTACCGCCGCGCCCTTTCACGTCGAAACCCGACTTCAGCTGGAAGTCCGCACCCAGTTCGAAACCTGATGCGTAGATGATGCAATCGACTTCATAGTGCTCACCATTCACCACCAGGCCGGTCTCGGTGATCTTTTCCACGCCCCTGCCGTCGGTGTCGATCAGCGTGGTGTTGGGACGATTGAAGGACGGCAGGTATTCGTCATTGAAGCATGGGCGCTTGCAAAGCTGGGAGTACCAGGCTTTCAGCTTCTGGGCCGTCTCCGCGTCTTCCACGACATTGTCTACGCGGGCGCGGATTTCGCTCATTTTTTCGATATCCGCGTCCTCGACTGCGGCCAACATGTTTTCCGGAGTCATTTTTTCCGGCGGGAGGCCGAGCACCCTTTCACGGACGCGGCGGGCAATTGCGGTCCACCCGTCATTGACCAGGTCCTCGGTCGGGATCACACCGCGCGACTGGTTATCGACAAAATTGTCGTACCATTTCTGTTGCCAGCCCGGCTCAGCCATCTCCTTGAACCAGTCTGGATCGATCGGTGCATTTCCGCGTTCATCAACGGAAGACGGCGTGCGCTGGAAAACAAGAAGTTGCTTCGCGGTTTTTGACACATGCGGGATGCACTGGATTCCAGTCGCACCCGTGCCGATGATAGCGACTCGCTTGTCAAAGAGTCTATCCATCGGCGCGCCGTCGGCATCGCCGCCCGTATAGTCGTAGTCCCAGCGGCTGGTGTGGAACGATTTGCCTTTGAACGTCTCGATGCCGGGAATACCCGGCAGCTTCGCCTTGTGGAGCGGGCCTGTTCCTATGCCGATGTACTTGGCGGTAAAATCATCACCGCGATTGGTTTGAATTCGCCAGACCTGTTTGTCGTCCTGCCACTCCAGTGATTTCACTTCGGTGTGGAAAAGCGCCTTGTCGCGCAAGTTGTATTGCTTTGCGATGCGGTCACAGTGCGCACGGATCTCTGGACCTCGGACGTACTTTTCGCTGGGAATATGCCCTGTTTCTTCAAGCAGCGGCAAATAGATCATAGAGACTGTATCGCACTGAACACCTGGGTAGCGGTTCCAGTACCAAGTGCCGCCGACATCACCGGCCTTGTCAATCAAACGAATGCTGTCGACACCGGCTTCCTTCAGACGCGCACCCGTCACAAGTCCGCCGAGACCTGCGCCGACAAACGCAAATGTCACGTGGTCTGTGACGGGCTCGCGCTCAACGAACGGCGTGTGAGGGTCCTCCGCCATCGCACCAAACTTGCCTTCGAGCGGCTGGTATTGAGCCGTGCCGTCCTCGCGGAGACGCTTGGCGCGTTCTTCAGCATATTTCTGTTTGATCGAGGCCTTGTCCAAGGCCGTATCCCGTTCAGCGTCAACAACAGTCGTAGACATGACCATGCCCTCTTTCTTCGCGTTCGGGGACACCCGGCGGTCAGTCTTTTCAAGCGACTTGGCAACGATCCGGCGCCGCCAGAGTGAATTGAAACCGAGCGCTATGGCATCCCATTCATCATTTAATGTAGGTCATTAATAGCGGTTTCAAATTGGCGTGGCAAGCGTCGGATTAGATCCGCCCGTTCAGTGGCGGTGTGCTCAGATATCCGCAGATACCCGCCGCAGCCTCATTGATCGCCTCTTCCAATGGGGGCGCGGCACCCTCTTCAAGCTGACGGGCAAAGTCAGCGACCTGGATGAGCGAAATCGAGAAGCCGAGCCTGAAACGCGTATTCAGGGCAGCCTCTGGCATGTGATCGAGACACTTCAGCAGGCGTTTCCGAAGCAACACCATGCTTTCAATATCCATTTGTTCGACAACATTCCTGAGATTGAACCCAGGGTCGGTTGAGAACTGGACACAGAAGCGGGCATAGAGGCGACCATCTTCATCCAGGCATCCTTCAAAGAACGGTGCAACCGAGGCAAAGATCAGCGCTTCAAGATCATGGCCCAGTCCGTTGGCGTCCAGTTCGGCAAACCGCGCCAGGCGGGCTTCTTCAATGGTCTGAAAGCGAGAATCAAAGACTTCACGCATCAAGGCGCGCATATCACCGAAATGATATTGCAGCGCGCTTTCGTTCCGCGCCCCTGCCGCGCGCAGGATGTCCTTGCCGGTTACGTTACCGAACCCCCGCTCGGCGAAGAGCCGTTCCGCGGCGCGAAGCAGGGATGTCTTTGTATTTTGTTTCTTAGTGTCTTGCATCGTTCAGCATCCTGGACATTAATGGCCAACATTAGAAAATAACCTGCCGCGCAGAAAAACTCAAACTGACGTTGGTATAATGCAGCGCTGCTTGGATGGCGCCCGGAGGAATAAGCCATGATGCGCGATTTGCAGGTGCTGTCCAGATGCTTCGCCCGGGAAGGGTGGCGCTGATCCATGCCGGACCAAACGGAAGGCGTCTCCGCATCGGATCAGGCCGGAACTGGGGCAGCATCAGCCAAGCCGCCGCCCATCAGCAGAGCGACCAAACTCGCCCATGGCTTCGGCGCCGTGGCGCCAGGGGTGATCGTCGGTGGTTTCGATTTCTTCCTGCTGATCTTTTATACGCAGGTGATCGGTCTTGATGCTTGGCTTGTAGGCCTGGCCATCTGGATCGCACTTGCATTCGACGCCGTCAGCGATCCGATTGTCGGATACTGGTCAGACAATCTACGATCACGCTGGGGACGTCGGCATCCCTTCATGTACGCCTCGGCGATCCCGATTGTTGGTGGCTACTTTCTGCTGTGGTCGCCGCCCGCTGATGCCAGCCAGACGTTTCTCTTCTGGTATGTGTTGATCCTGGCCGTCCTCATCCGAACCGCGGTTACGTTCTATCGCACACCCAGCACCGCCCTCATCCCCGACCTGACCCGGGACTATGACGAACGCACGTCGCTTTACAGCCTGCGCTTCCTGTTTGCCTGGATGGGCGGAAACACGCTTGGGGTGCTGATGTTCTTCATTCTGTTCCCGACCATGACGACCGAAACCATTACTGATGGACGGTTCAATCCCGAAGCTTACCAGATCTACGGCATCATTGGATCGGTGATGGTGTTTGTATCCATCATTGTGTCGTCTCTCGGCACACACGCCCGGATTCCCTACCTCAACCAGCCGCCGCCCGCGCGGAGTATGAGCCTGGGCCTGGTCTTCAAGGAGTTGTTTGAAACACTTGCGAACCGATCCTTTATCGCCCTGTTCATTGCCGCGCTGTTTGGCGCCATTGCGAGTGGATTGGCGTCCGTTCTCTCGCTCTACTTCTTCACCTACTTCTGGGGATTTTCCGATGTTCAGACCGGCGTCATCTTCCTAGGGACATTTGTCGCCGCCGTGATCGGTTTCGTGGTAGCCCCCATCGCGTCTCGCACAATGGGCAAAAAGAAAGGCGCGATGGTTGTCGGCTTTATCGCCTTTGGCGGCGCGCCATTGCCGATCGTGCTAAGATTGTTGGGTTGGTTGCCGCCCAATGGCGACCCGTTCATCTTCTGGTTTGTTTTGATCACCAACATCATCGATATCGGACTGATCGTCAGTTTCCAGATCCTCTTCGCTTCCATGGTTGCCGATCTCGTCGAAGAAAGCGAACTCAAGACCGGGCGGCGCTCTGAAGGTGTGTTCACCGCCGCTGAAACCTTCATTCGCAAGTCGGTTCAGGGCCTCGGCGTCGCAGCTGCGACTCTGGTGCTCACTGTGGCGGCGTTTCCAGCCGGCGCCGACGTGGAACAGGTGAGTGACGAGTCGATCTTCAAACTCGGACTGTATTACGTGCCCCTGGTCCTGTTCCTCTACATGACCATGATTGCCGTGATTTCGACCTATAGGATCGATCGCTCAACACATGAAGAAAACGTGCGCAAATTGTCGGGGGAAAGCGCGTAAACCCGGCGTCCAGCCGTTGAAGTCTTGATGCCAGTGCGGGCGGTGGGCCCAGAACGCAAACATGGACTGGCGCGCTGGTGCATTAAATTAAACCGCGGTCTATTTCAGGCTAATGTGTGCTACCGCTTCCGATTTTCGCAGCAGTGTTGCTCCATTATGACGCCAGCCTGCGAAAAACCGCCACACCTTCATAATCGCTTGTAGCGGCCGCCATAATGTATCACATTAAAGTTTGACGTCGACCGATGATCAACATCGGCGCAACGATTGGAGGAACACATGGACACAGGTTACAAGACAAATACGTGTTTCGAACTGAAGGCGGCGCTATCGCTTAGTGTCGCGATCTCAGCTCTTTTTGTCGGGATGGGGTCGGCCGCACACGCCCAGGAAGAAACCGCAGAGGATACGTCTCGTCTGCCAACGGTCACGGTTTCAGGCACCAAGCGGGAACAGACCCTGCAAGATACACCGGTCGCCATTTCCGTTGTTCAGGCGGAAGAGATTGAGCGCGCAGAAATTCAGGACCTGAATGATCTGCAAACGCTGGTGCCATCACTCACTGTTCGCCAGACCCAATCGTCGTCAAATACAAGTTTCTTCATTCGCGGATTTGGAAATGGCGCCAATGCGATCGGCCTGGAACCATCCGTGGGCATTTTTATCGATGGTGTCTTCCGCTCCCGCGCGGCCGCTTACATCCCCGACCTGCCAAATCTCGAGCGTGTGGAAGTCCTGCGCGGACCTCAGTCGACCCTGTTCGGCAAGAACGCCTCAGCTGGCGTCGTCTCTGTCGTGACCCAGGCCCCGCAATTTGAACAACAGGGCAGCGTCGAAGCCAGCGTGGGCAACTACAACGCATTTCGCGCCAAGGCCGATATCACCGGCCCGTTGAATGACCGCCTCGCCTATGGCCTCTCAGGCAGTATCAACACGCGTGACGGCTATGTGGAAGATGTCGGCACAGGTGATGAGTATAATGAGCGTAACCGCTGGGGCCTGCGCGGTGACTTGCTGTTCACGCCGTCCGAAACGGTCGAATTCCGGTTCATCGCCGATTACGACAAGATCGACGAGAAGTGTTGCCTCATCGGCAATATTGTCGAAGCAGACGAACCGGGCGCTGCCATCGTGGCCGCCGGAGGCAGTGTCGTCTCAGAAGACATTTTCTCCTACGAAGTCTTTTACGACACGCCCCCCACCAACGAGATTGAGAATTACGGCTTCTCCCTGCAGGGCGATTATGATCTCGGCTTCGCCACTTTGACCACCATCTCGGCCAAGCGCTACTCGGAAGAAGACGCGGTGCTCGATGCCGATGCAACAAGTCTCGATTTTCTTGTGTCAAATACGGGCACCCAAATCGGCACCTTCACCCAGGAAGTACGCCTGGCCTCAAACCCGAATGAAGAGAGCCGCTTTGACTGGATGGTCGGTGGTTTCTTCTTCGATGAGACCATCGAACAGGACAATTCGGTGCTGTTCGGTACGGACTACCGCAACTTCCTGAGCGCCCTGCTCGGTGATGCCGGCGGCATCCCAGCAGGCCAGGCACAGATTGCCGGACTTGAGGCGTTTGCAGGCGTGACTCCTGGGTCGTCATTCGCCCAGGCCGGCCAGGGCAGTTTCGAAGACATTCAACAGGACAATCAGGCCTGGTCCGCTTTCGGTACGGTTGATGTCCATATCACGGACCGCCTGACGGCCACGCTGGGGCTCAATTACACCACAGATGAAAAAGAAGTGGTTATGGACGTTGTCAGCACGGATGCACTGGCAGCGGTGAACATTGACCAACTGGGCTATACCGCCACGCTACAAGGTCTTTTGGCCGCCCAGGGCGTTACCCTCACTGATCCAACGTCAATCGTGCCGTTTATCCAGGGCAATCCGGCGGCGTATGCACAGCTTCAGCAACAGGCCGTGGCGGTGGCACAGAATGACGCCAACCCGTTCGGCGGCCTGCGCGCCGTTCAGATCTTCCCACCGTTTCTCAGCTTCCCGAACGCCGTGGAAGACGGCACATCTGACGACAGCGACACGACCTACACACTGCGCCTCGCCTATGATGTGACCGACAATATCAACGTCTACGCGACCCATGCGACGGGCTTCAAAGCCACCTCGTGGAACCTGCAACGCCAGAGCAAGCCCTTCTCGTCTGACCTGACAGCGGGCAATCCAATCGTTGATCCGGTTACGCGGCAAGAAGTGTTCTCGACACCATCATCGCCCATTGCCGATGCTGGCCTCTTTACAGCAAACCTTGAGCCGGGAACGCGATTTGCCGATCCAGAGGAAGCCACGGTTTACGAGATTGGCCTCAAGGCACAGTTCGACACGATCGCCTTCAACCTGGCGATCTTTGAACAGACCATCGAGAACTTCCAGACCACCGTGTTCACCGAAGACGGATTTGTGTTCCAAAACGCTGAGGAACAACGGTCACGGGGCGTGGAACTTGACACGACCTGGAGCCCGATCCGGCCTCTGACGCTGACCTTTGCGGGCACCTACCTCGACGCTGAATACATCGACTATGCCTTCGGTCCGGGCATCAACCTTGCGGGGATCACGCCTCAGGGCATTGCGGACATTCAGTTCACCACCGGCGCAAACTTCAACTTTCTCGTTGGTGATCGGCCGGGTTTTGTCCGTGCCGATTGGCAATATGTCGGCGACTCGGCCCTATCCGATAATCCGCTTGACCAGATCGTCCTGGAAGAGGCTGGATACTCAAGGGAACAGAACCTGGTGAACGCCTCTGCCGGCGTCATGTTCGCCAACGATCTTGCCGTCTCAGTTTGGGCGCGCAACCTGCTCGACGATGAGTATCTCATCGGGCAGGCCCCCGCCTTGGCCCAGGCGGGATCGTATAACGGTCTTCCGAACCAGCCGCGGACGTTCGGCGTGACTGTGCGCAAGTCATTCTAACCCCTAACGCATGGACCGGTGGTGGGCCGCGGTGTTCGGCCTGCCACCGGTCTTTGCACATTTGAAAACGCGCCCGAGGCGCTCATTCACTTTGTTCAGATCGTTAGAGACACATAGACTACGACCGAGAAACACCCATCAGGAAAGCGTCCTCCCATGACTGACTTCGTTCTTTACGGAACACCAATGTCGCCCTTCGTGCGCAAGGCCGAAGCGGCCCTTCACAAGGCCGGTGCTGACTATGAACTGGTGAACATCAACATCATGGACATGCCGGATTGGTTCGTTGAAATCAGCCCGGCGCGGCGCATTCCAGTCTTACGCGACAATTCCATCGGGACGGAAGGCATTCCTGGAACCATTCCGGACTCATCGGCCATCTGCATGTTTCTGGACCGTCGCTTCAATGCGGGTCTCTACGGCTCCAATCCTTTCGATGCCGGCCGGGCCGCCTGGTATGAAGAATATATGGACTCAGGCTTTGCCATGACCCTCGGCCTTGAACTCTTCCGCCCTATCGTCTTTCCGATCTTCAAGGGTGAAGCGTCCGATATTGAAACCGCCAAGAAGACCTGGAACGAGAAGTTGCCGAAATACTTCGACTATCTGGAAGCGTCGCTAGACGGCAAGGAATACTTCGTCGGCGATAGCGTCACCGTCGCTGATATCGCTGTGACAGCGCAGATGAGCCAGCTGGACCTTGTGGCGGGCCTGCCCGATGCCGGAAAGTGGCCGAGCCTGGTCAAGCACACAGAGATGATGAAAGCGAAGCCCGGTTTCGCCGAGAATCTTGCCGGGTGTTCCGCCATATTCAGCAGCTTCCTGCCCGAAAAACTCGATCTCAACTGAGTCAGGCACACGGCCGATCAACCTTCCTCGAACCCTTCCGCTCAAACAGGACGATAGACAGTCATGCTGAAACTTCACTTTGCACCGAACTCCCGCGCGGGACGGATCGTTTGGCTTCTCGAAGAGCTGGGGCTCGACTATGAACTGAACAAAATGGCGTTCCACCCCAAGGACCTTAAGTCCGATGAACATCGCGCGCGCCATCCGCTTGGGCGGGTGCCAGTGTTGGACGACGGCGATGTGTCCATCTGGGAGTCCGGCGCCATCGTCGAGTATATTCTGGAACGCCACAAGAATGGCGGCCTGAAACCTGCCGTCAGCGATGCCACCTGGCCAATGTACCAGCAATGGTTCCACTATTGTGAAGGCATGGTGATGCCGCCGATCAATACGATCGTGGTGCAGACGATCCTGCTTCCAGAAGATCGCCGCGACGCCACTGTCCTTGGTCAGGCCCAGCGCCTTCTCACCAAAGCGCTCGCCCCTGTAAATGACGCGCTTGAGGGCAAGGAGTACCTCATTGGCGACTTCTCTGGCGCTGACGTGATGCTGGGCCACGCCTGCTTCATGGCCAATCGCATGGGCTGTGTTCCCGATGATATGGAACATCTCAAGGCCTATGTCGCGCGGATCACGGCGCGTCCGCATTTCCACACCGCGATCACGATGCAATAGCTCTCGCTACGTACTTAACCGACCTCCATTCAACACGGGGAGACCTTATGGCTCGCGTTCTCAAGCTGCTCGTCTTAATCCCACCGCTCTTCTTTGCACTGGTGTTCGGCGCACAGGGGATCATGTTCCTGATCCGCCCAGAACGGGCCGCAGAGACCTGGGGATATGTTCTCCCCGACGGCGGACTGGGGCTGAGCTCTATGATCGGGGCCATGGCAGGCTACGGCCTCACGATCAGTATCTGTTTGATCATCGCTGTTATCCGTAAGGCACGCTTTTGGTACTATCCCCCCATGATAATCTTCTTCTTTCTGGCAATCGGGCGTCTCACGGCTGGTTTGGTACATGGTGCACCTATGATGCCCGAACGTTTCATTGTTGAGTTTATTATCGTGGGCCTTCTTTTCTTGGCATCCCGCTTCGCAACCAATAAGAACTAGTGGTTAAAAATGGGGTGCTGAACCCGGCCATGCTGGATATTCCAAAGGTCGCCAACGTCTTACCGACTGATCAAGCGCCCCACCCGCTACATATGCGCATCGCCATCCTGTCCTACAGGTCTGAGCCGAAAGTGGGAGGACAGGGCGTCTATGTCGATTACCTGTCCTCGGCCTTGGCCCGGGCCGGGGCGAAGGTGGATGTGATTTCGGGCCCGCCCTACCCCAATCTGTCTGGCGATGTGGATCTGGTGAAACTGCCCTCGCTCGACCTGTTCGCCCAGCCCCATAATGGCAATTTGGCGCTGCGCCCGAAACACCTTCTCAGCCCGACGGACACGTACGAGTATTTCGGCCACCTGTCGGGCAAATTTGTCGAGCCCTACACCTTCGGCCAGCGCGCGTTCCAATACTTCAAACGACACCGCAAGACCTATGATGTGGTGCTGGACAATCAGAGCCTCTCCATCGGCGTGGGCAAAATCGGCTCGAGACTGGGCGTGCCCCTCACCACCATGATCCATCATCCGATCACCCATGATCGCAAGCTCGCCCTTGATGCGGCGCCGGACTGGCAACACCGCTGGCTTGTGCGGCGGTGGTACGAGTTTCACCACATGCAGGTGGCCGAAGCCCGCAAGCTGAAGGCCATCACCTGCCCGTCCGAACATGCTAAGACGGACATCGTGGACCAGTTCGGCGTGGATCCAGACCGGATCCAGCCAATCCCTCTCGGTGTAGACCGCAGCTCATTTTGCCCGTCTGACAAGATCGAGCGGTCAACCCAAACCCTGATCACCACGGCGAGTTCGGACACACCGCTGAAAGGCCTAAGCTTTCTGCTGGAGGCCTATCACCAGATCCTGCAAACCCATCCGGATTGCGAACTGGTGGTGATCGGAACACTCCGCGAAGGCTTGGCGCGGCAAACGATTAAGCGGCTGGGCCTGGACGGCCGCGTCCAGTTCAAGAGCAATCTCAGCCGCTCTGACCTCGCAGATGAGTTCCGCCGCGCGGCCATCGCCATCACCCCGTCCCTCTATGAAGGTTTCGGCCTGCCGGCTGCCGAAGCCATGAGCTGCGGAACACCAGTGATCGTGACCGATGGCGGCGCGCTGCCTGAAGTTGCCGGCGATGCGGGTATCGTTGTCCCCAAAGGCGATTCAGGCGCGTTGGCTGACGCGATAACTGGCCTCCTGGACAATCCCGATCAGCGGCGCGCCATTGGCGCAGCTTGCCTGCAACGGGCCGAGACGCATTTCGATTGGGCGGCCATCGCCCCAAAATACCTCGACTTTTTTCAAGGCGCCATTGAGCAGCAGGTACGGCGATAAGGCCGCAATACTGGCGGCCCGAGGCAAAACCCCTATTGCACGATGTCGATTTTTATCGACCACGGCCGACAATTCCGGCAGATTAATGTATATCATTATACGCGATTGACGTGGCCCTGACCCGTCAGCGCAGGGAGACCAGAATGCTACGTATCCTTCTCATAATTGTCGGCATCATCGTCGCAATCGGCGCAATCGGCTCGTTCGTGATAACCCGGGATGGAAAGCTCGTAACCCCCGTCGGCGAAGGTAAGATCACCATCGACGGAAAGACCTTTGAGGCCTTTCCCCTGCCCGACTACGCTCGAGCCTTCGTCACCGAAGACTATAAGAGCTATTTCATCGAGGTGGAGCCCGGAATCAAAGTCCACATGATGGAGGTGGGCGAGGGCTACCCAATCTACATGCAGCACGGTAATCCCAGCTCGGGCTTCCTTTACCGAAAGGTAGTTGAGGAACTGCCGCTGGACCGCGTTCGCGTCATCATGCCAACCATGGTCGGTTTGGGATTTTCATCGAAGGTGCCGGTCGCGGGCCATACCGTCGAAAACCACAATCGCTGGCTGAATGCCGCCCTCAACGAACTGGACCTCGATGGACTGATCTATGTCGGTCAGGACTGGGGCGGCATTGTTGGCGTGGGTGCACTGTCCCTGTCACCAGAGCTCATTGAAGGGGTGGTGATGATGAACACCGCCATATATGCCCCAACCGAACACATGAAGCTTACGCGCCTGCATGACATGGTGCGCACGCCCATTGTCGGCGAGTTTCTGATCGAAGTGCTGTCCGGTGGCGGGTTTGTCGGCATGGAGCGGGTTCAAGGTGATCCGGAGTCCCTGCCCCGCGAGGTGCAGGAGCTCTACGGTCGCCCTGTTCAGGACAGTGGCAACATCAAGGGGGGACTGGCCCTCATGCGCATGGTGCCTCATTCGCCAGATCACCCCAGCACAGCGCCGATGGCCGAGCTCGTGACCTTTGTGCGCAACCTCGACGTGCCCACCGAGATCGTCTGGGGCATGAATGACCCCATTGGCGGCGACATCCTTCCCGCCATGCAGGCACACTTCCCCAACGCCCGCACGACGGAAACCGAGGCCGGCCATTTCCTCCAGGAAGAAGTGCCGGACGTGATTGCCGCAGCGGTGCTACGCGTGCTCGATGAAGTCCAACAGCTGAAACAATCAGAGCTGGACCCCACAGAAGCTGACGACTTGGACACGGAAACCGACCCGGCAGAAACACCCTAGACGTATCCTTCGCTGGGCGGTCGCCGCAGGAAGCAAAACTTGGTGCCCAAGTCTTCATCTTGGGCGCCAGTTGGCGCCAGATTGTGACACCGAGATCTACTTTTTACGAACAAAGGGCGGTTTGGGGAATGCAAAGACCCTAATGCCTGCTAAGCCCATGGCCATCTCTTCAGGGTTCCATCAGAAATACGCGGCGTACACTTTTCCATGCTCACAGCACGGCTTGAATATCTGGCGCTCTCAGAAGGCGACCGCGTCTTGGACCTTGGGTGCGGGGAAGGCCGCCATGTCCATGGCCTTTACGTCCATGGCGGGCTCCACATCGAAGGCGTCGACCTTGATGAGCCCTCGCTGCAAAAGGCCCATGACGGGCTGATGACGCTGCCGCCGCGCGAGCCCGGCGACGAAGGCACAATCAATCTCACCACGGGCGACGCGACGGCGCTCGATTATCCAGACAACACATTCGACGCCATCATCTGTTCTGAAGTGCTGGAGCATTTGCCGGATTATGATGCGGCGCTTCGGGAAATACGCCGGGTGCTGAAACCCGATGGCCGGCTTTGCATCTCCGTGCCCCATGCCTGGCCGGAGCGCATTTGCTGGAACCTTGCCCCTCCGCCGGACGGATACCCCTACCAGCCGGGCGGGCACATTCGCATCTTCGATGAAGTGGATTTGAAGATGTCAGTCGAACGCCGCGGCTTCAAACTGGTGCGCCGCCACCATGCCCATGGCCTCCATGCACCGCTCTGGTGGCTGAAATGTGCGTTCTGGGAGCGGCGAGACGATCATCCCTGGGTGAAGGCCTATCACAGCTTTCTCGTCTGGGACCTGATGAAGAAGCCCTTTCTGACTCGGGCTTTGGATTGGCTCCTGTCCCCGGTGATGGGGAAGAGCCTGGTGATGTATTTTGATGGCCGGGAGACGACCTGATGGACGGCGCCCTTCTCCCGTCCATGAACCAAAGGCTGGCGGCCCTGGAGGGCGCGAGCGACCGCATTCTGGACATCCAATTGTCCAGCGGCGCCATACCCTGGTTTGAAAACGGACCATGGGACCCCTGGAACCATGTGGAATGCGCCATGGCTTTGACCGTCATGGAGGCCCACGGCGAAGCCGGTGCCGCCTTCGATTATCTCTTCGAAAGCCAGCGTCCAGACGGCGCCTGGCTGGGCGAGTATGGCAACGCCCTTCCCATGGTGGACCGCGATTTCATCAGCCGGGAAAAAGCCCCCGCTGTCCTCGATACAAATTTCTGTGCCTACCTTGCCGTGGGCGTGCTCCATTACCTGGAAGCGACCGGTGATATAGACCGGGTGAGAGACTGGTGGCCGATGGTACGCGCAGCAATGGATTTCGTGTTGGGGCTGCAACGCCCAGACGGGGCCATTCCCTGGTCATTTGAGGCGGTGGGCACAAATGAGGATGATGCCCTGCTGGCCGGAAATGCCTCCATTGCGAAAAGCCTGGAATGCGCCATCGTATTGGCACAGCGATTGGATAAACCGGAGCCAGGCTGGATTGAGGCACGGCAAAAACTGGTGGAAGCCCTACGGAACAATCCAGCCGCATTTGACCGCCGCGGCACAGGCGCCCGGTTCGCCATGGATTGGTACTATCCGGTCCTGTCCGGGGTTCTGGATAAGGCCGTAGCCAATGCACGGATCAGATCGGGCTGGAGCGATTTCGTGACCGAGTGGGGCTGTCGCTGCTTATCTGATGAACCCTGGATTACGGTGGCTGAGACCTGCGAATTGGTACTGACACTGGTTTCCATGGATGAGCAGGAAATGGCGGAACAGCTTTTCCAAGGCACGTTCCAGCATCAGGACAGCAACCGCGCCTTCTGGATGGGCTGGCAGACCAAGGAAGAAATCTTCTGGCCGAGAGAACAACCAAGCTGGACACAAGCTGCCGCGATCCTTGCCTCGGACGCGCTCTACGGCCATAGCCGCGCACACCGCGTTCTCACCCACTCAGTGCTATAGGCGGCGAAGCACTCTGAGGCTTTTCACCGCCAATTCTTCGGCGAACAGATCCGACGCCAATGCCCGCTGATAGATCTCAAACGGTGGGCGCCCCCCATCGGCAGGATCCGGAAACACATCATGGATGGCGAGCACGCCGCCGGCCATGAGGTGCGACGTCCATCCGCGATAATCGTTCAGCGCATGTTCCATGGTGTGGCCACCATCTATAAACAGGAAGCTCAGCGGTGTGCCCCACCTCCGCGCCAGATCGATCGACCGCCCCACTATCGGAACCACCGTGCCTTCAAGTCCGGCTTTACGGATGGTCTCGCGAAAGACCGGCAGCGTGTCGACAGCCCCGGCCGCCTCGTCCCAAAGTTCAGGGTCGAAATACTCCCAGTCGGGCTGGTTTTCCTCTGAGCCGCGATGGTGATCGACAGAATAGAGCAACTCGCCAGCCTCCGCGCAGGCGCGCCCGAGATAGACGGCTGACTTTCCGCAATACCCACCGATCTCCAGGCACGGTCCACGCATGGCCTGCGCCTTGGCAAACCGTGCCAGCGCCTCGCCTTCTTCCGGGTCGAGAAAGCCCTTCACGTCTGCCAGATCAAACGCTGTATCCAATTGAAACTCCGTGGTGGCGGCGACCGATCCGCCTTTATCGCGAGATGCCCGTTGTGAGGCAATTAATGCGCGTTATTAATTGACGCGGGCATCAGCGGAGCAGACACCATGACCCTGGATCAAGACCTGAGAGTGGTCGGCGTTGGCGCCTCTCCGTATACGAGGAAGTTGCGGGCGGCCATGCGCTATCGCCGACTGCCCTTTCGATTTGTCGTGGCCGGTAGCAAAGAAGCGGACGCGTTGCCCGAGCGCCCACTTCCCCTCGTGCCCTATTTGGTCACTTGGGGTGCAAAAGGTGGACTGACGGTCGCGAAGTCCGACACCACGCCGATCCTCACTTATTTGGACGAGGCGTATCCAGACCGGCAGCTTCGGCCATCGGATCCCGCTTTGAGATTGATTGATCTGCTGATCGAAGATTATGGCGATGAGTGGCTGAGCAAATGCATGTTCCACTATCGCTGGAACTATGCGCCCGATACCGCACGGGCTGGTGCCTATCTTCCCTATGGCCGAATGATGCAAATGACGCCGGAACAAGGCGCACAGGCGGGAAAAGCGTTTGCAGCGCGGCAGATCTCTCGCCTCGGCGTGGCGGGATCCAACGACATCACCGGTCCGGTGATCGAAGCCAGCTGGCGGCGCTATCTGGACATCTTCGACCGCCGTATCCAGAATGCGCCACACTTCCTCGGAAAACGCCCCGGGTCAGGCGACTTTGCCTGCTACGGGCAAATGACCATGCTGGTGATCACAGATCCAACCCCCGCCTCAGTCGCGTTCGAGGTCTCGCCGCGTAGCTATGCCTGGACGGAACGATGCGAGGATATGAGCGGGCTGGAGGTGACTGAAAACGACTGGGTCAACCTCGACAATCCGCCTGAGACGCTTCTGGAATTGCTGGCTGAGATCGGCCGTGTTTATGCGCCGTTTCTCCTCGCCAATGCGGCGGCGCTGCAGACCGGGGCTGATAAAGTGGTCTGCAAGATCGACGGGCAAGATTGGCAACAGGATCCGTTTGTCTACCAGGGCAAGTGCCTGCGATGGCTGCGCGAAGCTTATTCAGCCCTGCCTGACAACGACCAAAAGCGGGTCAACACCCTCTTGGATGGCACAGGCTGCGAGCCGCTGTTCGCCGGTCTATAGCCTCGGCTAGGCAGACGCTGTCTGACCCTTGCGCATCAAAAACCGGACGCCCTTGTAGATGCCGAAACCGACACCGCCCAGCATGGCGAGAAACACCACCAAGGCGATCACCGCCCAGCCCCAATAGTCGCGCCAGTACCGGGCCAATATGTTGCGGGCAATCTCGTCTTCCGGAACATATCCTTCGGGAAGTTCAAGAACGCCCACCTGGTTCGCATAGACCCGGTAGTCGTGCATCATCCGGCGCTTCAATTCGGGCAATTCTGAACTGAGGTCGGTCGTCTCGCCGGGATCACCGACGATATCGAAAAGGCGCCAGGTGCTGTCGCCGTGGGGTGGCAAGGTGCGAACAAGTTTGTAGTCGCCGCGATAGAGCGCGGCTTGGCCAGACGTGTTGAAGCCGACCGGCTCTTCGGGTCCGTACACAAACTCTGCCTCGCCCGACAGAAGCGGCATCATTGATTTGCCGGTCATGGGCATCGCGCCCGGCGCCTCGCCGCCGACACTGGCCATGTCCAATATCGTCGGCACAATATCAGCCATGGTCGTGAATGCCGTGGCAGTCGCGCCTTCAGGCACACCGGGGCCGGCCGCGATCAGCGGCACGCGGAGCCCACCTTCTGACGAATGGAACTTGAACAGGTGGGATGGCCCGGCCATGGCGCTGGCCCCGCCCGGGCCGATGGCAACGTAGCTCCCTTTTTCACCCAGTGTGTCGTACTCGCGGTGGTAGCCCATACTGTCGAACCAAGGCTGGGCGGCAGACCCCCAGGGCTCGCCGGCCTCAGGGCCATTGTCGGATGTGATGAAGAATACCGTGTTTTCGAATTCGCCCGTCTCTTTCAGATAGTCGATGATGCGGCCAAACTCGACATCCATGGCCTCCAGCATGCCCGCATTTACCGCCAGGCTTTTGGCAGCAATCTGCTGGGCCTCGGGATCGAGACTATCCCAACGCGGTATCGTGTCCGGCTGATCCGCCAGGGGTGCGCCTTCGGGGACAAGGCCAAGATCCTGGGCGCGTTGCCAGCGCTGGAGGCGAATGGGGTCCCAACCGTCTTCATAGATCTCCACATAATTGTCAGTGAACGCCTTGGGCGCCTGAACCGGGATGTGGACCGCTAAGAAAGCGAGATAGGCAAAGAAGGGCTCATCGGCGCCTTCGTCCGCCTCAAGGTACTCCTGCAATTTGTCGACGAACAGGGTTGAGGAATAGAACTCTTCCGGCATGTCCGCCGGCGCGCCATCTTCAAACCAGGGCGCTTCCCGGTAGTAGGGCAAGTACGGCTTGTCTTCCCAATTGTCGGCGCCAGAGGCGTCCACGAGGAACGACCGGTCAAAGCCATGGTCGATGGGCAGCTCGCCGTCCTCGCTGCCCAGGTGCCACTTGCCCGATAGGTAGGTGCGGTACCCGGCGCGCTTCAGCTTGGTCGCAACCGTTTCGACACCCGGATTAAGCGCCATGGTGTAACCGGGATAACCCTTGAATTCCTGCGGCAGCACTTCGGGGATGGTCCCAAGTCCGGCGAGGTGATTGTCCATTCCGGTCAGCAGCATGGCCCGCGACGGCGCGCAGAACGGCGTCGCGCGGTGTTGGGTAAAGAGCATGCCGCGTCTGGCCAGAGCATCGATGTTCGGCGTTTCCGCCTCGCCGCCATAGACGCCGAAATCCATCAGCGCTGCGTCATCGACCAGCATCACCAGGAAGTTCGGGCGGTCAGACTGCGCTGCCGCGTGCGCTTGGAACCCCAGCGCAAGACACGCCAGACAGAACGTTCGAAAGATCACGACTCGTTTCCACCATTCGATAAATTGATCAGCGCTTGCATCATCGCTGCTGCCGTTTCCGCACCGCTATTCTGGTTCTGGCCCGTGATGATCCGGCCATCGATCACCACATGATTGGCGAAGAAATCACGAAACGCGGTGTCGCTTTCAAACAGCGCTCCAGCCGCGCGAAGGTCCCGTTCGGGATGCTTCGGTGTGTGGGTGATTCTGAGTTCTGAAATCTGCTTGTCCGTCACAGCGGTCAGGCGCCGACCAGCAACCAGAGGGGCGCCATCAGCTGCTTGTGCCTGCAACAATCCCAGGGGCCCGTGACAGACACCGCCAATGATGGCGCCGCCCGCATAAGCTGCCGTCATCTGAGCGCCGAGTACCTCCGACTGGGCAAAGTCGTACGCCGCGCCCCAACCGCCCGCCAGGAAGACGATATCGTAGTCCGACATGTCCACCAGTTCGATGTCATAGGTCCGTGCGACCTTGGACAGGAACATCTGGTCTTCCAAAAAGCGCTTGTCTGGAGCAGACACCACAGGCCATTCAAGGGATGATGGCTCAATGGGGATGTCACCCCCCTGGATGCTGGCGACATCAACGGTCATCCCGGCGTCAAGGAAAGCATAATAAGGGGCGGTCATCTCTGATGCGAACACGCCGGTCGGTTCGCCAGTATCGCCCAGAACGCCATGGCTGGTGGAGATGATCAGGGCGCGCCTGCCGTCCAAACTGAAATCAGGCACGGCATAGTGGGGATGAAGACCCATGCCCGACAGGAGACTTGGCAAACCGAACCGCACCAGCACGACCAGCGCAACGATCCCGGCCAACACATATTTCGCAATTCGCCACATCTTCGTATTTCCTACGCCCTTTCCTTGGTTCTTTCACTTATCCAAGGTTGACGCGTTTCTTACAGTCCCCCAGGTTTAATGGCTAGCATTAAGTGAATATGCCGACACGCCCCTTGCGATTGTGAGAGCACTGACATGGCTGATTTGCGGATCTTTTCTTACCTCCCCAATCCCCGGGTGTTCAAAGCCACGATTGCGGCCCGCTATGCGGGCTCCACAGTGGAGGTTGTGGGCGGAAAACCGATAGAACTGATCCACTGGCTTTGGGACTATGAAGCCCGCCCCCTCTCCACTGAAGACAAGAATGCACTGTCAAAGTTCGAACGCATCGGCCAGCGCGGTTTTGTGGGCCAGAGCCTCTACAAGACAAACACATTCCTACAGACGAACCCGTTCGGTGATGTACCGGCAGCGTTCGGAAACAATGGTGCGCTGGGGCTGTTTGAATCCAACAGCATCATGCGGGCAGCCGCCCGGCTTGGGCCAGATGGCGCAATGCTCTATGGCGATGGCGACCCATTACTTGCGTCGCGGATCGATGGGTTTCTTGACCGCACACTGATCTTCGCCACCACCACCCAGCGCTATCTGCTGGCGCTGTCCGGCGAGCTTAGCGACCGACTTCACGGCGAGACTCGAATTGCGTTCGATTCCTATCTTTCCGGTATAGAGCAGGCCCTGTCGGTGGACGCCCACATTGCCGGCGCCGACCTCAGCCTCGCCGACATCGCCTTTGCGTGCGAGCTGTGCCTGCTCAGCAATGAGGTGCCGTTAAGGCGCAAACACACGCCCGCTTTCGACGAGGTTTTCAGCGGCATTGCTGAATTCCCAAGAGCCCATGGGCATTTGATACGTCTGCTCGAGCTGGAAGCCTTTTCGAAAGACCTCAGCTACTATCGCGAGCATGTGCCTGAATTGGCCTAGTTCGCAGCCTGTCTAGCGGCCTTCCACGCGGTCCAGAAACCCGCCGATTTCCCTGAGATACACCGGCAACAGCGCCTCGGTGTAATCGTGCCCCATCCCCGGAACAACGCTCAGCTCTGCCCCGGGAATGGATGCGGCGGTGTCTTCACCGCATTCGACCCGGACGAATGGATCGTCCGCGCCATGGAGCACGAGCGTCGGGGCAGACACTGTAGATAGTGATTCATTCCGCGGCGGTGCTGTTAGAATGGCGGCCATTTGCCGGAGGAATCCTGATCGAACGGGTTGGCGATCAATGATCCGTTCACACAGGCTGCGCAGTTCCGTGTCGGTCGCCGGATAGTCCGGTGAGCCGATCGCCCGCCAGAAGGCCATTTGAAACTCGACTAGCGTGTCGCGTTCGAGGTCTTTGGGCGGCGTCATCAAGAGCTGCATCACCTCAGGTTTCGCTGTTGGCAGATCCCGGCGTCCCGTTGTCGACATGATCGACACCAGGCTCTTTGTAAGCCCCGGATGCCGAATCGCCACCAACTGCGCAATCATGCCGCCCATGGACGCCCCAACAATATGCGCTCGCTCCAGACCCAAAACATTCATCAAACCGGCCGTATCATCGGCCATGTCATCAAGCGTGTAGGGAACTTCGACCGGCTGACCGGAAAAGGCTGCAACAGCCACGTCCATAATGTTCGGGCGGCCAGCTTGTTCGAAAGACGTTGAAAGCCCGACGTCCCGGTTGTCGAACCGCACAACGAAGTACCCCTTGTCTGCCAGTCCTTCGCACAGACTTTCGGGCCACAAGATCATCTGGCAACCGACGCCCATGATGAGGATGATGGCGGGATCGGCCTGGTCGCCGAAGGTTTCATAGCAAAGATCAAGTTCACCGACGCGTGCGTTGGGCATGTCAGTCCTTTCTTGAAAGAGCGCCTTGCGATGGCACCGCAAGGAGCCATCCTCTTGCTGGCTGGAATATTAGTCGAGCGGGACCTCAGAGCCGGTCCCATCAGCATCCATCACATCAATGACCTCAGGCACGGGCTGAACCGCCGCCACAACGCGCAGGATCGCGGCAGCGATCTCGACCGGCACTTCTTCCTGAAGAAAGTGACCGGCCTCGGTTTCCAGGACGGGTGCATCCGGGAACATATCCATCATTGTTGGCAGCGCCTGCGCGAGAATGGGATCATTCATGCCCCAAACGATTTCGGCCTCAATGTCCAATTCCCTGGCGTAGTCTTCAATGACACGCAGCTCCGGCGTGCTGGGATGGTCAGGTCCATCAGGCACCATACGCATCAGGGCAAGCGGTCCTTTCTTGTTGCCGCTTTCCAGAACCGGCCGACCGTAAAGGTCTGACACCTCTGGCGGCATGGATGCGGGATCGCCCTGGGACTCGTTCAGCCGGTCGAAAATCGAAACGAGATTTTCGAGCATCAACTCGCCCAGAACGGGCGTTTTGACGATGGCGTGGATTCTGGAGATGTCCATCGGCTCGGTGGGCGCCGTGAATCCTGTATTCATGAGAACAGCGCCTTTCAGCAGCTCCGGATTGTGCCCGAGCGCACCCATACCGATCGCACCGCCCCAATCCTGACCGACATAGACCAACTCACCGAGATCCAGCTGTTCCAGCGCAGCCCCCATCCAGCGTGAATGGTCTTCCAGATTGTGTTCGCTGGCTGGGATTTTGCTGGAAAACCCAAGGCCCACAATCGTCGGCATGATCAGCCGCAGTTCATCGGTCGGTAGCTCTTCAACGATCCTTCGATAGAGCAAACCGTTGGTGGGATTGCCGTGCTGGAGATAGACGGGGTAACCCTCCCCCACCTCCAGAACGTGGATCTTGATGCCGGGCTCAACCTCAATGAGATAGCTTTTATAATCACCGGTCACCGCCGCTGCGGCATAGTCTGGCAGGGGAAACGCCTCGAATGTGCCCGAAGCGGTTTGAACCGTGCCTTCACCGATGGTCGTCACAGCCTTTCCATCACGGGTCACGGCAAATGAGACCGCCGCGGCGATGAAGATGATGACGGCGAGAATTATCAGGACATACTTCATGTGAATGGACTCCAGTTTGCCTTCTCAGCGCTTGCATATATGTTTTAATGATAGACATTATATTAGCAAGCGAAAGCGGCGTTCCTGCGTTCGATTTCGCTCCAGGTAAACAGACTGTGGACCGCAATTCAGAAAAACCGGGCTCTTTAAGCAATAGCTATTGCCGACGGCGCGCATCTAATGTAACCCATTAATCGGGGGCGTGGGGTCTCAAGGAAGGCGGTCGATCCTCCCCGGCCGCCTTCCGCCTTTTCCCCCAAAAGTCCTGGCCCACTGATCATGTAATTGGAACTGCGGTGTGGGTCATTGGCGGCCAATGTCAACATGGCCAGGATGCAGGGTCACCGGATCACCAGACAAATAAATCGTTCATCCCCATCGGACTCAGCGCCGGTCCCGCTATCTGATAGGGAGAGAAAAAACTCGAGGAATCGAACCATGAGCGAGACTGAAGCAGGTATTCTTTTGCAGGAACGCCCCTCAGACTATGTGGCGCTTCTGAGTCTGAACCGCCCTGACGTCCTGGAAGCGCTCTATCCGCTCCTGCTCAAGCACGGAAAACCCGAGCA
>JBCBGY010000012.1:0-45772 GCA_038526275.1 Pseudomonadota bacterium | reverse complement strand
GCCAGGCTTTTGCCGTAGGGCCGCCCCGTCCAGAGCATCGCGAAGATCGACCAATACCAGCCCAGGGAAAAGCAGCCCAACATAAGGCCCTCTAAAATCTCGCAAATGGTCATACCAAGTACCTTTCTAAAATTCGGCGCCGAAAACCGTGCCGTCTTACATGTCTTGAACCAGAGATAAGGCCTTGGGCCGTTTGCTCCGATCTACAATTCTGTCTGCGCTATGCGAAAATGTTGGGGTCGGGCGTATTTCGATACCTCACGAATTTGTCGCCGTTCTGTGATCCTGCCCTTGCGGAAAGCCAACGCGGGTTTCGTGCGCCACAGGAGAAGATGGGGCGAGAACCGGGAGGCACCGATGACCAATTGGAACGACTATCGCTATCTCATTGCCACGGACCGCTTCGGCAGTCTTGCTGCCGCCGCTGTCCAACTTGGGGTCAGCCAGCCAACGGTCGGTCGACGGATCGCCGCGCTGGAAGAAGATCTGAACATTGCGCTGTTAGAGCGCGCACCGGATGGGGTCCGGTTGACCGAAGCGGGGCGTCAGATTTGCGAAGAGGCTCGAACGCTTGAACGGCAGGTGACCGAAATCGAGCGCCAGGCGCGATCGGGCCGTCAGAAGCAAAGCGCACCCGTTCGGATAACAGCATCAGAAGGCGTGGCACATGCCTTGATCACGCCGCTCCTGGCTCAGATGAAATGTGCGAGACCGGGGATCATGGTCGATCTTTGCGTGTCGCACAAACTTGCGGATTTGCGCCGCAATGCCGCTGATATAGCCCTGCGCATAGGCGAGCCGCTGGACGAGACTCTCATCGGCCGAAAACTGGGGCAGGCGCGGTTTGGGCTTTATGCCGATGCAAGCTACCTGACCAACCATGGTGTGCCGCAAGATCTGGGCGATTTGGCGAACCACGCCATTATCGAAAGTCGCGGCGATATGTCGAACTTGATCCAGGCGCGGACCTTGCGTGACCTGGCGGCGGAGGCGCGTGTCAGTTACGCCGCTGACAATCTGCCGAGCCAACTCGCCGCCTTGAGAGCGGGGTTCGGAATTCTGGCGATGCCGACTTATGTCGCGGCGGCCAACCCGGATTTCTACCGTGTGCTCCCCGATCAATTCGATCTGGCGAGAGACCTTTGGGTGCTGGCCAACCCGCAGACTATCAATACACCTTCCGTGCGCGCGGTCTTGGATGATATCGCCGAACATCTGCCGAAGCGGCTGAGAATGGTATCTGCACACGCGCCGATTTACCCGGAAACACCGTCGGATTTGCCGAGGCTGGCGGTGAACGATTCGAATTTGGTAAGTTTCCCTTACGGAAATGCGTGATAGAATTTCGCCGAATTGACCGGTATTTGATTTGATTGCACAATCTGCAACTATCTGATTGACGTTGATTTGTTGGCGAAAATTCACTCAAACCAGCATATACAACTCGACAAGTTTGTGTATTCATAAACCTGTTACACAAGCGTCACAAAAGCTCAGCACGCCGCGCCTATCCGGCACGTGCGAGGTTGCCATAGAGCGGCCGAGACACAATCTAACAGGAGCTTTTGATGTCCTTCGTAAAAATGACCGCCTCCGCTCTGGCGATCACAGCCCTTTCCGCGACCGTTGCGACCGCCCGTGACCAGGTGCAGGTTGCCGGTTCGTCGACCGTTCTGCCTTACGCTTCGATCGTTGCCGAAGCTTTTGGCGAAAACAGCGATTTCCCAACACCCGTTGTTGAATCCGGTGGTTCTTCTGCTGGCCTGAAGCGCTTCTGCGAAGGCGTTGGCGCCACCACGATCGACGTTGCAAACGCATCGCGCAAAATCCGTGACGGCGAAATCGCTGCTTGTGCCGAAGCTGGTGTGACCGACATCATCGAAGTCCGCATCGGCTATGACGGCATCGTGTTTGCTAGCCAGATTGACGGCCCAGCTTACACAGCGTTCCAGCCTGCTGACATCTTCAACGCTTTGGCCCCGAAGGTTCTGGTTGACGGCGCACTGGTCGACAACCCCTACACCAAGTGGAATGAGTTCAACGCCGATCTGCCCGACGCTGAAATCATCGCTTTCATCCCAGGCACCAAGCACGGCACGCGCGAAGTGTTCGAAGAGAAGGTTGTCGCAGCTGGCTGTGAAGCCACTGGCGCTTTCGAAGCCATGATCGCATCCGGCATGTCCGAAGACGACGCCGAAGATGCCTGCCTGGCAGTCCGCACCGACGGTCGTTCTGTCGACATCGACGGTGACTACACGGAAACTCTGGCCCGTATCGACGCTAACCCGAATGGCATCGGCGTCTTCGGTCTGGCATTCTACGAAAACAACCAGGACAAGCTGAAAGTCGCCACGATGGGCGGCGTTTCTCCGTCGACCGAGACTATCTCGACTGGCGAATATCCTGTGTCGCGCCCGCTGTACTTCTACATCAAGAAGGCCCACATCGGCGTGATCCCCGGCCTGAAAGAGTACGCTCAGTTCTTCGTGGCTGACGAAGTTGCTGGCCCCGACGGCCCGCTGGCGTCCTACGGCCTGGTGGCTGATCCTGAACTGGCCGCCACACAGCAGATGATCGCTGAAGAGCAGGTCATGGGCTCTGGTTCCTAAGCTAGACCAATTGGTGCCGCCCGCTGATCTGGCGGGCGGTATCCCCTTTTTCTGCGGCCATGCAGGGGGTGTGGCCTAAGTCGCGGCCTTAGGACTGCGCAGATTTTAAGGAATACCGGGCGATGCCGGTTCTCTGGATACTTCTCATAATTCTAGTCCTGTCGGTCGCCGGTTATGTGATTGGGCGACAGCGTGCCATTCAGGTTTCGCCGGACGGTGCGCGCGGCTTGCATTCGCTGCCCAACTACTATGGCTGGAACGTTGTTCTTGCCACCGCGGTGCCCAGCCTGCTGGTGATGGCCGTGTGGCTGATTGTATCGCCCATCATGATCGACGGTCGCGTGTCCGACCTGATCCCGGACGACGCCATCGCCGAAGGCACAACGCGCAGCCTTGTCATGGAAGATGTGCGCCGCCTCGCCGCAGGGTTTGAGGTGGCCATCAGTGAAGGCAAGCTGACCGAAGATCAGGCCGCCAATATCCGGACGGACTTTACGAACGTTCGGGCGCGACTGGGCGAGATTGGGTTCGCCCTGGGATCCGAGCCAAGCCAGGCTGTTGTAAATGCGGCGCAGCAATATCGCGCGTCGGCCAGTTCGTCTCGCATTTGGATGACCATCCTGGTGCTCGGTTTGGCGGCAGCGGGTTTCGGATATGCTTATTCCCGGACTAAGCCAGAGTTTCGCGCCCGCAATGTGGTGGAAACTGGCGTTTTGGCCCTGCTGATCCTGGCCTCGACCATCGCCATTCTGACGACGCTGGGCATTGTCCTGTCCATGATCTTCGAGACGATAAACTTCTTCCAGGCCTATGACTGGCGCCGGTTCTTGCTAGGGACCGAGTGGTCGCCGAGCTTTTCTGGCCGCGGCGGTGGCAGTGAGCTTGGTATCCTGCCGCTTCTCTGGGGAACGCTCTACATCTCGGTCATTGCGCTGTTGGTTTCTGTGCCGATCGGTCTTTATGCCGCGATCTACATGTCGGAATATGCGTCGAACCGGTTCCGGTCGATCGCCAAGCCACTGTTGGAGATCCTGGCTGGTATCCCGACCATCGTGTATGGCCTCTTCGCGCTGATCACGGTTGGGCCGCTCTTGCGGGACTACTTTGCCGAACCGCTGGGCTTGGGGAATTCTTCTTCCTCGGTGCTGACCGCTGGTCTGGTCATGGGTGTCATGCTGATCCCGTTCGTGTCGTCCCTGTCCGACGACATCATCAACGCGGTACCGCAGGCGATGCGCGACGGTTCCTTTGGCCTGGGGGCGACCCATTCCGAAACCATCCGCAAAGTTGTGATCCCCGCCGCATTGCCTGGCATCGTCGGTGCTGTCCTGCTGGCCGCATCGCGCGCCATCGGCGAAACGATGATCGTGGTGATGGGGGCAGGGGCCGCGGCGGCTCAATGGGCTGATGGGAAGTTTATCAACCCGTTTGAAGCCATGACCACGGTCACGGTCAAGATTGTCAGTCAGTTGACCGGAGATACTGACTTCGGCAGTCCAGAAACGCTTGTGGCCTTTGCTTTGGGCCTCACACTCTTCGTCTTCACGCTGGGGCTGAACGTGCTTGCCCTCTACATCGTGCGTAAATACCGGGAGCAATATGAATGACCGACGCTACGTCTGCCGAAGTGCCTAAGGCGGCGCATCACGGCTCGCTCCTCATCGAAACCGACCATATGAAGCGTCGAAACTCTGCGGAGAAGCGCTTTAAGATGTATGGTCTGCTGGCCATCGGGATCGGTGTGTTTGCGCTCGCAATGTTGCTGATTTCGATCCTCTATAACGGCCTGTCCGCCTTCACACAGACTGTGATCACCGTGGATGTCAGCTTGACCGAGGAGCAGTTCAACGACGCGGAATCGTCGATGCTGAAGACCGGCAAATATAAGGCAATCGTGCAATCGGCGCTTGAGGCCAAATTGGCCGAGCGTGGTTTGGACGGCCAGATCGACATCGGTGAGGCGATGGGCCTGATGTCAGATGACGCGAATGCGGATCTGCGCCGCGCGGCTCTGAAGACCTCAAATTGGCCGCTCGAACGGACGTTCACGTTTCTGGCCAACGGTCGGATCGACGGCTACTACAAGGGCCGGGTGACGATGGCGAGTGCAGAGCTCGACAGTAAGATCTCGCCTGAACAGCTCCAGCTTGCGGACCGTTTAAAAGAAGCTGGCGTTTTGGAGCGAAAATTCAACTTTGGCTTCTTCACGCGTCCGGATGCATCTCCGACCCGCCCCGAAGCCGCTGGCCTCGGCGTGGCGATGTTGGGCTCGCTCTATATGATGCTGGTCGTCTTGTTCCTTGCCTTGCCCATTGGTGTGGCCGCATCGATCTATCTGGAAGAGTTCGCGCCAAAGAATTGGTTCTCTGACCTGATCGAGGTGAATATCTCGAACCTCGCTGCGGTACCTTCAATCGTGTTCGGTATTCTGGGCCTTGCGATCTTCATTAACTTCGCTGGTTTGCCGCAATCCGCACCGATTGTCGGTGGCCTCGTGCTCACGCTGATGACCCTCCCGACGATCATCATTGCCACCCGGGCATCGCTCAAATCGGTGCCGCCTTCGATCCGCAGCGCGGCTTTGGGGCTTGGCGCGTCCAAGATGCAGTCGGTCTTCCACCATGTGTTGCCTTTGGCGGCACCGGGTATTCTGACCGGCACCATTATCGGCCTTGCACAGGCTCTGGGTGAAACAGCTCCGCTGCTCCTGATTGGCATGGTCGCGCTGGTGCAAAACTACCCGGCGATCCCACCGGAAGGCTTCTTTGATCCGGCAACAGCGCTGCCCGTCCAGGTCTACTTTTGGACAACGCGGTCGGATCCGGCCTTCTTTGAGCGGGCTTCAGGTGCAATCATCGTCTTGCTTATATTCCTACTCTTCATGAATGCGATGGCCATCTTCTTGCGCCGCCGCTTCGAACGCCGCTGGTAATGGGGGACCCAACCATGAACGATATGCGCCCTGTCGACAGAATTGTGGATACGGACAACCCCAAGATCGCGGCACGTGGCTGTCAGGTCTATTACGGCGACACCCACGCGATCAAAGATGTGGATGTCGATATCGATGACAAAGCCGTTACGGCCTTCATTGGCCCATCGGGTTGCGGCAAGTCGACCTTCCTGCGGTGCCTGAACCGGATGAACGACACGATCGATATCTGCCGGGTGGAAGGTGATATCCGCATCGATAACGAAGATATCTACGACAAGCGGGTCGACCCGGTGCAGTTGCGCGCCAAGGTGGGCATGGTCTTTCAGAAGCCGAACCCCTTCCCGAAGTCGATCTACGACAATGTTGCTTATGGTCCTGGCATCCACGGCCTTGCCAGTAACAAGGCCGAGATGGATGAGATCGTCGAAAAAGCCCTGCGGCGTGGCGCGATCTGGGACGAAGTGAAAGACCGCTTGAACGCACCGGGCACCGGTTTATCCGGTGGTCAGCAGCAGCGTCTTTGCATCGCCCGCGCTGTGGCCACGGAGCCCGAGGTTTTGCTGATGGACGAACCCTGTTCGGCGCTCGACCCAATTGCGACGGAACAGGTGGAAAACCTGATCGACGAACTGCGCCAGAATTACTCGGTGGTCATCGTTACCCACTCGATGCAGCAGGCCGCGCGCGTCAGCCAAAAGACCGCCTTCTTCCACTTGGGCAACCTGGTTGAGTATGGCGAAACCGGCCAGATTTTTAACAATCCACAGGATCCCCGGACCGAAAGCTACATCACCGGTCGGATCGGATAACGTAAGGCAACGCAACAATGCAAGATCCACACATCTCTGCCGCCTTTGATCGGGATCTGGAAGCGATCCAGGCGATGATTATGAAAATGGGCGGAATGGTGGAGGCGGCCATTCTTGAATCAGCCGACTGTCTGGTGGCGCGCGATTTGGAACTGGCCAATCGTGTGCGGCTCAATGACAAGGCCATTGACGAGCTTGAAGAGCGGGTGAACGAGGAAGTGGCGCGGTTGATCGCGCTGCGGGCCCCGGTTGCAAGCGATCTGCGCACCGTTTTGTCGGTTATGAAGATCTCTGGCAATCTGGAACGTGTGGGCGATTATGCCAAGAACATCGCCAAGCGCACCGCGGTTCTGTCAGAGATGCCAGCGGTCGGTGGGTCGACGGTGGCCTTGCGTCGGATGGCCCGGGTGGTCGAGGCGATGTTGAAGGATGCGCTCGACGCCTACATCCAGCGTGATGCGAACATGGCCACCGATGTCCGCGAGCGCGATCTGGAAGTGGACCAGATGTACAATGCGCTGTTCCGCGAATTTCTGACCCACATGATGGAAGATCCGCGCAGTATCACCTCGTGCATGCATCTGCATTTCATCGCCAAGAATATCGAACGTATGGGGGATCACGTCACATCCATCTCGGAACAGGTGATCTATCTCGTGACGGGCGAGCCGCCTGAAGAGGAACGTCCCAAAGGCGACAGGACCCCATACGAAATACTCGAGATGTGAGACAGCTAGAGATCTGACATGGCACCGCCTGCTGAACAACCCACCGTCCTTGTTGTAGAGGACGAACCTGCGCAGCGTGAAGTTCTGGCCTATAATCTGGAAGCCGAGGGCTTTCGGGTCAGCCGCGCCGAGAACGGGGAAGAGGCCTTGATCCTGGTGGACGAGGACGCGCCGGACATTATTGTGCTGGATTGGATGTTGCCGCGTGTCTCTGGGATCGAAGTCTGTCGCCGCCTGAAAATGCGGAACGACACACGCGATGTGCCAATCATAATGCTGAGCGCACGCAGTGAAGAGGTCGATCGGGTGCGTGGGCTGGAAACCGGCGCCGACGATTACGTGGTGAAGCCCTATTCCGTGATTGAGCTGATGGCACGGGTTAGGGCGCAGCTCCGGCGGACGCGGCCTGCCAGCGTGGGCAGCCGTTTGGAATTTAGCGACATCATGCTCGATGCCGAAACCCATCGTGTGTACCGCGCAGGAGAAACGCTGAAGCTTGGGCCGACCGAGTTCCGTTTGCTCAGCACATTCATGGAAAAGCCCGGACGGGTCTGGAGCCGCGAGCAATTGCTCGACCGGGTCTGGGGGCGCGACATCTATGTCGACACACGAACGGTCGATGTCCATATCGGGCGGCTGCGGAAGGCCCTGTGCCAGCATGGTGGCGAAGATCCCGTTCGGACGGTGCGGGGTGCGGGTTACGCCCTTGGGTGATGCCCCGGCGGGGGCCATCTGCAGGCCCCTTTCGCTGTCTGACTTTGCCGATCTGTGCGCGCTTTACGCAGAATTGTCGGTCCGGATCCCGGCTTTGACAGGCGATGCGGGCGCGGCAAGGTTTCAGGATATCTTGGATCATCCGGGAACGGCCGTGTTCGGTGCGGAGTTGGACGGTCGCATTGTCTCTATGGCCACCCTTCACGTGCTGCCCAATCTGACCTATGCGGGCCGGTCCTACGCCTTGGTGGAAAATGTTGCCACCTTGTCTGACTACCGCCGCCAGGGGCTTGCCCGTCTGGTGATGACAACCCTGGAGCAGGCCGCTTGGTCCCGGGACTGCTACAAGATCATGCTTCTGACCGGTCGGCATAATGTGGCGAAGGGGTTTTACGAGCGTCTGGGGTACCGTTCCGACGAGAAACACGGGCTGGTTCTGCGTCGTGCTTTGCCCAATTGATCCGCGGGTCTGCGGTCAGAGCGCAACCATTCCGAGAATCAAACCTGCCCCCGCGTTGCCAATCCGTTTTGGATGAATAATCTGGCCCGGATGCGGCGCTGCCATTGGCGCCGGATCTTTGGGAAAGGGAGCCCCCATGGCGTTCGATTTGATCCTCGCCGGAGCCAACCTGCCGGACGGTCGGATCAGCCAGGATATTGGCATAAGCGACGGTCGGATCGCTGCGATTGCTGCTGATCTGCCAACGGACGGCGCCAAGGTGATGGATGTGCGCGGGCATCTGGTGAGCCCGCCCTTTGTGGACTGCCATTTCCACCTGGATGCGACGCTGAGCCTGACGGCGACGGACGAAGTGAATGAGACCGGTACGCTCGCCGAGGGCATCGCGCTTTGGGGGCAATTGGCCCCGTCCATGACCGCGGAAGATTATCGCGACAGAGCGCTTCGCTATTTCGACATTGCGGTCAGCCAGGGCCTGCTGGCGGTGCGGACCCATGTTGACGTGACCGACCCTGATCTGGTGGCGGCACGCGCGCTTGCGGCCGTGAAGGAGGAGGTGGCCGACTATCTGGACCTGCAACTCGTCGCTTTCCCGCAGATGGGGTTTTATTGCCGCGATGACATGGCGGACAGTATCGAAGCCGTGCTCGATATGGGCTTTGACGTGGTCGGTGGCGCACCGCATCTGGAGCAAACCGCAGAGCTTGGGCGGGCCTCTATCACGGCACTCTGCCAGATCGCTGCCGAACGCGGCGCCATGGTCGATATGCACTGCGATGAGAATGACGATCCGAATTCGCGCCATATCGAAACGCTTGTCTATGAAACGCGGCGGCTGAGTTTGCAGGGCAGGGTGACGGCGTCTCACCTGACCTCCATGCATTCCATGGACAATTTCTATGCCGCCCGGCTGATTACGCAGATGGCCGAAGCCGAGATCAATGTGGTCGTCAATCCGGCCGTAAATCTGCATCTGCAGGGCCGGATGGACACCTATCCGAAGCGTCGTGGTCTGGCCCGAGTGCCGGAACTTATGCGCGCAGGCTGCACCGTGGCGTTTGCGCAGGATTGCGTCATGGACCCCTGGTATCCGCTGGGGCGGGCCTGTCTTTTGGACATTGCGTTCCTGGCGGCCCATGCCTGCCACATGATTGATCCGGCTGGGCTGTGGGCGGGGTTCGATGCGATCACGGATTCCCCCGCTCAGATTATGGATTTGGCGCATCTCGGCATTTCCCAGGGCAAGAGCGCAGATCTGGTTGTGCTGAATGCCCCTGATCCATGCGAGGCGATCCGCCTGCGTGCACCCCGCCGCGCCGTTTTGCGCCGGGGAAAGGTTGTCAGCCAGACAGCGCCTGCGCATCCACGCCTGCGGTTGCCGGACCGGCCCACATGGATCGATCCGATGCGGGCCTATCACGGCTGAGACGGATGACCGCACATCTAAATTGTTAACTTTTGGCGAGAAAACACTGTTTGCGGTCGCGGCTTCAAACGTGCCCGGAAACCTCCGTTGGTCAAAAGGTCACAGGGTTCGCGTTCGGTCTCGTGTACAGGATTCTATGTTCATTTAAGCGCATGAAAATAAATAATAAAAAAGTAGAGAATGTGTGGCTGGACGATGTGCGTCCTCAAGGCATGCGGGTGGTATTAAAATAGTCCTAATGACCGTCACAAATCCTTCAAAAGACAACTTTAGGAAGCGCCAGTGTGTTAACACAGTCCAGCCAAAAAAATTGGGGAGCAAGACATGAAAGACATCGACCAACAGGAACTGTCCTTCGACGATTGGGATGAGCTGAAATTTCCCCGTGCAGAAGTTCAGGATTTCGACCGTGTCGTCGAAAGCGCCATTTCGCGGCGCGGTTTTCTGAGTGGTGTTCTGGCGTTTGGATCTGGTGCGGCTGTCATGGGCGCGGCTGCTCTGAAGGGCACCACCGCCTTGGCACAGCAGACGGACCGCTTTGCCTTTGCTCAGATCCCGCCGCAGACCGATGGCACAATCCACGTTCCCGAAGGCTACACCTGGGACGTTCTTGTGCGTTGGGGTGACCCGCTTTTCTCGGATGCGCCTGAATTCGATCCGGCCCAAGGTATTCCAACCGAAGGGTCTGACCGCGTGTTCGGCGAGAACACCGACGGGATGGAACTGTTCACTGTCGGCGGCAAGGAATTGCTGGTTGTGAACAGTGAATATGTGAACGCCAAGCTGAACCTGGCCCACACCGAAGACGGTATGCCGACTTCTGCGGACGACGTTCAGCGCCTGCAAAACTTCCAGGGTGTATCCGTGATCGAAGTGGCCGAGGGTGAAGATGGCTGGGCCGTTGTGGTCGACAGCCCCTACAACCGCCGCATTCACCACAACACGGCCATGGTCATTGATGGTCCAGCTGCTGGCCACGACCTTCTGAAAACTGCGGCTGACGCAACCGGTACCCAGTCGCTCGGGACTTTCAACAACTGTGGGTCGGGCCGCACGCCCTGGGGCACGTATCTGACCTGTGAAGAGAACTTCAACGGCTATTTCGGCACCACGGCCGAGGAGCTGAACGTAAGCGATCAGGTCATGGGCGGCTACAAGCGCTACGGCGTGTCGACCGACGTGGATCCGGGCCGGTATAACTACCACGGCTATGATGCACGTTTCGACATCAGCCAGAACCCGAATGAGCCGCACCGCGCAGGTTACATCGTTGAGATTGATCCTGCCGATCCGGCAATGACCCCGGTCAAGCACACTGCTCTGGGTCGCTTCAAGCATGAGAACGCCGCCTATGCGTTGGCCCCCGATGGCCGAGTGGTCGTTTACATGGGCGACGATGAGCGTGGCGAGTTCATGTATAAGTGGCTGTCCCGCGACGTTTATGTTCCAGGTGGCGATACCTCGACGCTGCTATCAGAAGGTCAGCTCTACGTGGCCAAGTTCAACGACGACCAATCCGGCGAGTGGGTTGCTCTGACACCGGAAGCTACGGGCATGGATGCGGCCGAGATCGCGATCTTCACCCGTACCGCAGCTTCTGCCGTTGGGGCCACCACCATGGACCGTCCGGAATGGATCGCTGTGAACCCCACCGCTGTTGAGGCCTATTGCTGCCTGACCAACAACAGCCGCCGCGGTGCCACCAACGATGACGGCTCGATCCGCACCAATGCCGGTGGCGACGAGATGACGGTGAATGCCGTCAACCCGCGCGAAACCAACGGCTATGGTCAGATCGTCCGGTGGCGCCCCGCCAACGATGACCATGCCGACGCAGCGTTTGAATGGGATCTTTATGTCATGGCCGGCAACCCGACCGTTCATGCCGAAGGACCCTATGCCGGAACGGCCAACATCAACGAAGGCAACCTCTTCAACTCGCCAGACGGCATGCAGATCGACACGACGGGTCTGATCTGGATCCAGACCGATGGCGACGATGATAATGAAGGGGACTTCGCTGGCATGGGCAACAACCAGATGCTGGCGGGCGACCCGGTTACGGGTGAGATCCGTCGCTTCCTGACCGGCCCGAACGGTTCCGAAGTGACTGGCCTGACCTGGTCAAGCGACCGTCGGACAATGTTCGTGGGCATCCAGCATCCCGGCGCGCCGTTCCCGGATGGTGAGGGCAGCTTGCCGCGGTCGTCCATCGTTGTTGTGAAGCGGGCAGACAACGCGTTGGTCGGGTAATCGTTATTAGAAGGAAAGCCCGCCCCAGGAAGGGGCGGGCTTATTCGTATCACCGGGGGGCGTTGCCCCCGCGGCCTTCGAGGCCGCTCCCCCAGGATACTTGCGCCAATAAGAATGAGTGGTGGCGTTTCGGCCATTGGCGTTTTCGATGACCCGAAGCGCGCTTTGGTGTTGTCCTAAATCAGGGCCACTCGCGCACCGCGTTCGTCATGTTAGCGCATGACCTTGGCGAGAATGTCGTCCATGACGGATCCGTCATTGTCGGCATCGAGAAGGTTTGTCAGCATATCCATGCCTCCGCCGCCTGCGCCGCCGCTGCGGCCCAATAAGCTGCCGACCATTCCCATCAGCCCGCCGCCACTGCTGCTTCCGCCGCCCATGAGGCCCTGGATCGCAGAATCTGGCATATTTCGTTGCATTCCGCCCTGCAGCATCCCTGCGAGTGCAGGCATGAAATCCTGAACTGTGGAGACATCAATCCCGGCGCGGCTGGCGGCTTCTTGAGCCAGTCCTTCCGTGGCCTCGGTCCCGCCCATGATCTGTTCCAGGAACGCGGCGCCCTGGGCGCGGCCGTCGGGGGCCGCGGCGGCGGCTGGATCATCAAAGAGATTTGCCTGACCTTCGCCTTTTAGCTGGCCAAGAACTGCGTCGAGACCTCCGGACTCGGCGCGTCGCTTGGTGGCTTGACCTATGGCAGGTGCGAGCAGTTGCGATAACTGGCCCGCCTGGGCCTCATCCATGTTGAATTGTTGCGCCAATTGCTGGAGTGCCTGGCCACCACCAGCCTGTTCGAGAAGCTTCATCAGCGACATGTTCTGTCCCCTATTTGTCCATTTGTTACCACCATGGCCCAAAAAATGGGCCGGGACACGGGGAAATCGAGCGGAGTTGGATCAAAAAAGGCGGCCCGCAGGGGTAACGGGCCGCCTTAGAATCGGATCGCCATGTGGATGAGGCGGCTCCGAACTCAAGTCCTGGATTGGTCGATCAGGGGGGAGGATGATCCGACGGACTCGAGGGTCTCGATGTAGGGGCTGGCGACACCCAAGGCGCAGCCCGAGCAGGCGGAAGGGCCACGGCGGGCACGCCAAATGCAATCTTTGGCCCGACCACACGGCCCATCAGCCGTGTGCGCATACCAGTAGCCTTGATCAAAAATCACCGCCAAAGAAGGGCGAGGACGTCCGCCCGGCGCGGTAAACTCGTTGAAGTGAAAGCTCATTGGCCGTTCCCCCAGTCATTTAATTTGTTGTCAGTCGTATAACTCACCTTGCGTCAGGCTAGGCGTGAAATAAGTGTCAAAAAGGCGTCCAAGAACCGGTGTTAAAGGCGTGACTTTGGGAAGAATTGTCGGAATTTTGGGTTTTTTCGCAGTGGCTTCGGTCGTTTCGCTTTGGGTGCTCTGGCCGAATCCCAGGGGAGCGGGGGTGACGTTATTGGGGGATCACGCCACGGATTGGCAGGAAAGGCTTGGTCTCAGCAGTATTCCGGAGGAAGAGTCGGTTCTGACGCTTGTCCTCGTCGATGCCTGGTCAAAGCTTAACTATATGTCCGATGTGCAAGCTTTGTGCGGCACGTCCTGCGCCCCGCCGGCATTCATAGTTCGCACGTTTGTTTTGCGGCCTGGCGGCAGTCGCAAGGTGGTCGTGCTGTTGATTAAGGACTGGCAAGACGAGCAGATGACAGATGCCTGTCTTGATGCGGTGTTACGGGCGGAAATCACCGAAGCGGAAGTCCCTGAATGTGCATCCCATGCAGGCTTCGTTACGGATCAGTATCTTCTCCCGTTGGGCTTAGGTCATTGGTAGGCACATCTCGCAGATGGCGTTCAAGCGCGGGGAGAGGGATCTCCATCCCAGAGCCCAGCGAAACGTTTGCCTGATCCAGAGACAACCACGAATAACGAAAGAGAATTGGGGCAGACCCATCGCTCGGAAGGGCCTCAATATGGTCCCACGTGTGTGGTAGGTCCGCTGGAAGGTCTGTTTGAAAGCAGTACCGGTGCATTGCCTGGGGTCCGTTGGGCCGCGGCAGCGTAACCTTCTGCTCTGCGAACAGATGGTAGTGTCCTGTAACCGCCAGTCCGGTTTCTTCCGTGAACTCTCGTTGGGCAGCCGCGCAGGGTTGTTCGCCGGGTTCAATTGTGCCGCCCGGCACCTGAAAAGGCACGTCCGGGAAGTCGGGTTCCGTAAAGACCAACAGCCCTTTGGGGGAGGTAGCGTAGATGGCCACCTTGCCGATGGGAGGCACCGTCAGGCCTCTTCAAGCCGGTCCGTGGCGGGGGGCGGGGCAGGATGCAGCGCGCTGATCCGGTCCACCAAGGCGGCATCGAGTTTCACTTCCGCCACGGCGAGCGAGGGTTTCAGCTGTTCCAAACTACGAGCACTGATGATCGGAGCGGTGACGGCAGCATGTTGCTGCACCCAGGCAACGGCCAGCGTCGCGGGATGTTGTCCGGCTTCCGCTGCCAGGGCGGTTAACGCATCGGCGGTCTTATGCATCGCATCTGGAGCGTAGCGGGCGGCATACCGGCTGTCTTCTGTCAGTCTGCCAGTACCGCCGCTGCTGTACTTTCCGGTTAGAAGGCCGCCGCCTAAGGGTGAATATGGCGCAACAGCGATCTGTTGATCCAGAGCCATGGGCAGCAATTCCACCTCGGCCTGTCGTTTGACGAGGTTGTACATGGGCTGCAGAATATCGATGCGCGTGCCAAGAGTGTTGGCAACAGCCTGGGCCTTCATCACCTGCCATGCGGCAAAGTTTGAGACCCCGATATACCGGATCTTACCTTGATGCTGGAGTTCGGCCAGGGTTTCGAACGTCTCCTCCAGCGGCGCCCCATCATCCCAGCGATGCAGGTAGAGGATATCGACCATATCCATCCCCAACCGCTGGCGGCTCTCGTCGAAGGTCGCCAGAATGTTAGCGCGAGAGGAGCCGCCGCTATAGCCCGCCTTCGTCGCAATCGTCAGACTTTCGCGCTCGGCCCCGACAAACTTGCCCAACAAGGTTTCAGATGCTCCACCCGTATAGACATGAGCCGTGTCAAAGAAGGTCAGTCCGGCCGCACGGCTGGCTTCGTACATCTGCTCAGATGCTGTTTCGTCGGCGCGGTCGCCAAATTGCATCGCACCAAAACAAAGAGGCGAGGCAGCAGTTCCGTTGGAGGATTGAAGTTTGGTCATGGGGCCAGCCTGCCTTGGCGGCCCCGAAGGTTCAAGCCGTTAGCGAAGGCTCTTTTGCGCTATCGACGCGTCATCCTGTACCGTTGCGATCACCTGGATCGGGCCATCCTCGCCGCCATCCACGACGAAGCGGAAAGTCTGGTCCGGATCGGTCGTCGTTTGAACCGGCAGGTTGACGGCAACGCGTTTGCTCGTCTCTCCCGGCGCAAAGACCACGCGACCCGAAGCGGGCAGATAGTCTTCCCCTGCAATGGCCGTAATATCTTCGGTCCAGTAAGACAGGCTGAATTCCTCGTCGAACGGCGCGTCGAGATCCAGCACGAAAGTTATCGTCGGCGGAACGGGATTTTCTGCGGCCATCGGGCCGGTATTGCGATCGGCAGGTCGGTGTTCTGCGGGCAGGAGTTTTGCCGGGATCCTTCTAGCCGTTCGGCGTTTCGGAACCGCGGCAGGTTGAGCCTTGAGCGCAACTTCTGCACGGTCCCGGCCTACCTTGGCGCCATCCGCGCTGACGATCCGCATGGAAAGCGTTTCAGCCGCACCGTCCAGAAGGTCGACAGTGGCCGTAACGCGGGTCTTGCCCACCGGAATACGTACCGTCGCGGTCTCGCCGGACACGCTTTCTCCGTCGCCTGTCGCGATTGCAACCAGCACATCCCGATCCGACGACTGGCTGAGCGTCAAATGGAATTGCGCAGCTTGCACAGTGCCCGGCAGAAAGTCTGCAGCCTCGACCGATACGGTCGGCTCAGTGACAGGAGCGGTGACTTCGGGGTCGGGCGCGACCGCTGTTTGTTCTTCCGCATCTTCAACCGAGGCGTCAGCATCTGTGTCGCCAACCAGTTCGCGGATCATGGTATTGAACCGCCCCCGAAGGACAGCTTCTTGTTCTAGCGTCGCATCGCGGCTCCAGAGTTGGTTCAATCCCTTCAACTGGTCTGGTGTAATGTTCTCGATAATGGTTGTGCCCCAGACCGCATTGAACGGCTCGATCCGGTCATCGTAATGCTCGATCCGCAGGCTTTTTTTGCTTTCATCGTAATCGGCCCGCAATGCGCGGCCGGTCATGGTGGTGAAATTCAAAACCACATCGTCTTGATGGACTGACTGAAACTCCGCGAAATTGTAGCGGGTGACAGCGCCTTCTTCGTGGGTCAGCACGGCAATGTGGTTGGCCGGAACATGATCTTCTCGTTCGACGCAGAAAACAGCCGCCACAAGATCAGCCTGAAACCCATCTTCGGTGGGGACCCAACTTTCGATGATGGTGCCCAGATCGTCCTGTATCAGCCCTTGGATCGTTGCGACAGGTTCCCCACCATCGGCATCCGATAGGGGCATGATCTTCAGATCCCACAGCCCCTCATCCAGTTCCTCAAAGCAGACCGAATGGTCACGGGAGCTCATTTCGGTAATGCGCCGATCGGCGTCGCGATATCCAAAAACCAGGATGTCCTTGTACGGATCGTAAGCCGTCAGGTCGTCCGAGCCCGCCACCACGATGCGACCGACACCCGGCCAACTGCCATCGGGCCAGCGCGCATATCCGCCGGTGCCCCAAGTCTTGGGTTTCGCCACCGGGTGGACCAGATTATACGGCAAGAAGTGCGCAGGGTCCGAACCTGAAAAGTCGGACCAATCAATTGCCAAAAGACTATCCCGCATGGATTCGCACCTATTTGCCCGCCAAATCACAAACAACCCCACCTGCGTACGTACCGATTTTTGCCTTAAGCACAAAATCGGCCTTCAAACATTTGGCGCATCCCCGCCCAAATCTCGGTAACACCTTGATTTCACGGCAAGATAACGAAGGAATGCGCAATTATCCCCCAATTATTGTTTCTAAAGCGGAGCCAATAATAATCAAGCCCCTGAATTGCGGCGGACGTTGCGGAAATATTTAGGAAGAAACGGTGCGTTGGCGTTCTGAAGAGGGGCTTCGTTGTGGCGAAAACGAAAACGACACGGCGCATTGCATTATCATTGTTCAACTGGCGGGAATTCTCGCCCGAAAGCGAACACATAAAAATCAGCCGTTTAGCGAGGCGATTCGGTAAACCGACCTGACCCAGTACCTTTGCGCGGATGCGGTTGCGGTCACTCGGCCGCTGGCCGTGCCAGGTCGGATTGTGCTGCATGAAGTTGCTGGTAAGGCCCGTCACGAGACAAGAGCTCGGCATGGCTGCCCATTTCCACGATCGTTCCGTTTCGCACCACCGCGATACGGTCGGCGTTGCGGATCGTGGCCAAGCGGTGCGCAATCACCAGAACCGTGCGTCCCTCGGCCAATTCCTCGAGCGAGTTCTGGATCACGCGCTCGGTCTCGGTATCCAGGGCGGATGTCGCTTCGTCCAAGATCAGAATGGGGGGATTCTTCAAGAAGATCCGCGCAATGGCGACCCGCTGTTTCTGACCGCCGGAAAGTTTTACGCCACGTTCGCCGATCACGGTATCAAGCCCGTCGGGCATTTCGGCGATCATATCTTCCAGGCGAGCACGGCGGGCGGCATCCTGTATGTCCGCTTCACTTGCATCCAGTCGACCGTAGGCGATGTTTTCCCGCAGAGTGCCCGCAAAGAGAAACACATCCTGGCTGACGATGCCGATATGGCGGCGCAGCGCGGCCAGTTTCACGTCGCGAATGTCGGTACCGTCCAACGTGATCCGCCCGCCTGACACTTCATAGAACCGCGGAACAAGCGCCAGCATGGTCGTCTTCCCCGCGCCGGACGGTCCGACAAAGGCGACGGTTTCACCTGCCTTGATATCCAGGGACAAGGCCGCCACGACGGGCCGCCCGGGCGCATACTCAAACAGAACTTCGTCAAAGGCGATGTCGCCGCGCACAGACGGCAAATCGATGGCACCGTCTGCGTCTACGATGTCAGGTTCGGTTGCCAGCAATTCGCTATAGCGCTGGAACCCGGCGATGCCTTTCGGATAGGTCTCAACCACCGCAGCGATCTTGTCGAGCGGTTGGAAAAAGACATTGATCAGCAGCAAGAAGCCCACGAAACCGCCGATTGTCAGGCTGCCTTGTGCGACGAAGTAAGCTCCGCCGATCAGGATGATGACCTGCACCACCCGCATGCCCAGATAGTTGATCGTCTGGGTGATCGCGACGATCCAATAGGCGCTGTGTTTCACCCGGCGATAGCGGTCATTGTCGACGGCAAAGAGCGCACGTTCATGTTCTTCATTGGCGAAGGCACGAACGACCCGTGCGCCGCCCACATTCTCTTCGATCCGGGCATTAAATGCACCGATCCGGTCAAATTGCGACCGCCAGTTCAGCGTCATTTCCCCGCCATAGCGGACAACCAGGTACAGAACCAACGGCCCGACCAGTGCGGCAATGGTAGCGAGCGGCGGATGTACCATGAACATCAGAACCAGCGCGCCCAGAAAGGTCATGATAGCCACGAACAGGTCTTCCGGCCCATGGTGCGCGACCTCGCCGATTTCCTCCAGATCCTTCGTCAGGCGACCGACCAGATGCCCGGTCTTCTGTTCATCGAAGAACCGGAAGGAAAGCTTCTGCACATGATCAAAGGCGCGCCGGCGCATCTCGGTTTCAATCGCAATGCCCAGCACATGGCCCCAATAGGTGACGATGAACATCAGCCCGCCATTGACCAGGTAGATCATCAAAAGCGCAAAGGCTGCCAGCAGGCTCATTGTCCAATCGCCCTGAGGCAGCAGAACGTCGACGAAGAAGGTCACCGCCAGCGGGAAGCCAAGCGACAGGATCGCTGACAGAACGGCACAGCCGAAATCGGCCATGAACAAGCGCTTATGGGGCGCGTAATATGAAAAGAAGTCCTGTAGCATGGGACTTATCCGGGTTTTGCGGTTTTTTGGATTGGGGGCGGTGGAGCTACCACCGAAACCTGCCGCACGGTTAACACAGACCCGTGCCGACTTGCCAGACCCTAAATACCGCCGGGGGGCGTTCCGAAATGGGCTTACTCAAGCTCTTTGAGTTCAGCCACGACCTGTCGCGCTCCGGCCAGCACCCAGGATTGATCCGAGGCGATGAAAAAGCAGTTCACGCCGTAGGGGCGCCAGTCCTTCATCTTGGCCACATTCGGGGCCCAGGTTACGAAGCCTTTGCCCTGGGCCTTGCAGGCCTTGCCCACCGCCTCATAGGCGGCATGGAGTTCCGGGCTTTCCACATTCGCCTTGCCATAGGACACCGACAGATCTGCCGGGCCGACGAAAAGCCCGTCGATCCCATCCACCGCTGCGATTTCGTTGGCCGCTTCAACCCCCGATGGTTCTTCGATTTGTGCCAGCACGATGGTTTCGGACTGGGATTTGGCCAGTAGGTCCGCCATGGAGGCGCCTGCCGCGCCCGCCCAGCGCGTGGTGCCAGCAAAGCCGCGCCCGCCTAGGCCAAAGCGCGCGGATCGGGCGACGTCTTGCGCTTTGGCCACGCTGTCCACATGCGGCACCACGACGCCTGTCGCGCCGCTGTCAAGGACGCCCAGGATGATCTCGGGCCGCCCCGCCGGTACCCGCACCAGAGCCGGAAAATTCAAAGCACGCGCCATGGCAAGACAGGCATCCATCCGGGCACGGTCGAAGGCGGAATGTTCGGCATCGAGGCAAAAGAAGTCGAGGCCAGAGACCGCCAGCATCTCCACCACCATGATCTCGGGCGTTTTCAGGAACGTCGCCGAAAGGGGCGCGCCTTGCATCAATCGGTCTCTCAACGACATGTCTGCCCTCCGCTGCAACCTTGCGTCGCCATCCCTTCATGGCCGCCCGGTACTGTCAATTCCCGCGCCGAACGCTTAGGTGACGTTTTATGGCGCGCGATGCTGTTCTGACATTTACCGAACGGGGGATCTACTGTGCGGCGGGTGATTTCTACATCGACCCGTGGCGCCCCGTAGATCGCGCCCTGATCACGCATGGCCATTCCGATCACGCGCGTTGGGGCCACAAAAGCTATCTGTCATCTGACGGAACGGCGCCGGTGGTGCGACACAGGTTGGGCGATATCACGCTCGAAACCATGCCCTACGGCCAGGAGCAACAGATCGGCGACGCGATGGTCAGCTTCCATCCGGCGGGCCATGTCCCGGGATCAGCGCAGATTCGCATCGACGTGGCGGGTGAGGTCTGGGTGGTTTCGGGCGACTACAAGGTCGCGCCTGACGGGTTGTCCGAACCCTTTGAGCCGGTCCGCTGTCACGCCTTTATCTCCGAATGCACGTTCGGCCTGCCGATCTTCACGTGGGACAGTCCCGAAGCCGTGGCCGGGCAGATCAATCAATGGTGGGCAGATAACGCGGCCCAGGGCCGATTTTCCGTCATCGGATCCTACGCGCTGGGCAAGGCGCAACGGATCCTGGCCAGCGTTGATCCGTCCATTGGCCCGATCCTGACCCACGGGGCGGTCGAGGGCACCAACGCTGTTCTGCGCCAGCAGGGTTACAGCTTGCCGGAAACCGTTCAGGTGACGGGCGACCTTCTGGCCAAGGACTATCCGGGGGCTTTGGTTGTGGCCCCGCCATCTGCGTTGGGCACGCCCTGGATGAAGCGGTTCGGGGCGGCCTCTACGGCCTTTGCGTCTGGCTGGATGCGGCTGCGCGGTGTGCGTCGCCGCCGGGCCGCCGACCGCGGGTTCGTGATGTCTGATCATGCCGACTGGCCGGGATTGAACACGGCCATCGCCGAAACCGGTGCCGAGCGGATCTTCGTCACCCACGGCTACACGGCCCCGTTTCGGCGTTGGCTGGCGGATCAGGGCTTTGATGCCCAAATCGTCGAAACAGAATTCGAAGGGGAGAGCCTTGATCAAAGCGAGGCCGACCCAGCAGACCTTGTCACAGAGGACGCCAAGGCATGACGTCGCCGCAGCAGCTTTTCTTCAATAACCTGGCCTATTTCGTCCAGAAACCAATGTTGCGCTACGTCACGGACCAGCGGGTTCTGCGTTGGATGGTGGATGTTCAGGCCCGCAATGCCTATCCGCGTCCGCCCGGCGTCGTAGACGAAGTTCGAATCCTGGGACCGGGACTGAAAGGACGCTGGGTCGCGCCGGAAGATGGGCACCATGGCGTGGTTCTGTACCTCCATGGCGGGGCTTATACGATCGGCTCGTCGATCACGCATCGATGGCTCGCGGCCCGGATCGCCATGGGGTGCGGTGCTGCGGCGTTGGTCCCCGACTACCGGCTTTCCCCGGAACACAAGTTCCCTGCTGCTTTGGACGACGCAGTCGCATCTTACCGTTACCTGTTGGAACAAGGTCATGACCCGGCACATGTGGCGGTGTCTGGAGACAGCGCTGGTGGAAATCTGACGCTCGCGCTGATGCAACGGCTGTCCGAAGAGAACCTGCCCAAACCGGCGGCTCTGGCATTGTTGTCTCCTCTCACCGACATGACGTTTGAAAGCCCATCCATTGCGCGGAACCGCGACCGGGATCTGTTGGTTCCGGTGGAGTGGGGGGTGCGGGCGCGCAAGCTCTACGCAGATGACCAAACGCCAGAGGATCCGCTGCTTTCACCGCTGTTCGCAGACCTCAGCGATATGCCTCCAACCGTGATCCATGTGGCCGATAACGAGGTTCTGTTGGCCGACAGTACCCGGCTGGCGGATGCGCTAGAGGGCGCTGGCCGTGAGGTGGAGCTGGAGATTTTCTCAGACGTTCCCCATTGCTGGCAGATCAAGGCGGGCCTATCGCCCGAGGCGGATCGGTCGGTCGCCGGGCTGGCCGCCTTTCTGGAGCGTCATATTGGCCCATGAAACGCTTCGCCCGCCTTTTCACCGCGCTGGATCAGACCACCAAGACCAACGCTAAGGTCGCGGCCCTGGCAGAGTACCTTGCCGATGCGCCGGACGAAGACAGGCTCTGGACCATTGCGCTCCTGTCAGGGCGACGCCCGAAACGGACGGTCACGGCTACGCTCTTGCGGGACTGGGCCGCCGCCCGGGCACAAGTGCCACTTTGGCTCTTTGAAGAGTCTTACGCCGTTGCTGGTGACCTCGCCGAAACCATTGCGCTGATCCTGCCCGAAGGCGATGGCACCAGCGAGGCGAGCCTGACCGACTGGATCGGGGTCGTGAAAGGCTTGGGCCAGATGGATGAACTTTCTCGCCGGGCCGCCGTGATCGACGCCTGGGATAGCCTTGGCCCGACAGAACGCTTCGTCTTCAACAAACTGATCACCGGCGGGTTTCGCGTTGGCGTCAGCCAGAAGCTGATGACACGCGCCCTGTCGCAGGCCACAGGCATTGACGAGCCGGACCTGGCGCATCGGCTCATGGGCAAATGGACGCCGGAGACGGCGACTTTTCAAAGTCTGATCCTCGACGATGATCCCTCGACCGATCTGTCGCGGCCCTATCCGTTCTATCTGGCCTACCAACTCGACGATGGGCCGGAGGAATTGGGTTCGGCGGAGGACTGGGCGGCAGAGCACAAATGGGACGGGATCCGGGGTCAGTTGATCGTGCGGGAGGGCCAGCACTTTCTGTGGTCCCGCGGCGAAGAGTTGATGACCGATCGCTTTCCCGAATTTCACCAGACCGTGGATTTCATCCCATCAGGAACGGTGATCGATGGCGAGGTTCTGGCCTGGACCGGGCAGGGGCCCCTGCCATTCAACGCCCTGCAAAAGCGGATCGGGCGCAAGACGGTGCCAAAGAAACTGCTGTCAGAGGCGCCCGTGATCCTGCGGGCCTACGACCTGTTGGAATGGCAGGGGGAGGATCAACGCGACCATCCCTTTGTGGAGCGTCGGGCGGTGCTTGAAGAACTGATCGAAGGGCTGCCCGCGTCGGTACCACTGCGCCTTTCGCCCACGCTCGATTTCGCAAACTGGGGCGAACTTGCTGCGCATCGTGAGGCATCGCGCGACCTCGGGGCGGAAGGCGTTATGTTGAAACGCCGCGCCTCGCCTTATCTGTCGGGGCGCAAGAAGGGCGATTGGTGGAAGTGGAAGGTCGCACCGTTGGTCATCGATGCGGTGATGGTCTACGCCCAAGCGGGGCACGGGCGACGGGCGAACCTGTACACGGACTTTACCTTTGCGGTCTGGCAAGGCGAGGAACTGGTGCCGTTCACCAAGGCCTATTCCGGCCTGACCGATGCGGAATTTCGCAAGATCACCGCATGGGTGCGGAAAAACACGCTCCAACGGTTCGGCCCGGTGCGCAGCGTCAAACCAGAGCATGTGTTCGAGATCGCCTTCGAAGGCATCCAGGAGAGCACACGCCATAAATCCGGCGTTGCCCTTCGCTTTCCCCGCATGAGCCGCTGGCGTCTGGACAAGCCTGCAGCCGAAGCGAACACGCTTGGAGATCTCAAAAGGATGCTGGCGACTTACGGCACATAAACCGAGGCGCGCCACCTATTTTCCCATGCCTTGTGCTGGCTTCCAAGTATCGTTGTACCCGAAGGCGATGGCGCTGCGGCCCTTGACCCCGCGCCAGTATCAAAAAGCCTCGGGCTTTGCCTCTCGCGCCATGTGATCAAGGACGGCATTCACGAATTTGGGCTCGCGGCCCTCGGGGAAGAAGGCCTTGGCAATGTCGACAAATTCCACGATCACAACCTTTGGCGGCGTCGTCGATTGGCTGAGTTCCGCCCCGGCGGCCCGGAACAGGGCCCGGATCGTTGGGTCGATCCGGTCAATCGGCCATTTGGCCACCAAGGCCCGGTCGGTCATCTGGTCGATCCGCGCCTGATGATTGACCGCATCGGCCACGAGCTTGCGAAACAGATCGACATCGCCGTCGACCAGATCGCCCAGATCATGGGCCTCGCCAAAGCGATGATCCTCAAATTCCCGCTCAACCGCCTCGACGGTCTGGCCAGAGGCTTCCATTTGAAACAGCGCCTGCACGGCGTAAAGCCGGGCGGCAGACTTCATCTGACGTTTTTTGTTCATGCTGTGGGCGTTGTGTCGGGGTCACCGGCCAATTTATATTCTTCGCGCGACGGCAGGAAGCCAATGCCACGCTCTTCGCGACCGAACCGGCGGGCGAGCGCGATCAGATGCAGCGCCGCCGCCGCGGCGCCGCCGCCCTTGTTCTGATCTTCGGGGTTCGCCCGAGCGACCGCTTGATCGCGGTTTTCCACCGTCAGAATGCCGTTGCCGATGCAGGCTGTGTCGAGCCCCAGCAGCTGCAAAGCGTGATTGCTTTCGTTGCACACCGTTTCATAGTGCGTCGTCTCGCCCCGGATCACACAGCCCAAGGCAACAAAACCGTCAAAGTTGCTTTGGCGGTGGGCGATCCGGATCGCGGTTGGGATCTCCAGCGCACCCGGGACTTCGACCACCTCATAGGTGGCGCCAGCAGCCTCCAGTTCGGCCTGCGCACCAGCGATCAGCATGTCGGCAATGTCGCGATAGAAAGGCGCCACGACCAGCAACAGTTTGACCGGCTTGTCAAATGTCGGGCGAGGCAGCGTCTGGTGGGGGTCTTGGGTGGCCATCAGCCAATCTCCGATATCTTGCGGGTGCCTACGATTTCCAGCCCATAGGCTTCGAGCCCAACAACCTTGGGCGTGGGCGAGTTCGTCAGCAGGATGAGTTTCGAGAGGCCGAGCGATGACAGAATTTGCGCGCCAAGACCATATTGCCGTAGCGTCTGAGGCGAGACCTCATTTTCCGCAGCCAGTTTCATATGCAAATCGCGCAGCAGCACCAGTGCGCCGCGGCCTTCCTCTGCGATCAGAGACATCGCATCGCCAAACTCGCGGGCGCGGCCCTGTCCACCGACACCCACCACGTCAAGCATCGGGTCCAGCGCATGCATCCGAACCAGCACCGGTTCGCCGGTTTCGATATCGCCTTTGACAAGCGCGATATGTTCAGCGCCCTGAGTCTGGTCGGTATAGATCCGCAATTGCCATTCGCCGCCAAACTCGCTCTGGATCGTTTGTTCGTGCTGGACGCGGACCAGATTGTCATGGCGGCGCCGATAGGCGATCAGGTCGCTGATTGTGCCGATCTTCAGGTTATGGCGCTGGGCGAAGGCCACCAGATCGGGCAGGCGGGCCATGGTGCCGTCTTCATTCATGATCTCACAGATCACCCCGGACGGGTTCAGTCCGGCCAGGCGGCTGACATCGACGGCGGCTTCGGTATGGCCGGCCCGTACCAGAACCCCGCCCGCGCGTGCACGCAGCGGAAAGATATGGCCGGGCGTGGCGATATCAGCGGCGGACGCGGCAGAGTCGATGGCCACAGCCACTGTCCGGGCGCGGTCAGCGGCGGAGATACCGGTCGTCACGCCTTCGCGCGCCTCGATTGAGACGGTGAAGGCCGTCTCGTGGCGCGATGAATTGTGCGACGACATCAGGGGCAGGCCCAGCGCGTCGATCCGTTCCCCCGGCATCGACAGGCAAATCAGCCCACGCCCATGGGTCGCCATGAAGTTGATTGCGTCGGGTGTGGCCATCTGTGCCGGGATCACCAGATCGCCTTCATTCTCGCGATCCTCATGGTCCACAAGAATGAACATGCGGCCATTTCGGGCATCTTCAATAATCTCGTCAATGGACGAGATCGCATCCGCATAATGGCTGTCCGGGCTTGTCACGTTGGGCTCCCTGCGCATCAACACGCGGCTGATAGCTTAGCCTGTGGCCATTGGAAAGACCTGGCACCCGCGACATCCGTGCCACCTTACGTAGTTGTCATCCGTCCGCAGAACATACGTCCGACCTGACGCAATTGGCGGGTGATCGAACGTCAAGGACCCCTTTGCGGTGTGACGCAGAGGTCCAGCACCGTTGCGGAAGTCTGCGGCAGATAGGGGCTCAGCTCTCCCCAATAGCGCTGGGCCAGGTCATGGAACAGTCGGTCATTGTTGCGGATGTCCTCGCGTCGGGTCGGGCCCTGCGGCTTGTTGATGAAGGCGGGTTCGAAACTGTCCGTTCGAAGGCGTTTACGTCAAAGGTCCGGCTCAACCGAATGCTTTGACCGCGCAGCCCCCGCTCCAGAGTGATTATTGGATAAGCTTTTCTAGGTGATCGAGCACATCTTCAACCGGCCAAGGCTGCCCTGTCTGCGGATCCGCGTAACGCGGGTAGTCCACCAGGGCTGCATGGGCGAGCCCGCGTAAGGTTGCGCCGGTGCGGCGGCGCGAAGGCACGGCGCCTTTGTCACGGGTCAATCCCCAACCGGCGTAAAACGGAACGCCAGTACAGGTGACCTTTGCCCCCCGCAGTAGCGCTTCGAAACCGGCAAGGGAATCGTAGGTCCAGATCGCGTCCGTCACTGTCAAAAGGCCCGCTACGCTGGCTTCGGGCAAGACCTCTTCCACCCCGTCGATGGCGGCGTGAAGTCCCTCGGGTCGATAGAGGATACGGGCATCCGGGTGAGCGTTGCGCGCCTCTAGGACAACTTGCTGGTCTCTGTGCGCGTCCCGGCTGCCCAACACCGCAACAAGCGGCTCTTCCGGCTGCTCCGGCGGCCCTGCAGCCATGGCGTCGCTCAAAGTGATAAGGCGCACGACCACACGTTCGGCCCGCTGCAGATCGAGATCCGGCAAATCATCTGATGCGGCAATCAGGTGCTCCAGGCGGCTCGGTTCCTCTGGGTCGTTATGCGGCCAGCACTCTTCCAGCAGCATTGAAACAGGTGCAGACCCTTGTACAGGCAGCAAAAAGCCCTCCTCCACCCAGCGCAAAGGGACGCGCGCCTGGGCAGTGGCCAGTTCCATATCCGGGTCTCGGCTGGCGGAAGATGACAGAACGGTCATGCCGCGTTCTTTCGCCAATTCGATTGTCTCAGGTGATGATTCAACCGACTGAACCGGCACTTGGCGTCCGAAAATTCGCGACCAGTCGTCGCCCGAGTTTGGCGGTCGTGCGACCGTGACATAGCCTCGTTTATCGTCATGAAAGGCCCGGTGATCTGCCGTCAACAGATCCAGGGCGCGCTCCAGATCGCAAATCTCATCCAGCAAAGGATCATACCAGACGGGATACAAAATCATCACGGCGGCAAAAAGCTGTGCCCGGGTCAAGGATCGCGTGCGCCGCGCGACGGGTTGCTCGTCCTGGGTCAGCCCCCATCCACCATAAAACGGCTGGCCAAAAACGCGGGGGTGATGTCCGGCGAGAATGGCCTCGAACCCAAGCGGCGCACTGATTGTGTAAACGCCCACCGCTCCGTCGAATAGACGCCACCGGCATATCGGGGCCTCCAAAATGGACACCTGACCCTGCGCATCTGCGGCACTGTAATGCCCCCCGGGCCCACATGGCAGCACATAGACCGGGCGACCCGGATTTTCGATCTGCGCCATCGCCAGGGTTTCACGGAAAGAACTCCCCGTTCCCTTTCCCAACCGAACTTCCGGAGAGGCGCGCGGCTGATCCAGCACCAGAACATATCCCGGATCTGGTGCCGCCACGTGCGGATCGGAGGCCGTATCCATACTCAGGCCAAAGCGTTTGAGCCGGGCAATCGCGGCCCGCGCACGATCCAGGAGCCCGGTATCGTCAAGCGGCGCTTTGGCCAGTAACTGCTCCAGATCCGACGGGGTGGTGGGATCGATGGCCGGGCGCGATCGGTCGATCTGCAGTCCGATCGGGGCATCTGCCGATACCGAAGACAGAAGCACCGGGGCTACGTGGATCGCATCGGTTACGCCCTCATCTCCCCAGGCGACAGCCGGAACCGCATCATCATAGCCTGCAAGCTCCAGAATGCGCCGCATTCGGTTGTCGGTCCAGGGGCCCGTGGCCGGCAGGTCCAGAGAGGTTGGTTTGGTCATCTGTCCGTTCGCTTACATCACCCGCCGGGACCTTAAACGCTTGGCCGCGCAGGTGCGACGCCGAAAAGCCGGACTTGCTCCGCGCCCATACCATGGCTAGGTCAAAGAAAACGGAGTCGTCATGTTTACAGGTATCATCACGGATATCGGCGAAGTGCGCGCGCTCGATCTGCGGGGCGATTTACGCGCGCGGATCGGCACGGGCTATGATACGGCCACCATCGATATCGGTGCCTCCATCGCCTGCGACGGTGTCTGTTTGACGGTTGTCGAGACAGGTAGTGACTGGTTTGACGTCGATATCTCTGCCGAAACCCTGGACAAGACCAATATCGGTGGTCCCGGCAGAAACATGGGCTGGACAGTGGGTCACAAGGTCAATCTGGAACGTGCGCTGCGCGTGGGCGACGAACTGGGCGGGCATATAGTTTCGGGCCACGTAGACGGCGTCGCGCAAGTTGTGGCTGTTGCCGACGAAGGCGACAGCACCAGGGTTACGTTCGAAGCGCCCGGCGATCTGGCCCGGTTCATCGCGCCCAAGGGCTCCGTCGCGCTGAATGGTACGTCACTGACCGTGAACGAGGTCGACGGCGCGACCTTCGGCATCAATTTCATCCCGCATACCAAGATCGCCACCACATGGGGCCGAACGGAAGTGGGCGATGCCGTGAACCTGGAAATCGACACGCTGGCCCGCTATGTCGCCCGGCTGGCGGACAGTGCTGCATGACCAAACCCGTTGTCGTTGCGTCTTTGAATGACACGACCGGGCAAAGGTGCGTGGATATCCGCAGGCTGCCAAATGGGGCGTTCGACTGGTTGGAATGCCGCCGCGACCCCGAAGATCCCCACGGATGGCGGGTCCTGTCCGAGCATGGTCCGTTCCCGAGCGAGGCCGACGCGCGATCTGCTGCACAAACTTCGGTCGGTTGGTTGGAGACCTGAGTTGATCCCAAAACCCGCAATGGCCTTTGCGTCAAAGATTCGCTAGGCACGTCTGACGCGAGGGGAGTTCAATGCGATGGCGGGCATCGGTCACAATCAGGGTCCCACAATGGAGCGGGGCGCATCTTGGCGGCGTCACTGTTGGCGCGCAGCCCGGGCCGAGCTTTTGCCGCAAATGCCCCTTAACGTCGTGCGCCGCCGGGTGAAACGCGCCCGCGAACTTGGGCTGGACTACAAGACCTATGCCAGTTTCAGGGCCGCAACGGGTCGCGATATCGTGGCGCTGCTCTTTTCGTCGAATGCGCTCCGGGTCGTGCGCACGGGCGATGCCGTGCCCGAAGCCAGGGCGGCGCATATGTCGGCCACCGTGCGTTGTGATCGCCGGTTGGTGGTACAGCCGCCCATGGGGCCGGAAGACCTGCTTGAGCGCCTGAAAGCCCAGGGTCTTTGCCTGGACTCTGCGGTGGCCGCGCCGCGCTTTGATGCGCCCTTTGCTTCTGTTCGGGCTGTGATGGATGCGGCCCGGGGGCGGGTTCCGGGTGACGCGGTGCTGCTGATTGGCGACACCGCGATCGAACGCTCCTGGTGTGCCGCCGGTCGCCTTGCCGGCTTCCTGCCGTCAGAACGGTATTTCCCCAGCTAGCCCGGCTTAGGCGGCCACCACCATCCTAATACCGTGACGAAGGCCGCAGGTTGTCGCGGCCCCCGCACTCCTTTTGACATTCAAGAAACTAGTCTTGTGACTTGTCTTCGATTTGCGGCTCGCTCGCGCCGTTGATTTTGGGCGGTGTGTCCTCCGTAAGGCTTGCGATACTACCATCCATCGACAGGCCCAGTTCGTCGCCCAGCTTCTTGAGTGCGGGCATTTGCACGGCCATGCCCATGATGGAGTCGAGCGCCTGGTTGATCGGTGCCTTGTCTCCACCACCCGAGCTGCTGCCGCCGCCCGCCGCGCCGTTCAGGCCGGAGACCTGATGGATGCGGATCGAGTCGATCTTTTCTGCGGGCTTCACGGCCTCTGCCAGGATCTGCGGCATCGCCTCCAGACGCGCCAGGTCGACTTTCATGCTGATCAGATCTGCCGACAAGGCATTCTCTGCATCGGTGATCGCGCGGCGGCCTTCGGCTTCGGCCAGCATGTCTTTCTTCTTGGCTTCCGCCCGGATGGTGATGGCGTCTGCATCGGCCTGCGCCTCTTCGCGGCGTGCTTCCGCACGGTCCTGGGCCGCATCCTTTTCGGCCTGGGCGCTCAGGCGCACCCGCGTGGCTTCGCGCTCGGCCTCACGGCTGGCCTCGATCAAGGCGATCTGCTTGGCCCGTTCGGCTTCGGCAACTTCCTTGACGGTGGAAACAGCTTCCATGGCCTTTGTCGCTTCCGCGCGGGCAATGTCAGCCGAGGCACGGGCGCGGCTTTCCTCTTCCGACTTCTGGGCGACGATAATCTGTCGCTCCTGGTTGGCCACTTCCAACTCACGCTCCTTGGAGATTTCGGCCTCTTGAAGCTGCCGCTCCTTGGCAATCTCGGCCTCGCGAAGCTGGCGGTCCTTGGCGATTTCGGCCTCTTCGAGCTGCCGCTCTTTCGCGATCTCGGCCTCGCGCAGCTTGCGTTCCCGCTCGATCTCGGCCGCGCGGATCGATTCCTCCCGGGCAATCCGGGCCCGTTCAGTTTCGCGCTGGCTGTCTTCGCGACGCGCGGCCACCTCGGCCTCTTGCGCGGCCTTCATGGTCTCGATCTCTTGCACCTGGGCAATGCGAGCGCGTTCTTCATCCTGCTCGATGGTGAACTTCTCGCGCTCGGCTTCCATGGCGGCGCGACGCACGGCCACCTCGGCTTCCGCATCGATCTGCGCCCGCTCTTTTTTGGAATTCGAGATCACCTCCGCCAGCCTGCGCATACCGACAGCATTAAAGGCGTTATTCTCGTCGAGCGCCTCAAAGGGTGTCTGGTCGAGCGCGGTCAGCGAAACCGATTCAAGCGACAGACCGTTCTTTGTCAGATCTTCCGAGACCGTGTTTTGCACCTCCTGCACAAAGTCGGACCGGTTTTCGTGCAACTGGTCCATGCTCATCTGAGCCGCCACAGCTCGCAAACCGTCGATCAGTTTGCCTTCGATCATCTCACGCAGTTGCTCTACATCGAAAGTTCGGTCGCCGAGCGTCTGGGCGGCTCGGGCAATGCCTTCTTCGGTCGGCGAGACCGACACATAAAACTCGACGCCCACATCCACGCGCATCCGGTCCTTGGTGATCAGCGCAGCTTCGGCGTCGCGCTTTACTTCAAGGCGGAGAGTTTTCATGTTTACGGGGCTGATTTCGTGCAGCAAGGGCACGACCAATGTGCCGCCATCCATGATGATCTTCTTGCCGCCCGCGCCTGTCCGAACCAGGCTGATTTCCCGGGTCGCGCGGCGATACAGTCGCGCCATGACGATCCCGAGAAATAGCAGAAAGGCCAAAAAAACAAGAACATAGAGGCCAATGAGTTGCATACTGTCTAGCATAGTGGTGTCTCCTCTCCGTAAGTTTAGTCCGTCAAAGGGACCAGAAAATACCCGCCGTCATAGCGGTGGCGTAGTACCATCACCTCGGTACCCGCAACAATTTCCGCCTCATCGCGCAGGGGCTCGGCCCGCAGATAGTGGCTGTTGCCATAGCGGTCGGTCACCCGCACTTCTGCCGGGCGGCCGCGTGCGGCGGTGCCTTGGCTGACAACGCCGCGACGCCGGCCCAAATGGTTTTCAGACAGAGCCTCTGTCTCGGTCTTCGGCACGAGGCGCGCAAAGACCCCGCCAAAGGACCGGGCGAACCAAAGGGCCACCGCACCAGCGGGAAGGGCGATCAGTGTCGCGGGCAATGGCCCGCCCATGAGGGACCCGACGACCGATTGCGCCGTCAGGCCCGCCAGTCCGAATGAGACCAGCACCGATGCCAACCAGATCGCCATGGGCATGCGGCCCAAGCCGAGCCAACCCAGCAAGCCACCGGATGAAGCAGCCGGGGCTTCGCCGCCGACAACCTCTGGCGCGTCCGCAATCTCGAAATCGCTCGCATCTGCATCGATCCCGTCAAAATCGATGTCGGCATCCAGATCGACGTCCATGCCATCGGCGTCGGGCGCGTCGATACCTTCGCCGCCAAGCAGCGTGGCACCGGCCATCATCAGGACAAGTTCCAGGCCCAGAAGACCGAAGAACAGGGCAAGCGAAAGGGTAAACGGAAAGAAGCTTTCCGCCAGCAATTGCTGAAGCATTGGACTACCGATTTTGGTGTGCGTTTGTATACATTACGTAGGAGCTCACGGAGGTGTTACAAGTCCGTTTGCCCCGAAACTGATCGAAAATCGGGCCAAAGCTGGTGAATTGTGTGGTATTTTGGGATTTTGGCCCATTTGTGTCAGCAGCTGCTGTGCGCGCTTTGCCTTGGCCAAGGTTGCGCGGGGGGAGCCCCCCGCGCAAATCAGTTTTTTATTGAGGGATCTCGCCCGTCAGGCCTTCGATGTAGAAGTTGAGCCCGGCCAGCGTGCCATCGTCGGCAACCTCGCCTTCAGCGAGCCAGGGGGAGCCGTCCTGCTTGTTGATGGGGCCGGTGAAGGGGTGATACTCTCCCGCCGCGATGGCGGTTTTCATGGCTTCCGCTTCGGCGCGCACATCTTCCGGGATCCGGTCGCTGAATGCGGCGATCTCTACCATGCCGGGCTCAATCCCATCCCAGGTGTTGGCGCTTTCCCATGTGCCATCCATGACCGCTTGGACACGGTCCACATAGTAGGGCGCCCAATTGTCGATGATCGATGTCAACTGCGCAGTGGGTCCGAAATTGATCATGTCAGAGGCCTGACCAAAGGCCACGATCCCGGCTTCCTCCGCGATCACCATCGGCGCGGTCGAATCCGTGTGCTGCATGATCACGTCGGCGCCCTGTTCGATCAACGCTTTGGCGGCATCAGCTTCTTTCGCCGGATCGAACCAGGTGGATACCCAGACCACGTTGAATTCGACATCGGGGTTCACTTTCTTGGCGTGCAGATAGGCGGCGTTGATGCCCCGGATCACTTCGGGGATCGGGTAGGACGCAATGTAGCCGATCTTGTTGGTTTCGGTCATCTTGCCCGCAATATGGCCGATGATGGCCCGGCCTTCGTAGAAGCGCGCGGAATAGACCGAGACATTGTCGGCTTGCTTGTAACCGGTGGCATGTTCGAATTTCACATCGGGAAATTTGGATGCGGCATTGATCGTTGCATCCATGTAGCCAAACGAGGTGGTGAAGATCAGATCGGCACCTGACAGTGCCATTTGAGTCAGGACCCGCTCGGCATCGGCACCTTCGGGTACGCTTTCCTGATAGATGGTTTCGACCTTGTCGCCGAAGGCTTCTTCGACGGCGAGGCGGCCTTCATTATGTTCGTAGGACCAGCCGAAATCACCAATCGGGCCGACATAGACGAAGCCAACCTTCAGCGGTTCGTGTCCATCTGCCAAGGCGGTTCCGGCCAGGCCGAGCGTCATTGCCGTGGCGGCCAGAAGTGTTTTGAACGTCATTATGGTTTTCCTCCATGTTCTGCTGTGCATCTGTCGGTTGGACGGGGGAAGGCGCAAGGTTTTGAGCGATCACAGATGCCTGCTCGCGCCGCATATGCTGAAACTTTGGGCAATCAACCCGAGTCGTGGAAACGGGCGCCGAGGCTCGCCGGAGCACCGGTCACGCCGCGCCCGGTGGAGATCAGAACCAGCACGAGGATAGTGAGCAAGTACGGGGCCATGGAGAGCAGTTCAACCGGAACCTTTGCGCCAGCGGCCTGGAGGTTCAATTGCAGAACTGTCAGGCCACCGAAAAGGTAAGCGCCCAGCAGTACCCGCCAGGGGCGCCAGCTGGCGAACACAACCAGCGCGAGCGCGATCCAGCCTGCGCCCGCTGTCATGCCTTCCGTCCATTGGGGTACGCGGACAATGGACAGGTACGCCCCGCCGAGCCCCGCGCAGGCGCCGCCAAAGGCTATGGCCGCAAGGCGGATGCGGATCACGGAGTAACCCAATGCGTGGGCGGCCGTGTGATTTTCGCCTGTGGCGCGCAGGATCAGGCCAGCCCTGGTGAACCGAAGGACGGCCCAGACGGCAGCCACGATGGCGAGGCTGATATAAACCATACCATCATGGCGGAAGAGCATTGGGCCAAGGCCCGGCAGATCGGCCAGAGGGCCAAGCGGGACGGGGTTCACATCGATCCCTTTGACCCCGATGAAGCCTTGGCCGAGCAGTGCGGACAGGCCCAAGCCGAAAAGTGTGAGCGCAAGGCCAGTGGCCACCTGGTTGGACATCAGGACCTGTGTCAGGAAGCCGAAGATCAGGGACAGAAGGGCTCCGCCGACAGCGGCGGCGAGAAAGCCAAGGGTGGCATTGCCGGACTGGACAGCGATGGCGAAGCCGCAGACAGCTCCGGTGATCATCATACCTTCGACGCCCAGATTGAGGACGCCGGACTTTTCCACGACAAGCTCTCCAATTCCCGCCAGCAGGATGGGTGTGGCAGAGACCATCAGTGAAGCGATCAGGACGTATATGTTGATGGAAGAGAGATCCATTATGCGCTCCGCCGTTTGGCCAGTCGGAACCTGAAATTGGTCAGCACGTCGAGGCCCAGAAGGAAGAAGAGCAGCATGCCTTGGAAGGCCTGGATCGCGGCACCTGGCAGGCCAAGGGTCAGTTGGGCCAGTTCGCCACCGATATAGGTCAGCGCCATCAGCAGACCCGCCAGCAAGATGCCGATAGGGCTGAGGCGGCCCAGGAAGGCCACGATGATGGCTGTGAAGCCGTAGCCTGAATTGAAGTCAATTGAGATTTGCCCGGCGGGACCTGTGACCTCGAAAAGCCCGGCAAGGCCTGCCAGCGCACCGGAGAAGCACAGGCAGAAGATCACCAAGCGGGCCGGGGCAAAACCGGCAAAGACGGCGGCGCGGGGGCTTTGGCCTGCGACCCGGATCTGGAAGCCCAAGAGGTGCCGGGTCAGGAGGATATGGGCGAAGATTACCGCGATTAGGGCCGCGACGCCGCCCCAATGGAGCCCACTTGCCGCGAAGAGTTCGGGATTTGCCGTGCCCGGATGTTGTGCCAGATTGCGGGAGCCGGGAAAGCCGCCGCCATCGGGATTGCGCAGAAACCCCACGGCGGCGCGGGCCAGGAGCTGTTCCGCCACATAGACCAGCAGCAGCGAGACCAGAATCTCATTCGTGCGGCAGTAGACCCTGAGGAGCGCGGGGATCATCGCCCAAAGGAGCCCGCCAAGTGCGCCAGCCAGGACCATTGCGGGAAAGAGCAGGGGATGGTCCGACGGGAAGGCGGCCAAGCCCACCGCAGCGCCGAAGATCGCGCCGATAATATACTGACCTTCTGCTCCGATATTCCAGATGCCCGCGCGAAACCCCAGGCTGAGGCCAACCGCGATCAGGATCAGCGGCCCTGCTTTGACCAGCAATTGCGGGCGGGAATAGCTGGCAAATTGCGGGTGAAAAAGCGGGTCGTAGAAGATTGTCTTCATAACCTGAAAAGGGGGCGTGCCCAGCGCTGCAAACATCAGGCCGCCTGCGATCATGGTCAGCAGAACCGCCGCGATGGGGGCCGCTATCGCCCAGGCTTTTGCTGGCGTGGGGCGTTGTTCCAGGCGGATCACTGTGCCACCTCTGGCAGTTTTTTTGCCTCCGGCGGAAGTATTTTTGCCAATAAGAAAGGGGGGCGCTTGGCAGGGATCATTGTGCCGCTTCTGTTTGGGGGGTGGCGATTTTGCTTGCGCCGCCGAGCATGAGGCCGAGATCTTCGGTGGTAAGCTCGGCCATGGGCCTGACTGGGCTTAGCCGTCCTTCGTTCAAGGCGGCGAAGCTGTCGGCGATTTCAGCGAGCTCGTCCAGGTCTTGGCTGATGACGATGAGCGCGGCACCAGCCGTCGCAAGGTCGGTCAAGGCTTGACGGATTGCCGCTGCCGCGGCGGCATCGACACCCCAGGTCGGCTGGTTGACGATCAGGATTTTGGGCGATTGCCGGATTTCGCGTCCGACCACGAATTTTTGCAGGTTGCCACCGGAGAGCGATTGAGCCGGCGCCTCTGGACCCGGTGTGCGCACGTCAAATTTCCCGATGACGTCTTGCGTCAGATCCCGGGTGCTGCGCCATCGCAACCAGCCATTGTGGGCGAGATTTGATCTGCGCCAGCCGGTGAGAAGGGTATTTTCCGTCAGGCTCATATCGGGAACGGCGGCGTGACCCAGGCGCTCTTCGGGGGCTGTCAGGAGCCCCCGGGCACGGCGAGCGGTTGGGCCGAGATGGCCGATTGGTTCATCGAACAGGCGGACGGAATTGGCAGGCGTTGGCTGCTCGCCTGAAAGCGCCGCAAGCAGGCCATCCTGGCCGTTCCCGGCCACACCACCGATGCCCAGGATCTGGCCTTCGCTGACGGCGAAGGTGATATCCCGCAAAGGCGTGTCATGTTCGTGTCGAGGGTGCAGCGACAGTTGTGACACCGTCAACGCTTGGATCTCGCTGATATGGTGGACAGGACGGGAGATGGCCTCTGGCCTGTGCCCGACCATCAGTTCGGCCAGTTCCGCGGCGGATGCCGCAGTTGGATCAGCCGCGCCCACGACTTGGCCGTGCCTCAGGATCGTCGCGCGGTCACACAAGACCCGGATTTCATTCAGTTTGTGTGAGATATAGAGGACGGAGCGGCCTTCCTGCCGCAACTGTCGAAGCGCATCGAACAGGATGTCCGCCTCTGCCGGTGTCAGAACGCTGGTTGGTTCGTCCATGATCAACAGGCGCGGATTTTGCAAAAGGCAGCGGATGATCTCGACCCTTTGCCGTTCGCCAGCAGACAGGTCCCCGACCGTGCGCCGCGGATCCAGAGGCAGGCCGTAATCCTGGCTGACCCGGGTAATTTCGGTTGCGAGATCCCGCAGGCGCGGCGGGTGATCCATGCCAAGGGCGACATTTTCGGCGACGGTCAATGCATCGAAGAGCGAAAAATGCTGAAACACCATGGCCACTCCGACCCCGCGCGCCGCATGGGGGGAGGCGGGGGCGTAGGGTTCGCCATCCCACGCCATTTGACCAGCATCAGGTTTGATAAGGCCATAGATGGCTTTGACCAGGGTGGACTTTCCCGCCCCGTTTTCTCCGAGCAGGGCGTGGATTTCGCCCGGCTCAACGGTCAGGTCGACGCTGTCATTTGCGATGACACCGGGATAGGATTTACTGATCCCCTGCAAATGCAAAAGCGCGGTCATGGCTGGAAAGCCGCGATATTTGTGTCTTGCTGGCCCCGGTGCAAAAGGCCGGCTGCGACACCGATGGCGATGGCCTGCGGGTGCTTGCCCAGGTCAGGCGAACCGATGGGGCAGGTGATCCGATCGATGGTGGCTTGCGGGTGGCCAAGTGCCCTGAGGCGGGATTGAAACCGCGCCCATTTGGTGGCGGAACCGATCAGCCCGGCAGAGGCGAAGTTGCGGCGGAGAAGTGCGTCACAAAGGGCCAAATCCAGGTCATGGGAGTGCGTGAGGATCAGGTGGGCGGCCTTAATTGGCGCGTGGGGGACCAGGGCCGCCGGGTCGTTTGCATAGAGTTGGGTGACGCGGGGCGGGACCGGGTCAGGGTAGCGGTCGGGGGCGATATCGATCCAGGTTATGGACCAGTCGGGCAAGGGGGAGAGCGTTGCGACGATAGCGCGGCCCACGTGGCCGGCGCCATAAATCCAAAGCGGCATCCCTTGCGGGGCCGTTGGTTCGGCGATCCAGCCATTGGCGGTGACGGGCCCATTGACGGCACGGTCGGCCAGGCCATGTGGGGCATCGCCTTTCGGGCCAGGCAAGGGGCGCAGATAGACGCGGTTGTCTTTCGGCAACGAGGCTGCATCGAAGGTTTCGGTCAGCAGCGTGACCGCCCCGCCACAGCATTGGCCCAGGCTTGGTCCGAGCGGAATCTTATCCAGCCTGTTCAATCCATTGAGTGCGCTGCGGGCCCGGGTGGTCGCGTCATATTCCAAGGCCCCGCCACCGATGGTTCCCGATTGCCCGTCGGACCAAACCAGCATTGATGCGCCAGCCTCGCGCGGGGTCGATCCGTGGACGGCCACAACGAGAACCCGCGCCACCTGGCCATGGCGCTGGATAGCCGCCTCCAAGGCCTGACGGTCAAAACTCACGCGCGCACCCGTTCGACCGCGGCGAGAATGCGTTCCGGCGTGGCAGGGGCATCGAGCGCGGGATAGCCCGGCCCGCAGGCCGACACGGCGTCTGACAAGGCGAGGAAGGCAGAGATCCCAAGCATCAAGGGGGGTTCGCCCACCGCCTTTGACCGGTAGATCGTTTCGGCCCGATTGGCCTGGTCCCATAGCGCCACATTGAAAATGTCCGGCGCGTCAGAGCAGGCGGGGATTTTGTAGGTCGAGGGGGCATGGGTTGTCAGCGTGCCATGATCGTCCCACACCAATTCCTCCATGGTGAGCCAGCCCGCGCCTTGCACATAGCCGCCTTCGATCTGACCAATGTCGAGCGCCGGATTAAGGGAGGCTCCGGCATCATGCAACATGTCCGCCCGCAGGATCCTGTTTTCGCCCGTGAGCGTATCGATCACACATTCTGTCACTGCCGCGCCATAGGCAAAGTAGAAAAACGGCCGTCCTTCGCCTTTGATCCTGTCCCAGTTGATATCGGGTGTCTTGTAAAAGCCTGTGGAGGAAAGGCTGACCCGCGCGTTGTAGGCGGAGAGGACCGCGTCAGCCCAGGGCAGGCTGTGGTCAGCAACTTGCACTTTGCCGTCTGCAAAGCGCACTCTGTCGGCTGTTGTCTGGTGCAGTTCCGCCAGATGTTCAGCGATGCGGTCCCGGATCGTATCGCAAGCTGCCTTGACCGCCATGCCGTTCAGATCGGAGCCTGATGACGCAGCGGTGGCCGAAGTGTTGGGCACTTTGCCTGTATCTGTCGCCGTGATCTTAATGGCCGCCATATCAAGGCCGAACCTGTCTGCGGCCACCTGGGCGACTTTCTGAAACAGGCCCTGGCCCATTTCGGTGCCGCCATGGTTCAGGTGAACTGATCCGTCCTGATAGACATGCACCAAGGCACCGGCCTGGTTGAGATGTGTGAGCGTGAAGCTGATCCCGAACTTGACCGGGGTCAGAGCTATGCCCTTCTTGAGCAAAGGGTTGTCCGCGTTCCAGTCCGCAATGGCCTTGCGTCGGTTGTGATAGTTGGACATGTGCACAAGCTGGTCCGTAAGATCCGGCAGGATGAAATCCCGGATCTCCATTTTGTAGGGCGTCACCAGCCCATTGCCGTTTTGGCCATAGTAGTTTTGCCGCCGCACATCGAGCGGCTCCCGGCCCAGCTGATGCGCGATATGGTCAATCACGCGTTCTGCCCCGACCATTCCCTGGGGGCCGCCGAAGCCACGAAACGCCGTGGCAGACTGGGTGTTGGTTTTGAGGCGGTGTGAGGTGATCCGGATGTTGGGCAGCCAGTAGGCATTGTCCGCGTGAAGCATGGCGCGGTCGGCCACAGGCAGGCTCAGATCCTGTGCCCAGCCGCAGCGGCAATATTGCGTCACGTCCAATCCAACGATCTTGCCGGCAGCATCGAGGCCGGCGCGGTAGGAGATACGAAAATCGTGCCGCTTGCCGGTGATGATGAAGTCGTCATCCCGGTCGTAGCGCATTTTGCAGGGCTTCCCGGTAAGTTTGGCGGCCACTGCACAGGCAACGGCCAGAGCGTTGCCTTGGCTTTCCTTGCCTCCGAACCCACCGCCCATGCGGCGTACCTCGACCCGTACCGCATGCATGGGCACGCTTAGTGCCTCGGCGACCTTGTGCTGTATCTCGGTTGGGTGCTGCGAGGAGGAATGAACAATCATGTCCCCGCCTTCCTGTGGCAGCGCGAGGGCAGCTTGGCCTTCCAGGTAGAAGTGTTCCTGTCCGCCAATCTCCATTGTGCCTTCGACCACCTGGTGCGCCGAGGCGAGGGCGGTTGCAGCGTCGCCACGCGTGTAGATGCGCGGGCCATCTTCGAACCGACTGTCAGCTTCTAGGGCCTGATCAATGGTCAGGATTGCAGGCCGCGGGGCGTATTCGATCCTTGCCAGCCGTGCAGCCCGGCGGGCGGCGAGGTGCGATGTGGCGATGACAGCAAAGATCGGTTGCCCCACATATTGTACGCTTTCCGTCGCGAGCAGTGGCTCATCATGGGCAGATGGGGAAACGTCGTTGGCCCCGGGCAAGTCCTGTGCCGCAAGGACGGACACAACACCCGGAGCGCGGCGCACGGGGTCAAGATCCAGGAGGGTGATGACACCATGGGCTATGGTGCTGATCCCGAAAGCCAGATGCAAAGTGCCGGGCGGGGTGGGGATGTCATCGACATACCTGGCAGATCCGGTGACATGCAGGTGGGCGGCATCATGTGGAAGCGGCTTTGCAACGGTCATGGGGTGATCTGCAGGACAGAGCAGGATTGGCCCTGGTCCTCCCAGTAGGCCCGGAGAAGCATGTTCTTCGCTGAGGCGAGGCGGTATTGGGCACTGGCCCGCATATCCGACAGGGGAGTGAAGTCTTCTTCAAATGCGACCTGTGCGGTGCGGACGGTGGCCTCTGTCCAGGGCTTGTGTGTGATGGCGGTCTCAACGGCTTTGGCGCGTTTCGGAATGCCCGCCATCCCGCCGAACGCTATTCGGGCTGACGTGACCGTGCCATCGGTCACTGTGATGCTGAACGCGCCACAGACGGCTGAGATATCCTGATCGAACCGCTTGGACAACTTGTAGACGCGGAGCCTGTCGGGTTGCCGAGGGATAAGGATTGCGGCAATGAACTCGCCTGGACGTCGATCCTGTTTGCGGTAGTCAATGTAAAGATCTTCCAACGGCAGGGTACGCAGCTTGTCGCGGTGCCGGAGCCGGACGCTCGCGCCGAGCGCGATTAGGGCGGGCATGCTGTCGCCAATTGGCGAACCACCGGCGACGTTGCCCCCGATCGTGGCCGCGTTGCGCACCTGCGCGGATCCATATCTGCGGATCAGTTCTGCAAAGGCAGGGTGGTGATCAGCGATCATTTGGCCGAAATCGGCGACTGTTACAGTGGCCCCGACCTCTATCCGGCTGTCCTGCACGGTGATTTGGCCCAATTCGCTGCACTGGTTGAGAAAGGCGATCGGCCCAAGATTGCGATGGTGCTTTGTGATCCAAAGGCCAACATCGGTTGCACCCGCAATAAGTGTGCCATGTGGATTTTCGGCGAACCAGTGGGCGAGTTCGTCGGCGGACCCGGGCATGGCCGGGTACACCTCCTCACCCGCGTCGGGACTTGCGCCCTCCGGCAGGGATCTGGCGCTGGCGTGGGAGGGCGTCACGCCCGACGCGGGCAAGGAGGTCGGGGGCTTGTCCCTCGCCGACGCGCCCGCACCTGCTTGGTTCGCAATGAGTTCGGCATCCTTATACATCCACGCCGGCACGGAGGATTGGCTCGCTGCACTTGCCGCCTTCAGGATTGGCGCATAGCCGGTGCACCGGCAGAGATTTCCAGCCAACTGATCGGCATGGTTTTCGGATCCATTCAGATGCGACACTGCCATAGATACGACAAAACCCGGGGTGCAATAGCCACATTGGCTACCATGGTGGTCGACCAGTGCCTTCTGAACGGGGTGGATCTCTTCATTCGGTCCACTTATTCCCTCGACGGTTCTGACGGCCTTTCCCGTGAGTTGAGGGAGAAACAGAATGCAGGCATTGAGTGCACGAGATCCGGCCCCGTCGGTCACCATGACGGTACAGGCCCCGCAATCGCCTTCATTGCAGCCTTCCTTGGTACCTGAAAGTCCTTGGTTCTCTCGGAGCCAGTCAAGCAGTGTGGTCGTGGGCGGCGCGTTCGCCGTAACGTGCTCTCCGTTCAGAAGAAACGTCACTTGCATCAAGGAATGTCCGCCGCGGTACCAGTCCCCAAGGCGCTTGCCCGTTCGATGCGGCGTAGAAGGGGCGGCCTGCGTTTGATACCGACATCAAAGCAATTGCTGGAACTGGACGCAAGAGGGCGCTGGCCGTTGCGCGCCCCGACTGCGGGGCTGTCGCCCGCAGCGGCCCGCCCACCGGCCTTTCGCGCCAAATTATTGTGCGGTTACCGGTTCGGCAGCCATCTTGGAGAGCTTGGCCAAAGCGGCTGTCCACCCGTCTTCGTAGTCCGGGATCATGCTTGGTCCACAGAGGCTGGCAATTTGAACGGTCACCTTCAGGAGCGATTGGCCGCTCGCGGGCGAGATTTCCTGAGTGACGAGGCTGACGCAAATCGGCTCGTCATTGACGGTAATGGTCTCGCTGCAGACGATGCAGTTCGGAACATCTACGACGTGGAAATCGCTGCGTGCCCAGAATTCCGGATTGTCGGGGTCGCCGCAGCGGGCGATTTCGTGTCCGCCCGCTTTTACGTCGCTGATAGTGATATCGAATATGGTTGTTTCGCTGGGTGTGCCCCAGACGGCCCGGGCTTGGGTGGATGTCATCAGGCCGAAAAGTTTATCCGGCGAACAATCCATCATCCGCTCCAGTGTGATAGTCCCGAAATCAGCCGCCCCGAAATCAGCCGCCATTGTCGTGTCCTTTCTGTTGCTCAACCAAAGCTTCGAGGGCATCCAAACGCCCTTCCCAAAGAATTCTCTGCCGCTTCATCCAATGTTCGGCCTCGGCAAAGGGGGCCGCTTCAAGGTGGACAGTCCGCACCCGCCCTTTTTTTTCACTGCGCACGAGGCCGGCCTGTTCCAGCACTTTGAGATGCCGCAAAAAGGTTGGAAGGGCCATTTTGTGCCCGGCATGGAGCGCCTGCACGGCCATGGGCTGCGTTCCAAGTCGTTCCAGAACAGTGCGCCGTGTGGGATCGCTGAGCGCGGAGAAGACAGCGTCAAGATGGTTAGTCATATGGCTAACTAACAAACCTCCTTCGCTTGGGTCAAGATAGTTAGTGCATTGGGTAAGTAATGAAGCTTCCCTGCCTCTAGTCAGGGAGGAGGCCGCAACATATGGTAATGGTATGACCAGTGATCCGCGATTCATCCACCTGCGCACCCACACCGAATATTCGTTGCTTGAAGGTGCGACGCGCCTGAAAAAGCTGCCGGGCCTTTGCGCCGAGATGGGTATGCCCGCAGTTGCGGTGACGGATACAAACAACATGTTCGCCGCGCTTGAATTTGCCGTATCTGCCGCCGGTGCGGGGATTCAGCCGATCATGGGCTGTCAGATTGATCTGCAATATGAAAGGCCCGAGCCCGGTGGACGGATGATGGCTCCGGCACCCCTCGTCCTTTTAGCGCAATCGGAGGTCGGGTACGGCCATCTGATGCGGCTGAATTCGTTGCTTTATCTTCGAGGCGACGGCGCGCTGCCCCATGTGACCCTGGAGGAGGTTGCGGAATTGTCGGGCGATGTCATTTGCCTGACGGGTGGGCCGAACGGCCCGATAGGACAGTTGCTTCGCGACCATCCACGTGATCGGGCCCGGGCATTGTTGCAACGGTTGGCCCGGGCTTTCGGAGACCGGATCTATGTCGAACTTCAACGTCACCCGGGTGAAGATGGGCAGGCTGGCGGCGAAGCGATGGTGGAACAGGGTCATGTCGAACTGGCCTATGAGCTTGGACTGCCCCTTGTCGCGACAAACGATGTCTACTTCCCGAAGTCAGATATGTATGAGGCCCATGATGCGCTGATTTGCATCGCGGATGGAGCTTACGTGGATCAGCAGGATCCACGCCGCAGGTTAACGGCGCAGCACTATCTGAAAACGCCAGAAGAGATGGCGACCCTGTTCGCGGACCTGCCGGAAGCACTCGGAAACACCGTCGAGATTGCGCGCCGTTGTGCTTTCGCGGCTTACCGCAGAGATCCGATCCTGCCGAAATTCGCCGATGATGAGGTCGAAGAACTGCGCCGCCAAGCGGAGGCGGGTTTGAAAGACCGGCTGAAGGTGATCCCCCATGCAGCCCCGGTGGAAGAATATGAGAAGCGGTTGGCCTTCGAATTGGGGATCATCGAAAGTATGGGGTTCCCCGGCTACTTCCTGATCGTGGCAGACTTCATCAAATGGGCCAAGGAACAGAACATTCCGGTCGGACCCGGGCGGGGGTCTGGTGCGGGCAGTCTGGTAGCCTACGCGCTGACGATCACCGACTTGGACCCGCTGCGGTATTCACTGCTGTTTGAGCGCTTCCTCAACCCGGAACGGGTCAGCATGCCGGACTTCGATATCGACTTCTGCATGGATCGTCGCGAGGAGGTTATCCGCTACGTGCAGGAACGCTACGGTCGCGACAAGGTGGGACAGATCATCACGTTTGGCGCGCTCTTGTCCAAGGCTGCGGTGCGAGATGTGGGGCGTGTCCTGCAAATGCCTTATGGTCAAGTCGACCGGTTGTCGAAGATGATCCCGGTCGAAGGGGTGAAACCGGTCAGCATCGAAAAAGCGCTCGCCACTGAAGAACGCCTGCGCGAGGCCGCGAAGGCCGAGGAAGTGGTGGATCGCCTGCTCACCTATGGTCAGCAATTGGAAGGGCTTCTGCGGAATGCCTCTACCCATGCGGCGGGCGTGGTGATCGGGGATCGTCCGCTCGATCATCTGGTGCCGCTCTATCAGGATCCGCGCTCTGACATGCCCGCCACCCAGTTCAACATGAAATGGGTCGAACAGGCAGGGTTGGTGAAGTTCGACTTTCTGGGTCTGAAAACCCTGACGGTCATTCAGAACGCAGTTGATTTGATCCTGGGATCCGGGCGTGATTTGCATATCGCGGCAGATGGGACAGAGCTTTATGAGCCTGCGCCCGGGACGCTGAACGATATCAATGCCATTCCGCTCGATGATGAACGATCCTATGCGCTTTATGCGAGCGCAAAGACGGTCGCGGTGTTCCAGGTGGAAAGTTCGGGCATGATGGATGCATTGCGCCGTATGAAGCCGACCCAGATCGAAGACATTATTGCGCTGGTGGCGCTTTATCGGCCTGGGCCGATGGAGAATATCCCGAAGTTCTGTGAAGTGAAGAACGGGTTGTCAGAACGCGAGTTATTGCATCCTTCGGTTGATCACATTCTGGACGAAACCCAAGGAATCATCGTTTACCAGGAACAGGTGATGCAAATTGCCCAGGAAATGGCGGGCTATTCCCTTGGCGGCGCTGACATGTTGCGCCGCGCCATGGGCAAAAAGATCCAGGAAGCGATGGATGCGGAGCGGCCGAAATTCCTGAAAGGGGCCGCCGAAAATGGTGTGGACGAGGCCAAAGCGTTAGAGGTTTGGAACCTCCTGGATAAGTTCGCAAATTACGGTTTCAATAAATCCCATGCCGCTGCCTATGCAGTCGTCAGCTATCAAACCGCGTGGCTGAAGGCCAATCATCCGGTGGAATTCATGGCCGCCGTGATGAATTGCGATATTCATTTGACGGACAAGTTATCGGTCTATGCCGAAGAGGTTCGCCGCGGCTTGGATCTGGAAATTGTGCCCCCATGCGTCAATCGTTCCTTGGCCACGTTCAGCGTGTCGAACGGGCGAGTTGTCTATGCTTTAGGCGCGCTCAAAAATGTGGGCGCCGATGCGATGGGGCTGGTGGTCGATGCCAGAGCGGACCAGCCCTTTGTGACGTTGTTCGATCTGGCGCGCCGGGTGGACCTGAAACGGGTGGGCAAGCGCCCTCTGGAAATGCTCGCGCGGGCGGGGGCCTTTGATGAGCTGGATCCAAACCGGCGTCGGGTTTTTGACAGCCTCGACGCGCTGGTGGCCTATTCGGCGGCAATTCATGAACAGCGTGCATCGGCGCAGGTGTCGCTCTTTGGCGAGGCCGGGGATGATCTGCCCGAACCGCGTCTCAGCCCGGTAGAGGATTGGTTGCCGAATGAGCGCCTGTCAGAAGAACACACCGCCGTCGGTTTCTACCTTTC
>JBCBGY010000011.1:38953-47651 GCA_038526275.1 Pseudomonadota bacterium | reverse complement strand
TTTCATCTTTCTTATTGGCCAAAATACTTCCGCCGGAGGCGCCGCGCGGCACGCGCGGCCGGGCCCAACGCCTGAGTAGGCCGAAAGGCCGAGCGAAGGGGGCGGGAGAAGCACGGGTCTGGCCTTTCCCGGCGACCTGCCGAGCTCAAATTATGTGGTTTCTGGCAGCAGGCTTTAAGGCGACAAACTGGTGGGACCAAACCGCTTTTCCCACAGTTTCTCGCCCACAAGACAGTCATAGCCGGAACTTACCGTAGGTGTGTAAGAAAACTGGCTGCCACTCGAATCGGCGAGTTCCAGAACCAGCTTCTGGCGCACCGCCATGGGAAACTGCTCCCAGTCCAGCACGGGAAGGACGAAGGCGCCGGGTCCGCCGATCACACAGTGGCGATAATACTCATCCAGATCATCCAGGCTGAAAATCTGGCCGCGGCCCTCCTTCGTCATCAAGGGCAGGCCGTTAATGACAATGCCCCGCTCCAGCAGTGCGTCACGTACGGGCACCACGGCTGTGCCGTCATTGTTGGGACCGTCGCCAGAGACATCGATGACCTGGCGGTTTGAGACGAAACCGTTATTTTCGAATCGAGAGGCCGCGAAAAGAAGTGCCCCGGAAATAGACGTGCGCTGGTAAATTCCATCGGGAGAACTGATCAAAAGTTCGGCAAAGGCTTCCGCATCTTTGCGATCGCTGATCATGGTCCAGTCAATAACCACGTCTTGGGTCGAATGGCCCGACCACACAACATAGGTCAGCGCAACCCGGCCCAGAAACCCGCCAGTAATCGCCGAGACTACTTCTTCGCTTGTCAGCGCTTCCGCATAGCCCCGGCGTTGGATCTCTTGTTCCCGTGGGGTCATCGACCAGGATGCATCCACGGCCAGGACAAGTTCCACATCGACCTCTACGGCGTCGGCTGCTGCGACGTTCGGCAAAAGTAGCAGGGCCAGAACTGGCCACAACCATGATGCGGTGCCTTGCCCGTATCGTTTTGCGTGTCGCGACATGATCCGAGCCTCCAAAAAATCCGTTTCAAAAATACAACCACAGATGGTCGAACCAGTCGAAAGCGAAAGACCTCAGAAAGGGGGCGAGTTTCGTCCGGCCCAATCTGCGCGCGGTTTCGGTGCCGCATGTGCATCCTTTGTGCATCATCAAGGTCATGTGGCGGCCTTAGGGCTCTACCCAAACTGTAGAGGCGCTCCTATAGTCGCTGTGGAACAGTAGCCTCGCCGCCCCTAGGATGGGCATCAAGGGCGGGAGAATCGGGGCATTCGTTCAACAGGTTAGGCCTCAGTGATGGTGGTATTCACCGCCACTGGTTCGGAATAGGGGAAAGGGGACGCAATGCGCTGTCCATTTTGCGGCAATGTCGACACGCAAGTGAAAGACTCGCGGCCTGCCGAGGACCATGTGGCCATCCGGCGGAGGCGGTTTTGTCCGGCATGCGGTGGCCGGTTTACCACATATGAGCGTGTGCAGCTTCGCGACCTGGTGGTGATAAAATCGAACGGGCGCCGGGAAGATTTCGACCGTGACAAGCTGGAACGGTCGATCCGCATCGCCTTGCAGAAACGCCCGGTCGATCCCGAGCGTATGGATCAAATGATTTCCGGCATCGTGCGACGTCTGGAAAGCATGGGTGAGACGGATATCCCGTCAAAGGTGATCGGCGAGATCGTCATGGAAAGCCTGGCCCGCATCGATACGGTCGCCTATGTGCGTTTCGCCAGCGTTTACAAGAATTTCCAAGCCGCTGATGATTTTGACCGGTTCGTCAGTGAACTGCGGCCTGATGTAGCGAAAGAGGAAAGTTGAGCCCTTCACAGGACCGGCGCTACATGGCGCTGGCCCTGGGGCTCGCGTCACGCGGGCTCGGTCGCGTCTGGCCCAACCCTTCGGTTGGATGCGTCATCGTACGAGGTGACCAGATCGTGGGGCGAGGCTGGACGCAACCTGGCGGTCGGCCTCACGCGGAAGCTGTGGCTCTTGCGGCAAGCGGCGGTCAAGCGGCGGGGGCGACCGCCTATGTTTCACTGGAACCCTGCGCCCACCACGGGAAAACGCCCCCCTGTTCAGAGGCACTGATCGCAGCTGGGGTCTCTCGCGTGGTCATCGCGCTGCAAGATCCGGATCCGCGCGTCAATGGGCGTGGCATCGCAATGTTGCGGGCAGCCGGCTTGACCGTCGATGTTGGCGTGCTGGAACGAGAGGCCGAAGAGTTGCAGGCCGGATTTTTGCGGCGGTTCCGGGAGGGTCGCCCGTTGCTGACGCTGAAACTGGCAACCAGTTTCGATGGGCGGATTGCAACGGCCACTGGCGAAAGCCAGTGGATCACCGGGCCAGAAGCCCGACGGGTCGTCCACGCTTTACGTGCCAGCCACGATGCAGTTCTGGTCGGGGCAGGCACGGCCCGCACCGATGACCCGCAATTGACCGTCCGGGGGCTTGGAACAACATATCAACCCGTTCGCATCGTGGCCTCTCGCCGTCTGGATTTGCCCCTAGACGGATACCTGGCCCGAACGGCGAGCGAAGTACCGGTTTGGATCTGCCACGGCGCCGACGCCGATCCAGGCCTGGTGTCGCAATGGCAAGACCGTGGCGCACAATGTTTGATCACGGGAACCGGCGTGGATCGGCAGATCGACCCCGCTTCGCTCATGGCAAAACTCGCGGAGCAAGGCTTGACCAGGATTTTTTGTGAAGGCGGTGGAGCCTTTGCGTCCTCCCTTCTGAATGCAGGTATTGTCGACCGTCTGATTACCTTTACTGCTGGCCTCGGTCTCGGTGCCGAGGGTCAGCCGGGCATAGGCGCAATGGGACTGGATACGCTGTCCGAGGCCCCACGATTCCAATTGCAATCCTGCCGAAAGGTCGGACCAGACATCATGGCCGAGTGGCGCAGGCCCTAGTTGGCGGCTCGCTTAGGTTCCTGGAAAGCAAATCGCGCTACCTTTGATCAGCCGCGACGGGGATTCATCAGACCTTTACAATTTTCTTCTTTACACACTGCCAGGAGGCCGTCACCATATCTAGTAAGGGCGGGGCTCTAAAAGCGCCGAACCTTGAGCAGGCACCAAGTGGTTGTGGGGCGCAACGGCTCGCACCACCCAAAACATGAGAGGCCGGGCATGTCGCTTTCCGAACATTATCTGGAAACGGAAGACCTCCATCCAATCGACATCGTCGAAAATCTGGCAGAACACCATTCTTGGGATTTCGACCGTATTGCCGATGATCAAATCGCCATGGCAGTGGAAGCGCAGTGGCGCACCTATTCGATCACGCTGGCATGGTCGGGCTATGACGAAACGCTGCGTCTAATTTGCACCTTCGAGATGGAGCCGCCCGAAGAGCGCTTGCCGCAGCTTTACGAGGCCCTGAACAAGATCAACGACAAGTGTTGGACGGGCGCCTTCTCCTTCTGGAGCGAGCAGAAACTCATGGTATGGCGCTATGGTCTGGTTTTGACCGGAGGCCAAATGGCCGGGCCAGAGCAGATCAACGAAATGATCGGCACGGCTGTTATGACCGCTGAACGGTTCTATCCCGCGATCCAACTGGTCGTTTGGGGCGATCGTTCGGTCGATGATGCGATGCAAGTCGCTATTGCAGAGGCCTATGGGCGCGCTTGACCTTTCGTGGCGCAGTGGCAGTTCGCTGCGCCAACCGTGTTTCTGGATGTGTGTATCGCGTACGGTATATCCGGGCTGCTCTTTTTCCAACAGTGGGGAGCCTCCGGCGGAAGTATTTGGACCAATAAGAAAGTGTGAGCTGTCGGCTTACGACACTGCCAATTCCGGTTCCAACAGTTCCGTTCTTATGTGCGCCTGACCTTCCAGCGTTTTGTGGACCGGGCACTTGTCCGCGATTTCCAACAATCGCGCCCGCTGATCCGGACTGAGATCACCTTCCAACCGAATAAGTCGGGTGAAACTGTCAATCCGGCTGGATGCCTGCTCCGTGTCTTTCGCATGAACCTTGTCATGGGTGACGTCGACGGAGACATGCGCCAGCGGCCATCCCTTCCGGCGCGCGTACATCCGGATTGTCATGGAGGTGCAGGCACCCAATCCGGCTGACAGGAACCCATAAGGCGACATGCCGCGATTGGTCCCGCCAAAGCTTTCGGGTTCGTCCGCCAAAAGGTGGTGCTTGGGGCCAGCATTGATGTCCTGCAGAAACCCGCTGGGATCGGCTTCCGAGGTGCGCACAATGCCTTCGGGCGCGCCGGGCGGTGGCGCGGGCTGCTCAATCTCCAGGTAACGCCGGGCCCAGGCGGCAATGACTTCGGCGGCATATTCCGCATCGGCTCCTCGCGAAATCAGATGGTCGGCATCGTCCAACGTGACAAAGCTCTTGGGATGTTTCGCGGCCTGGAAGATCTGGGTGGCGTTCTCGATCCCGACAATCGTGTCACGCGGCGCGTGCAGCACCAAAAGTGCGGCCTTGAGATCGGCGATAGAGGGCGCAAGCTCTGTGGCAGCGACATCCTGAACGAAGGGCTTGCCGATCCGGAACGGACGACCGCCCAGATTAACGTCTGCCACGCCCTCAGCCTCGATCCGTGGCAGGGCGTCGGCGAAGTTGTGGGTCACATGTTCTGGGTCAAATGGTGCACCCAGCGTTACCACGGCTTTCGCACTTTCAATCTGTCCTGCGGCCCGCAAAACCGCCGCACCGCCGAGGGAATGGCCGATGAGGAGCCCCGGCGCCATGCCCTGATCGGCCAGGTAACTTGCCGCAGCGATCAGATCGCCCACATTGCCGGTGAAGGTGGTGTTTTCGAACTCGCCTTCCGAATGGCCGAGCCCGGTAAAATCAAACCGCAGCACCGCAAGCCCCAGGGCCGCCAGCCTGCCAGCAATGCGCCGCGCCGCTGGGATATCTTTGGAACAGGTGAAGCAGTGCGCAAAAAGCGCTGTTCCGAGGACCGGTCCCTCCGACAGATCCAGCCGTGCGTCCAGGTTACCCTGGGTTCCTTCAAAGGTGATACGTTTCGTTGGCATGGCGGTCCCCCTGGGCTGATTTGGTGCCAGCAGTTAGGCGTGGGGGCCACCCCAGCCAAGGGGCATGTCATCTCAGTCACGGGTGATTGAGACTTATGTCAGTCGCTGCTTTGTGCAGATTCCCCCGAAAATCCTGCACAATAAATCATGTTGCAGTGCAGCATTCTGGAGGTCATCAAACCTGCAAAGCAAAGAGCCGAGGCAGAGATGATACGGGTGCTGTATTGGTGTGTGGCGGCGGTGTTGCTGGGGCTATTGGCCTTTGGCTTCACCGGCCGTTGGTTGGAGGCAGGAGACAGTCTGGCCGTTGTGCGAGGGCCGCTGGCCCTGATTGCGCTGGTATGGTTGGCGGCGGGTCGATGGTTAACCCAGGTGCCTTGGGCCATGATTGCGGTGGTGGCTGCAACCTTTGTTCCCGTGGCCTGGGCGTCGGTACGGCCAGAAGCTAGCGCGTCTGCCGGGCTCAGCCTTTATCAGAAGAATATGCTCCATCGGATTGGCCCGCTGGCCAAGTTGGAGGCAGACATTCGCAATGCGAGCCCCGATGTTTTGACGCTGCAGGAAGTAACGGACAAGAACAAGGCACTGCTGGCCGGGCTTCAGGATATTCTGCCTTACCAGCATTTTTGCCCTTTCAAACGCGTAGGCGGCGTGGCGGTAGCGAGCCAGTGGCCCGTGATCGCTGGCACGCAGATGTGCGAACACGGTCTGGCCGCCATGCAGGTGGAATCTCCCGAAGGCCCTGTTTGGCTCAGCTCTGTCCATTGGCACTGGCCCTGGCCGTACGGACAGCGCCGACAGGCCGAGCGCCTGGCGCAGACGCTGGAACAGAAAGACGGCCCCCATATAGTCGGCGGCGATTTCAACATCGTACCCTGGTCCTACACCATGCGGCAGTTTGAACGGCGCACCGGGACAGAACGGGCCGGGCGGTCGCGTCCGACCTTCCCAGAATTCTCTCTGCCCATTGACCATGTTCTGGTGCCCAAGGGCTGGGGCGGTGCAACGACGCGCCGTCCGCTGGCCGGATCAGATCATTATGGCCTGCTGGTGCGGTTTGATAGCGGCAAAGGATCGGCGTCGCGGATCAGCCGTCAATCTGCGCAGCCATAATCGCAATGGCCTGCTGATAGACGCCCGCCGCGTTCCAGGCCTGGATCACCCGGAAATTGGCCTGGCCTTTCTGGTATCCTTGGCCTGGTTTCCAGCCCTTGCGGCGCAGGAAATTGGCCGTCGAAGCCAAGGCATCCGCCTGATTGTTCAGATCTAACCGCCCGTCCCCATTGCCGTCCACACCATAGGCCAACACATTGCCTGGCAAGAACTGGGTGTGACCGAGTTCGCCATGGCGCGCGCCAACGCTGGCAGGCGAGATGATGCCGCGATCAACCAGTTTCAGAGCAGCGAGCAGGTGCCCGGTAAAGAATTCCGTCCGGCGGCAATCATAGGCCAGGGTCGCGATGGCCGACAGGACGTTGCTATCGCCCATGAACCGGCCAAAGCCTGTTTCCATGCCGTGGATCGCGATGATGACCCCGGCGGGCACGCCATATTGCTGCTCCAGACGCTGGAAATAGGCGGCATTCTGAGCTTTGCGCTTGCGGCCTTGCGATACAATCGTCGACGCGCCCCGGACCTGCATGAATTTTTCCAGGCTGTACTTGAAGCTTTTCTGGTTGCGATCAGCGGCAATGGTGCGGGTCGCGTATTGCGTTCCGGCGAGGGCTTGCAGGCCCCGCGATTTGATACCGGACGCCTTGGCTTCAGCGGCGAAGGCGGTTTTCCACGCCGCATAGCCGCCGCCTGAATTGCCGCATTGGGCGGCCTGAGCGGCAATTGGAAAAGCGAAAGCCGCGAAAACGGCGAAAATCTTGAGGGAACGCATGGGTAGCTCCGAACAATCAAACACGGTGCGACCTTACCTTCGCTGCATAGGCAATCAAGTCATGCATGCCGTGACCAATCGTTAAGCAGCGGGTTGTGTGCCGTCTGTGCCAGCTTGGCTTCGCGCCGAAGCAGCCCCTCAGAAGGTCGTGTTCGTCGGAGCAGAAAGGTTTGAAAAGGCTGGGCTGTCGTCCAGACCCGCCAGCACAATGGCCTGACCTGCAAGACTGTAGCGCAGGGCAAGCGGCGACAATGCCAACAGTAACACGGCACCAAATGTTGCAAAGGCGGTAACGTAGTAGTGGGGGCCGCGTTTCCAGTTTAGGATGGCCAGCGGAATTCCGACAAGCGGCGTGAGGAACAGGCTAAAGCCGGTCATGCCCCACGTCACCTTGTTCCGGTTTCGATATTGCACATCGAACAGCCCACGGGCCCCGAGCAGCACTGCAAAAACGTTGTGACGAAACTGGGCGTCGCGCGAGATGGCGCGTTCTTCAGCCAAGCGCAGAGCCGATGCTCGCCGCAGTTTTTCTTCGGCACTCAGACCATCCTTGACCGGCTCTTCGTCTGGCGGGACATGGCGGATCACAGGGGCAGGTTCCGGTTCATGAAGGACCATGGCTGTGGCCGGATCGTCGTCAGGTTCTGCCACGCCAGTCGCGCGAGGCGCCTTGGGATCGGGCTGCAAGACCAGCATTCCGCCCCGCTCCCGCAGGGTTAGGCTGATCGGTCCCCGGCCTTTCATGTTGACGCGAATAACCTCTTCCGGCTCGATGCCAAATGTATCGCCATCGGCTGGAAGCTCGTTCTGCCGGTAATGTTCGACGAAAGCATAGACGCGCTGCTGTAGCCACTGCACCGTCACAGGGGCTTCCTCGAACACAAGCGGACGCCCTAGAAACAGTTCGGCGCCGTCGACCCAGGTGCCCAGGACCTGAATGTTTTCCTGCATGCGTCCGGAGGAAAACAGCCGCGGCTTCAGGTAAAGCGGCAAGGGAAACAGCATATCATCCATCAGTTGGAATTTGGACGGCAGGAAAAGCTGCTCGGACTGCGCCCAGTAGATCATGCTGGGCGGCATCATGGCGGAAAGCGCGGTGGTCGCCATCTGGCAGATGCTGAGCATCAATTCGAACATGGCGGGGTCAGGCGGGGTGCGCCCGGCCAGCTCGACGGTAACCTCGCCATGATACCGGTGAATGCGCACCATGTCGGCCCAATCGACACGCTCTGCCTGATGAAACGGTTCTTCCGCCAGTTCAAGAAGCGGTTCTTCATCCAACCGGGTCTTTTCCAGCCGGAACGTGACGGTCAAGTCATCATGAGCCAGGACGAGACGTTGACCGGAACGATATTCAAGCTCTTCCAGCGTGTAGCCCGACGGACTGAAAAGGTCGTTCAACATGCCGGCCAGGTCTCGCAACTCGATCCGGACCAAGCGGGGATACAGGAGGTAAGAGTTCAAACTGTTTGGCAATGGCATGGTACTGGCTCACTAGGCGATACCCCATTGATTAATCGCAACAATGGGCACGGATCAAGGCAGCGCAGAGGAAATGGCGCGACCATGTGGTACCTATGTTATCTAGGGTTACTTTGGCGGACCGGCCGCTTGCGCAAAGAGGGCGATCAAATCTCCATCCCCGTTTGTTCGATCATTCAACACCTTGACGAGCGGTCGAGTGCCGGGCTGGTTCGCATCATCCTTGCCCTGGATCAGTTCCTGCCGCGCCGTCTCGGCCCGGGGCAACCGGATCAAGGCGGCAAGGCCGGAATAGAACTGGTACCAAAACGGCCCGCC
>JBCBGY010000011.1:0-38853 GCA_038526275.1 Pseudomonadota bacterium | reverse complement strand
GAAATGCTTCGACATTGGCTCCGAATGCAAAGACGACCGCAATCACCATTGTCATGGCTTGAGACCGCTTCCGGAACAATTCGTTGGAAGTGGCCACATAGCGTTCATATTGCATGATGATCGCGCGTAACGTGGCCGCTACGGCGGCTTTGCCCTGCTTTTCAACGTCTTCCAGGATGCCTTCGCCGATTTCCGTCCGAGCCAGGCGCTGAAAGAACCCATATGTGCTTAGGCGGTCGATCCCGTTCGAGCCTTCCCGCGTAAGCAAGTTGAAGAGCCAATCGACCCAAGGCCAACGCTGCCTGCGGATGGGATTGTCGGTGAGTTCATGCACCAGCTTAGCGATCCGTTCGTCGGCCTCGTTTGCCAATGCTTCTCCAGACTTGCGCACCCTCTCTTTGATCCAGGGATCTTCTGTGACGAACTGGAAGATCATGCTTCGCAACGCGGTGGGGCGAATGGCAGTGATGCGGATATAGGTTTCGGTAAGGCCACTGACCACGGTGGAAAAAATGATCATGACGACCGCAAATGCCAATGCGGCTTCTATCATATGCATAGCTAAAACTCGCTTTTATCAATAAGGGCAGCGTACTCTGCCACCCCAGTCTCTGTCGAGACTTCGTTGATGCGAAGATCGTGAATTCGTCGTGAGAGCGAGAAACCCGTACGAGCGGGAAATCGCCGATTATCACGGTGGGAATGTAACAAGCGCGCATAACTGAGGGAGATTGTGCCAAAAAAACTGCCGTAAGGGAAAGGAATGTCCCATGGCAGTTAACGAGCAGAAGAATGTCCTGACCCGCCGGTCTGGCCTTCAAAGACTGTTGGATAGTCTAGGGCTGCGGGTGGTGGTGGATCGCCGTCTGCGACAGGCACGCAAGATGCTGGCGCTGTCTGATCGGCAATTGTTGGAGTTGGGGACGTCGCGCGCAGAGTTGCGGCGCATTGTTTACGACCGTCCCAAGGCGAACTGAGATATCGCACCACAGGTAAACTGTTCGCGCTTGATCCTGTCCGAGGTTTCTTGGCGTGATATGCCGCACATGGTTCGATTATTCGGCGACAGGCGCGTCAGACGGTATCTCGGCGGGCCGATACCTTGGTTTCGGTTTTTAGGGGCTTCGTGGCCCTATCTGAGACCGTCACGAAGTGCGGCGCATTGGGTTGTTTGGACGAAACAGCCTGCAAGGCGGATCGGTCTGATATCGATAAACCCGCACAAAGACGGGACCGACTACGAATTATCCTATCAGTTCCGGCCGGATGATTGGGGGCAAGGCTATGCATTGGAAGCTTGCAGCGCGGCCTTGGCACATGTGTTTCGCACAATGGCCCTTAGACAAATCATCGCCGAAACCCAAGCGGCGAATCAAAGGTCCTGTCGATTGCTCAAACGGCTCGGCATGGAAGAGTGCCGTCGGGTTATCAGATTTGGCGCAGAGCAAATCATCTTTGTTGCCACTCCTGACAGTCGTGAAACGAAAAGGGCGCCGCAGGGGCGCCCTTTGAAATCTCCAAACGCGTAGAGCTTAGCAGCTGTAATACAGCTTGAACTCCATCGGGTGAGGGGTGTGCTCGTAGGCGTAGATCTCTTCCCACTTCAGATCCATGTAGCCTTCGATCTGGTCGCGGGTGAACACATCGCCTGCCAGCAGGAAGTCCATGTCGTTTTCCAGCTCTTCCATCGCTTCGCGCAAGCTGGCGCAAACCGTTGGGATACCTTCCAACTCTTCTGGCGGCAGGTCGTAAAGGTCCTTGTCCATCGGATCGCCCGGATGGATCTTGTTCTGGATTCCGTCGAGACCCGCCATCAGCAGGGCAGCGAAACACAGATAGGGGTTTGCCGACGGGTCGGGGAAGCGGGCCTCGCAACGCTTGGCTTTTGGCGATTCCGCCCACGGGATCCGGACGCAACCGGAGCGGTTGCGGGCCGAGTAAGCGCGCAGAACCGGAGCCTCAAAGCCCGGGATCAGACGCTTGTAGCTGTTCGTCGACGGGTTGGTGAACGCATTCAGCGCTTTGGCGTGCTTCAGAACACCACCGATATAGTACAGCGCTTCATCCGACAGATCAGCATATTTGTCACCGGCGAAAAGCGGTGCGCCATCTTTCCAGATCGACATGTTCACGTGCATGCCGGTGCCGTTGTCGCCTGCAATTGGCTTCGGCATGAAAGTGGCCGATTTGCCGTAGGCGTGGGCCACATTGTGGATCACGTATTTGTACTTCTGCAGCTCGTCCGCCTGCGTGGTCAGCGAGTTAAAGATCAAGCCCAGTTCGTGCTGGCAAGACGCCACTTCGTGGTGGTGCTTGTCGACCTTCATCCCCATGCGCTTCATGGTGCTGAGCATTTCGCTCCGCAGATCCATGGCATCGTCAACGGGGTTTACCGGGAAGTAACCGCCCTTGATGCCCGGACGATGGCCCATATTGCCCATCTCGAACTCGGTGTCGGTGTTCCAGGAGGCGTCCTGAGCATCAACTTCGTAGCTCACCTTGTTCATCTCAAGGCTGAAGCGCACATCGTCAAAGAGGAAGAATTCCGCTTCGGGGCCGAAGAAGGCCGTGTCGCCGATGCCGGAGGATTTCAGATAGGCCTCTGCCTTTTCAGCGGTCGAGCGGGGGTCACGCTCATATGCTTCGCCTGTGTCAGGCTCCACAATCGAGCAATGCACGCAAAGCGTTTTTTCCGCATAGAACGGATCCATGTAGGCGCTTGCCGTGTCGGGCATCAGTTTCATGTCGGACTGGTCGATCGACTTCCAACCGGCGATCGAGGAGCCGTCGAACATGAAACCTTCATCCAGGAAGTCTTCGTCCACCTGGTCTGACATCACTGTCACGTGCTGGAGCTTACCGCGCGGGTCGGTGAAGCGGATATCGACGTAATCGACCTCTTCATCCTTGATTGTCTTGAGAACGTCAGCCTTGCTCACTTCCCTATCTCCTTAGATTTGTTCTGATTGATGTTTCTCTACAGCGCGTCTTCGCCATCTTCACCGGTCCGGATCCGAATGGCTTGGCTTATGTCGCTGACGAAGATCTTGCCGTCGCCGATTTTGTCGGTCTTAGCGGCATTTACGATCGCATCCACGGCGCTGTCTAACTGATCGTCAGCCAGCACCACTTCGATTTTGACCTTGGGAAGGAAGTCCACCACATATTCTGCACCGCGATAGAGCTCTGTGTGACCCTTTTGCCGACCGAAGCCTTTGACCTCGATCACGCTCAGGCCTTGGACACCAATCTCTTGCAGCGCTTCCTTGACATCATCCAGCTTGAAGGGCTTGATGATTGCCTCAATTTTTTTCATGGCCGCCCGACTCCTCCGCAAATGATCCGGACCTCGGTGGACCATGATCGGCCAACAGGGACAATCGGTCGCTCAGGCAGGGGGAGCAGGCCATAAGGTTAATAGGCCTATTTGGTGAATTTGTAGACAACTAGATTAAAGTTTGTGCATATTGTGAACGTCTTTGTCGGAAATGCTGATCGTATTTCCGTATTCTGCTCAAAACCGCGTCAAATGCAGGACGTTGGTTGCGTCTTTCGATTGTCACACATTTCCGTCATTGCATAATGTTGACGTAGGGGGATGTTGATCAATGTTTTGCAGTCTTTTCAAGCCGTTTGGTGTGCTTATTTCGGTCGTTGGATTGGTCGGACTGTCGGTCGGGCAGGGGATAGGCCAGGGCCAGAACAGCCAAGACGACAATGTCGTCTACCGCGAAGCCAGTGACCCTAAGGTGGCCGCCGCCACCCAAGCCGCTCATAACACGCTTGATCGGTTCTTGATTGCCGCCCGGGCAGAGAACGCGGCGTGGGAAGGGTCCGGCCTCAAGATCGCGCTCGAAAAGGAAGGCGTGATCGAACATATCTGGGTCTATGATTTCACGTCTTCTGATGGTGTCTCGTTCGACGGCCACCTGGCAAACCAACCCGTCCATCTGCCGGAATTGAACATTCATGATGAGGTGGAGTTCAACCGTGGCCAGATTGAAGACTGGTCCTTTATCCAGGATGCCAAAGGGTACGGGCTGTATAGCGTCCGGATCTTCCTTGACAGTATGGAACCCAGCGAGGCGGCGCAGATGCGTGCGTTCCTGTCTCCGACACCAGAACCTGAGGAGTGGTAGCGCCCCTTTCCCGAACGGTCCTAGCCCCTGAATGACTGACCTTCTGACAGCTGCCCAAATGCGGGCTATCGAGCGAGAGGCCATGGCATCCGGCGAAGTGACCGGCTTGGAATTGATGGAACGCGCAGGCCGCGGAGTGGTCGAAGCCGTTTTTGAGGAATGGCCCGAACTCTCCTCTACCAGCCAGTGCGCCGTTGTCCTGTGCGGCCCTGGCAATAATGGTGGAGACGGCTTCGTCGTGGCGCGTCTTCTGAAAGATCGCGGCTGGGATGTCGAAGTCTTCCTCTACGGTGATCCCGACAAGCTTCCACCCGATGCCATGACCAACTGCCAGCGATGGTTAGAGATCGGTGAGGCGGCCTGTTCGTGTGACTGGACCGAAGAGGGAGCCGATGAGCGAGACTGGGCCCACGAAGCGTCTCGGGTCGGTCCAGATATCGTGATCGATGCCTTGTTTGGGATCGGTCTTTCCCGTCCGATAAAAGGCAACCTGCAATACTTGGTTGGCCGGCTCGGCGAGAAGCGAATGTATCACCAACGGATCGTCGCAATTGATGTTCCTTCCGGCCTTTGTGCCGACAGCGGACGCTATTTGGACGATCGAGGTTGTCGCGAAGATATCAATGACAGTTACATCATGGGCGGCCTCGCAGGGATCGCCGCTAACCTCACCGTCACGTTTCACAGGCCGAAGATTGGTCACTATATTGCGGACGGTTCTTGGGGCTGTGGCCGTCTAATCGTGAAAGATATTGGGTTGTGATTGCGAATATACCAAAATCTACGCGGTGGAGAGAGTGGTGACTTTGGCGCCCGCCTCTCTGGTTGCTCCGACGGAAAGCACACTCAAGAAATCAGCGGGCCATAAATTCGGCTATGGTCACGGTCTGGTCTTATCCGGAGGTGTGGGCAAAGGCGGAGCCGCTCGATTGGCCGCGCGTGGGGCGCTCCGGATTGGGGCCGGGCTGGTGACGCTTGGTTGTCCTCCTGCAGCGCTACAAGAGAACGCAGCGCAGTTGCACGCGATCATGCTGAGATCTGTCGCGGGTGCGGAGAAACTTTCGGAAATACTGCAAGATGCCCGGATTAACGTGATTTGTATTGGACCCGGCCTGGGACTTGGTGCGCAACCAGCGGGTCTTGTTAGGGCTGCGCTGTCCGCCACCCGCCAGACCGTGCTGGACGCCGACGCATTGACCCTTATTGCCAATGACCCGGGCCTGTTCTCCCTGCTTCATCGGAACTGTGTCCTCACACCACATGCGGGCGAGTTTGCGCGGCTGTTTCCGGACATTGCCGAGAAGTTGCATGCTCCGGCAGTGAAGGGTCCGGCCTTTTCCAAGGTTGATGCGACCCGGGAGGCGGCGGCGCGGGCAGGCTGTACGGTCCTGTTCAAGGGCCCGGATACTGTGATTGCCCATCCGGATGGGCGCTGTGCGATAAACTCGGCGCAATATGACCGGGCCGCGCCGTGGCTTGCGACCGCCGGGTCAGGGGATGTTTTGGCGGGCTTCATTACCGGTCTGATGGCGCGTGGGGTACATGATCCGGTCGAAACGGCGGCATGGTTGCATGTGGAATGCGCCCGGAGTTTCGGGCCAGGCCTGATCGCCGAAGACTTGCCCGAGGAGTTGCCGAAAGTGTTTCGGGCCTTGGGCGTTTGAGCCAAACCAGTCCAGAGACGCAGATTTGATGCGTTTTGCTCTCGCATCCGGCGATTTGCTTTGCTAGAAGGCGCCGAATTCGGGGCGGCCCATGGGCTGCCCCTGATCTATCTGCGGGTGTGGCGAAATTGGTAGACGCACCAGATTTAGGTTCTGGCGCCGCAAGGCGTGGGGGTTCAAGTCCCTCCACCCGCACCACCTGGTTTGACACCGGGGCACTGAGACGACGGGCCGTGGTGCCGCACGGGCCCCCGCACGAGACAAGGTTGGCGCCGGTGCGGCGCCCATGACAGAAAGGGATACCGATGGAGGTTTCCGAGACCCTGAATGAGGGCCTGAAACGCGGCTATCAGATCAAGATCACTGCGGCCGAGCTTGAGGCGAAGGTGACTGAGAAGCTGACCGAGGCGCAGCCCGAGGTTGAGATGAAGGGCTTTCGCAAAGGGAAGGTGCCGCTGGCGCTTTTGAAAAAGCAGTTTGGTCCGCGCCTGATGGGCGAAGCCATGCAGGAAGCCGTTGATGGTGCGATGAGCAGCCATTTCGAAGAGTCCGGCGACCGGCCCGCCATGCAGCCCAAGGTGGAAATGCAGGGCGAGAACTGGAAAGAAGGCGACGATGTCGAGGTGAACCTTTCCTACGAGGCTCTACCTGCCATCCCCGAGGTGGAACTGGGTGACATCAAGCTGGAGCGTCTTGTCGTGAAGGCCGATGAGAGTTCTGTCACCGAGGCACTGGAAGAACTGTCGAAGCAAGCCAAGAGCTTTGAAGATCGCGAAGAGGGCGCGGCTGCCGAAACAGGCGATCAGGTCGTGATGGACTTTGTCGGTAAGGTCGATGGCGAGGCTTTCGAGGGTGGCTCTGCCGAGGATTTCCCGCTGGAGCTTGGATCCGGTCAGTTCATTCCCGGCTTTGAAGATCAGCTTGTTGGCGTGAAGGTTGGTGACGAGAAATCAGTCGAGGTCACCTTCCCGGAAGAATATCAAGCCGAAAACCTGGCGGGCAAACCCGCTGTGTTTGACTGTACGATCAAATCTGTCCAGGCGCCTGCCGCGGCAGAGATTGACGATGAATTGGCCAAGAAGTTTGGGGCCGAGGATTTGGAAGGTTTGAAAACGCAAATCGGTGAACGTCTTGAGGGCGAATATACTGGGGCGGCCCGGGCTGTGATGAAGCGTGCCTTGCTTGATCAGTTGGACGAGAAAGTGAGCTTTGATCTGCCGCCGAGCCTTGTCGATGCCGAGGCCAAGCAGATTGCCCACCAGCTCTGGCACGAAGAGAACCCGGAGGTTGAGGGGCACGATCATCCCGAGATCGAACCGACAGACGAGCATTTGAGCCTCGCGCAGCGCCGGGTTCGGTTGGGTTTGTTGCTGGCTGAATTGGGCAACAAGAACGAGATCGAAGTCACCGACGGGGAAATGACCCAGGCCGTTATGGCCCAGGCGCGGCAATATCCCGGTCAGGAACAGCAGTTCTTCAAGTTCGTGCAGCAGAATCCGCAGATGCAGCAGCAACTGCGCGCGCCGATCTTTGAAGACAAGGTTGTGGATTTCGTTTTCGAACTGGCGCAGATCGAAGACAAAGAGTCCGACAAAGACGCCTTGAAGGAAGCTGTTGAAGCCTTAGACGAGGCGTAGGGCTGCCGCCGGTCGGACGCTCTTGGCTTCGCCAAATCGCCCCGCCCGCCGTCCCGCAATTGAGCCGCCCATCTCGGGCGGCTTTTTTTTTCAAAACTTCGACGGATCTCGTGGACAGCCCCGTTTAAGGCTGTGGATCGCGGCGAGATGGATAGGCCAATGGCTGCGGCAAAAAAACGAAGGAAACGTTATGAGCAAGACATTCACAAGGATTGCAATCGTGGCTGCTGTCGTGGTGCCTTTGACCGGGCTTACCGTGCTGGCTCAGTCCGTACCAACATTCGAACGTGGCGAGCGCGGCGAACGCGTGGAACAGGCCCACTTCCGGGGCGACGCGGACCGTCGGGGTGATCGCGGTCGTGGGGACCGCCGTGGCGCGGCCCGGTTCGAGCGGCTTCTCGAAACTTTTGACGCTAATGCTGATGGGGATCTGACACAGGAGGAAATCACCGCCGCCCGTCAGGCACAATTGACCGAGTTTGACAGCAATGGCGACGGTTCGCTGGATCTGGCAGAATATGAGGCGCTGTGGCTAAGCGTGATGCGGGACCGGATGGTTGATCGCTTCCAGGCCCATGATGATGATGGCGATGGGCAAGTCACGACAGAAGAGTTCAATGAAGAATTTGCCGGGCTTGTTGAACGTCGTGATCGCAATGGAGACGGTGTCCTGAATGCCGAAGATATGCGGCGCGACCGTCGTGGTCCTCCGGCTGAGACCGCCGATCAATAAAACACAAGAGGCAGGTGCAGGTTCGATATGAGGCAAAGGCGGATGTGCCTTTGCCTCAATCCGTTCGACGCTGTATTGTCTTGATCAAAGGTCACTCGGGCGTTCAAAGGGGGCCCTGAAGAAATGACACCAGACCGGCGTACCTTACTTGTGGGCGCAGCTTCTGCGGCTTTGTCGACGGCGATGCCCGGTCGTGCCCAGGAGCAGAGCCTCGGTGCGGACATGATCCGCCTCGCCGCAGGCTGGTTGAACAGCCTTTCAGAGCCGCAGCGCGAGGACGCGCTTTTTGAGTTCAACGACCCTCAGCGTTTGGCTTGGTCCTTCATGTGGGGATCGGCGCCAGCACCCGGAGCGCGGCTGGAGCAGATGACCGAATCCCAGAAGGACAGCGCACTGGAATTGCTGGCCAGTGGCTTGAGCCTGGAAGGGTTTGAGACTGCGCTGAATATCATGCTGCAGCAAGATATCCTTCGCGATGAATGGAAGAAGGGCAGTCCGGATCGCAACCGTGACCGGTTTTCATTGATGATTTTCGGTGTACCCGATCCGTCCAACATTTGGGCCTGGCGGTGGGAAGGTCATCATCTGTCGCTGACCTATACGCTGATGGGGGAAGAGATCATCTCGGTCACCCCGTCTTCCTTTTCTTCAGAGCCGAATACGGTCCCATCTGGCCCTTACAAAGGTTTGGTCGTGCTGCCGGAGGAAGAGGAGCTTGGGCGAACATTGTTTGCCGAGTTGAGCGACAGTCACAGGATGGCTGCATTGCTGAGCCCGCGCCCATTTTCCGACATTCTGACGACAGCCGGCGATGAGGGGCGTGTGAAAGATCGTGCTGGCGTGCCCTTGGGGGAGTTGCCGCAGGCTCAGTTCGATATTGCCCGGCGCCTTTTGGACATCTATGCCGTGGATCATCTACCAGAGGCGCTTGCCACCACCCAAACCACGCGACTGGAACTGGGCGATCTGATGTCGGCACGGTTCGGTTGGGCAGGGCCGAACGAGGCTGACGCCCAAATGTATTATCGCCTGCATGGCGAGACATTTCTGATTGAATTCGCCACCTTGCGGAACCAGCCACTGCACCACCATACAGTTCGGCACGATTTACAACGTGATTTCGGATCATACCGATTGTAACGAAGGACGCGTTACACTGTTTGCGCGCTTTACCTTTTGCCGATGGCCCATGTGTGGTAGCCCTGCGCCATAGTAGCCGTGGCTCCTTGGTGGTTTTGGAGTATGTTCACGCCCTAGGGCGAACGGCGCCAGAGTTAAGGGCGTTTTGATGACCAAATCAAATCTGATCTTCCTTGCGAAACTGGTATTTGGCCTGATCCTGATTGTCGTCCTGCTTTTGCAAGGTGATGTGCTGTCAGATACATTGGCTGTGCTGGCGCAATTGGACGCCCTGGGCATTTTACTTGTCCTGCTGATGCCCATTCCGCTTGTGTGGGCCAGTTGCGTGAAATGGCAGTTGCTGCTCAGGTATCGCGACATCGAGGTCGGACTGGGCCCACTGATGCGGTTTTATACGGTGGGCTATTTCTTCAACAACTTCCTGCCGAGCAGCCTTGGGGGCGATGCGGCACGCTCTTACCTGGTGGGCAAGCGGATCGGCTCGCAAACCGAGTCCCTGGCGGCCGTGATCCTGGAGCGGCTGACAGGCCTCGTGACGTTGGTGGCGCTGGCGTTCATTGGCTACATTGCGACGCCCGCCATCCATGACGATGTGCTCGTCACGGGATCACTGGCCATTCTGGGCGCAGGCTGCGCGGTTCTGATCGGGCTGATTTGGGCACCTGCGCGTTTGGTGCAGCCGGTTGAGACGCGCCTCGTCAAAGTGCCTGTCGTGGGCAAGGTGGTGGCCAAGCTCAGCCAAATGCGGGACGCGATGCAAAGCTTTTGGGCCGAACCAAAGGTGGTGGGCCTCACCGCGCTGTATTCCTTTGGCTACCACGCTTTGACGGTTGTTAATGTCTATGTGGCCGCTCGGGTGCTGGGGATTGATGTCAGCTTCATTGGCCTTTGTGCGGTGACACCGATCATTCTGGTCATCGCAGCGCTGCCGACAACGCCCGGCAGCATTGGGGTTTGGGAATGGGCCTATTCGGTCTTGCTGCTGCCTATCGGTGCAGCTTTGGAACAGGGTCTGGCCATTGCGCTGGTTTTGCGCGGCCAGCTGTTGTTCACTTCGTTGGTCGGTGGGGTATTGTACCTTGCTGAGCGGCGGCAAGACCCGCCTGCAAATTTGGAAAAAGTAGATGGATGACAAGGCATTGAAAGACGATGGTAAACCGGTAGGTGAAATTTCCTACAAGGTGCAGGATGAGGTGGCCGGGCGCAAAACCTCGGCCATGCAGAAATACCAGGACATGGTGATTGGCTCGCGCTCGGTTTGGGCGCTAATCAAGTATGAGCTGATTATGTTGCTGGCCTGTTCCATGCCCGGCGCTTTGGGTCTGGTGCTGCGCGGCAAGCTCTATCCGCTGATCCTGGGCAAGGTGGGGCGCGGGGTTGTCTTTGGCCGGAACGTCAATCTGCGCCATCCGCACAAGATCAAACTGGGCGATGGGGTGATCATCGACGACAATGTGATGATGGATGCCAAGGGTGAAACGAACGAAGGGATCATCCTGGCCAAAGATAGTTTCGTGGGCCGAAATTCCATCCTGAGCTGCAAGAACGGCACGATTGAATTGGGCGAACGGGCGAACATTGGTTTCAACGCCGAGGTCTTTTCCTCCAGCCGCGTGCTGATCGGGCCAGACACGTTGATCAGCGCCTATTGCTATGTCGTCGGCGGCGGCAATTACGATCCGGAACGGGTCGATGTGCCGATCAACCGGTCGCTGCGAGAGGACCGCGCGCAAGGCATCACGCTGGAAAGCAACATTTGGATCGGCACCCATTCCGTCATCCGCGATGGCGCGCATATCGGGGCGGGGACGGTTGTCGCGGCGGGTTCGGTGGTGAACAACCCGATGCCTGGCTGGTCCATCGTCGGCGGCATCCCGGCGAAGGTGATAAAGGAACGCCCACCTCGGGATGACGGATAGGTTCGCGTCCGGATCATGGGCGAGTCCCAGGTTCTGATCATTGTTCCGGACCCCAGCTCCGGTGGGCTGATACGCAGGCAACTGAAGGAAGAGGGTCGCGCCAACACGGCTTTGTTCGACTGTTGGGAAGACTTCACATATGGCCCGTTGGTCCCGACCAAGACACCGGAAAAACTTCTTAGGCTACGGCACCGACATTGGATCCGTTTAGAAAGTGGAGTGCAGCGCCCTCCGGAAAGGCCAGCGCTAAGTTGGTTGCTCGACCGTGCCGACCGCGTCGAAATCATGTTGGGCGGAACAGGTCGGGAGCAATTGTTTCTGCTGGGTCTGTCCAGCATGTTGGGCCAGCCTATCGACCGGGGCGCCGGAATAGAGTTGTTTCAGTTTCCCGTACCGACGCATCGGCATTCGCTTGGGATGAACGTCGGCGAACTGTCTGAACCACCTCGCCCTTTGATCATTGATCCCCGTTTACTAGCTCGATTGGATGAGCATTGGCACAGTGTCACATCCAATATGCCCCATGCGCTGGTCGAAGGCATGCAAAAGGACGACGAACCAGGTCTGCCTTACCTGAAGCGCGGCTTTGCTAGCCTGTTGTCGTCGTTTCCCAGCTCTGAAACGGGACTGGGCGCGGCGGAGGACAGTTTGCTCAGGGCGCTATCAAAAGACTGGATAGCTGTGGCCAGAGTAGTCGGAACTGCGATGCTAGATGCACTTGATCGCCATCACACAGTTATTGGTGATCAGATCCTTTTTGCGCGACTGTTCGGCATGGCTGATCCGAACTTGCCGCATCCTGCAGTCGAATTACGGGGTGATCCGCGTGAGCCACGCCGCCGCGAAGTGAGGATTACAGATTTTGGCTTGGCCTGCCTGAAAGGGCAAGAAAACTACGTTGACCATAACGGTATTGATGCCTGGGTTGGTGGTGTTCACCTGTCTTCCGCCAACGGCAATATGTGGTTCCGCGATCCGGACGGAAATGTCGTGGCAAAGTAAAAGGCCGCGCTCCTGCGGCGCGGCCTTCCCAGGACAGTTGCGTCCAGTTTAGTCTTCGATCGGCTCGTTCGGCGCGTCCTGATCGGGGCCGCTTTCGCCGCGGGGGTCGTCTTCGTCCATACCGGCGGCACCAATATCGTCGAACAGTTCGGCGATCTCGAACTCTGCCTCGGCTTCGGCCTCTGCGGCCAGTTCCTGGATCGATTTGCCAGATGCCTGAAGCTCGGCCTCTTCCTCGGACCGGGCGACGTTGAGCATGATCTCAACTTCGACCTCGGGGTGGAGCCTCACAGATACCGGATGCAGGCCAAGTTCCTTGATCGGACGGCCCAAGGCCACCTGCTTTTTGTCCAGCGTGAAACCGCCTTCCGTGGCCGCCTCGGCCGCGTCGCGGGTGGTTACAGAACCGTAAAGCGCGCCAGCATCGGAAGCGGAGCGGATCACGATGAATTGCTTGCCGTCGAGGTTTTCGGCCATCGACTCCGCCTCGCGACGGGTTTCCAGGTTTTGGGCCTCAAGCTGTGCTTTCTGGCTTTCAAACTGGGTGATGTTGGCCTGGCTTGCACGCAATGCTTTGCCCTGGGGCAGCAGGAAATTGCGGGCATAGCCGTCTTTGACGGAGACAACTTCGCCCATCTGTCCCAGCTTGGACACGCGTTCTAGTAGGATAACGTCCATGATCGGGGCTCCTTACTTCACGGCGTAGGGCAGCAGGGCCAAGAACCGCGCGCGCTTGATCGCACGTGCCAGCTCCCGCTGCTTTTTGGCCGACACAGCCGTGATCCGGCTGGGGACGATCTTGCCGCGCTCGCTGATATAGCGCTGCAACAGGCGGGTATCTTTGTAGTCGATCTTCGGCGCATTGTCGCCCGAGAAGGGGCAGACCTTACGGCGACGGAAAAAAGGCTTCGATGCCATATCTTACAATCCTTTCCTGAAAACCTGGTTAGCGACGGTCGCGACGATCCCGGTCGCCGCGGTCGCGGTCGTCCCGCTTTTGCATCTGGATGGATGGGCCTTCGGCATGACCGTCGACCTTGATCGTCAGCACGCGCATCACATCTTCATGCAGGCGCATCAGGCGTTCCATCTCTTGCACGGCGGGGGCCGGAGAGTCGGTTTTCAAAAAGGCGTAGTGGCCTTTGCGGTTCTTGTTGATCTTGTAGGCCATGGTTTTGACGCCCCAGTATTCCTGGTCGACGACCTTGCCCCCATTGTCGGCCAGAACCGTACCGAAATGTTCGATCAATCCCTCAGCCTGTGCATTCGACAGGTCCTGACGGGAAATAAAGACATGCTCATAGAGCGGCATGCAGATTTCCTTTTGCTATAGCGGGCTTCACCGGCCGGACAATCCTTCGCCCCCGGCCTCGAGGGGCTCCGCTGTCAGAATAAATGCGAAGGATGGCGCGTTATAGCCACATGGGGTTGCAACGCAAGCCTTTTAGCTCTCCTGCAGAGGCGAACATCAATTGTTCGGCATTGCGGGTTGTCATTCGCCGACGAGGACAGAATTTACCCCTCATAGTCGGTCACTCAACAGGGAGTCTCACTGAGACCATGAAGCACTATCTTGTCGCAGCAGCACTGGCCTCCGCCGCCACAATCGTTGGCGCTGCCCCAGCAAAATACACGCTCGATGCGAGCCACAGTCAGATTGTTTTTTCCTATGATCATTTAGGATTTTCAACAACCTACGGCATGTTCTCCGGCTTTGAAGGCGAGATCATGTTCGACAAGGAAAACCCAGCAGGGTCCACTGTGTCGGTATCGATGCCCGTGAAGTCGATGTTCACCGGCTGGGAAGCCCGCGATGAACATTTCATGTCCGCAGACTTCTTTGATGCGGCAGATGACGAGTTGGTTTCGTTCACCTCCACCTCAATCGAGGTGACGGGCGAGGATACCGCGAAAATCACCGGTGACCTGACGCTGAATGATGTGACCAAGTCAGTTGTTTTGGATGCCAATCTGAACTCGGTTGGCGTGCATCCCCGGGCACAGAAAGAATGGCTTGGCTTTAACGCCACGACAACGCTTCTTCGGTCCGATTTTGGGGTTGGAGCCGCCGCGCCATTTGTCAGTGATGAAGTGGCCATCCAAATCTCCATCGAAGCAGGCATTGCCGAATAATCTTCGGATTTCTGTCTTGATGTAAGGCGGCCGTCCTCCGGGGCGGCCCTTTGTTTTGGCGGCATGACGTTTGGTCATGGCGATCTATCTCTGAAAATTCCCTCTCTTTCGCGTCGTCGTTAGGTTTATGGGGTCTTCCTACAACCGTTCAACGTGGGGAGAACAACATGAACAAAATGGTCGCTGAGTTTATCGGGACCTTTACACTTGTCCTATTCGGGTGTGGGTCTGCGGTCATTGCCGGTGGCGATATCGGGCTGACCGGCATTAGCTTTGCATTTGGTCTGGCATTGATCGGCATGGCCTACGGGATTGGGCCGGTCTCGGGATGCCATATCAATCCCGCAGTGTCGCTTGGCGCTGTCGCTGCTGGCCGCATGACGGTTCCAGAGGCGGTTCAATACATAATTGCGCAGGTGGCTGGGGCCATCGTTGCAGCGCTCATTCTTTTGATCATTGCAACGGGCAAAGCCGACTATGACGTGGCCACCAACGGCTTGGGTCAGAATGGCTGGGGCGCCGGTTATCTGGGCGAGTATTCCATGGTTGCCGCTTTCGTCTTTGAGGTCGTGGCGACATTTCTCTTTATGGTGGTGATCCTGGGTTCCACGGGCGCCGGCGCGCCATCGGCGATGGCTGGTCTGGCAATCGGTCTGGCCTTGGTGGTGATTCACCTGGTCGGGATCAATGTGACGGGTGTTTCCGTTAACCCCGCACGCTCCATCGGGCCTGCGCTCTTTGCCGGGACGACAGCGTTGGCGCAACTGTGGCTCTTCATCGTTGCACCGATCATCGGGGCCGTGGTGGCTGGTATTGTTTTCCGGTCCGGCTTGCTTGACGGCCCGGAGTAGAACTGAACCTGGTGCCCCGCCGTTGATCGGCGGGGCGCTTGGGTTCGACTGGTTACGCGCCGCTTGCGTCAGAACGGGTGGCCGTCAGATTGACAGTGACCGGAACGGAAAACCCGACCGAGCTTTCGTCGGAATAGCTCGGGATCCCAATGTCATAATTGCGCCGGTCGAGCGTAGTGGTCCCTTCCATCACGGCCGTGTCGCCGTCGAGTGACAAGGTGAAGGGCAAGGTGACCGGCACCTCTTTGCCACGAAGGGTCAGGGAACCTTCGGCGATGTATCCACCTGCTTCGCCCGGCAAGATATCGGCCGCAAACGTGGCGGTCGGAAACTGACCGGCATCAAAAAACTCCGCGCCCATGGCCTGGTCGGTCACCGAACCCAGGGTCAGGCTGCCAATCGCTATGGTCACCTCGACGGTGCCATGCTTGCCGTCGGCGGCGGTTTCGCTGAACTCAATGGCGGCGGTCCAATCGGCGAAGCTTCCCTCGACGGAACTGCCCATTTGGACGACGCTAATGCCGAGTGTCCCTTCCTGAACCTGCCAACCTGTCTCAACTTCGGCCAGGGCAGCCACATCCGATGCGGTGCTCTTCTGTGCGAAAGCGCCAACCCCGACACCAATACCGATGGCAAGAATGTAGGCCCCGACCGCTGTGACCATCGGTATGATCTGCCTGCTGTGGCCGCCGACATTTGGTACCTCTGCCCGGCCAGGCAACATGCGCCTGAGGGTTGCGTCCTTGTCGATGAAGTGGTGTTTCAAAGCACCTGCAATATGCAGCAGGATCGAGATCACCATGACGCGTTCAAACACCATATGAAGCGCGGCAAAGGTGCTTGCCAGCCCTTCATCCTTTGGCACAAACGGCAGAGATTGACCGAATGGCCACCAGATTGGCGCAAATCCTTCGGTAGCGGCATGGTGAATCCATCCGGTCAACGGAACCAGAACGAGCGAAGCATAAAGCAGCCAGTGCACGGTTTCGGCCAGCCAGCTTTCCACTTTGCGGTCGGCATGAAGAAGCCCCGGTTTGGGTTGCGACAGCGCCCAGGCGATCCGGGCCAACGCCACAAAGAAAATCGTGATGCCAACGGTTTTGTGCAGCGAAAACAGAAGCGCTTTCGTCGCCAACGCCTCCGACGTGTCATAGGCGTGATCGTGGGCAAGAATGCCCAACGGAATAACGGTAAAAATCAAAAGAACGGTCAACCAGTGTAACGACTTGCTAACACTCCCAAAACGGGCCGATGAATTTGCGTAGGCCATTGTGCTCTCCTAATACAGTGGACCTGGACGTTACGCGTTCAGCTACGGTTCTATTCGCGATATGGTACATGTAGTTGTGCACAGGGCCTGTGCGATGCTTGGCATTCCCCAATCCAATCGATAGACCCGCACGGCGAACAGCGGAGGATCTTGCAGTGAAGGCATTTGTTTTTCCGGGGCAGGGGGCCCAGACCATTGGCATGGGGCAAGCTGTCGCCCAAGCTTATCCGGCGGCACAGGCTGTGTTTGACGAAGTGGATGAAGCGCTTGGGGAAAAGCTGTCAGCGCTGATCTGGGAGGGCACGCCAGAGACGTTGACCCTGACCGAGAATGCCCAGCCCGCTTTGATGGCGACGTCTATCGCCGTTTTTCGCGCGTTGGAAGCTGAAGGACTACCGCAGGATGCCGCGTCTTTTGTGGCCGGCCATTCCTTGGGTGAATATTCAGCGCTGTGTGCAGCGGGTGCGATAACGCTGGCTGATACGGCCCGGTTGTTGCGCTTGCGCGGTCGGGCCATGCAGGCGGCGGTTCCGGTAGGCGAAGGCGCAATGGCTGCGATCTTGGGCCTGGATTTCGATGCAGTTCAGGCGGTCGCCACCGAAGCGTCCATTCAGGGCGTATGCGAAGCGGCGAACGACAATGACCCCGCCCAAGTGGTGGTCTCGGGGCAGAAGGCAGCGGTCGAAGCGGCCGTGGCGCTGGCCCAAGAAAGAGGCGCGAAACGAGCCGTGATGCTGCCCGTATCTGCGCCATTCCATTGCGCGATGATGGAGCCCGCCGCTCGGGCGATGGCTCAGGCGCTGGATTCGGTCGACATCGCCGAGCCCCGTCTGCCGGTTGTCACAAATGTTGATGCGCATGGCCATAAGGACCCGGCCACAATCCGGTCCCTGTTGGTCGATCAAGTAACGGGCACGGTACGGTGGCGCGAGTCTGTGGCCTGGATGGCTGAGCAGGGCGTGACCGACATTTGGGAGCTTGGCGCGGGCAAAGCCCTGTCGGGGATGGTTCGGCGGATCGATCGGTCGATCAAGACCCGCGCCATTGGGGCGCCGGAAGATATCGTCGCGGCGGTCGCGCCGGCAGGAGAGTAGTCATGTTTGATCTGAGTGGAAAATCGGCCCTGATCACTGGGGCGTCGGGCGGCATTGGTGGGGCAATTGCGCAAAGCCTGCATGAGGCTGGTGCGCAGGTGGCGTTGTCTGGAACACGCGAAGCGCCGTTGCAAGAGTTGGCGCAACAGCTTGGTGACCGTGCCTTTGTGTTGCCCTGCAACCTCAGCGATGCTGAGGCGGTTGATGCTCTGCCAAAGCAGGCGGCAGAGGCCATGGGCGGGGTGGATATCCTGGTCAATAATGCCGGGATCACGCGCGACACCTTGTTCATGCGGATGTCGGATGAAGACTGGTCCAGCGTCATTGATGTTAACCTCACGGCCACCATGCGGCTGTGCCGCGGCGTGCTGCGGGGCATGATGAAGGCCCGTTGGGGACGGATCGTCAATATCAGCTCCGTTGTCGGCGCGACGGGCAATCCAGGTCAGGCGAATTACGCTGCGTCCAAGGCCGGTATGATCGCAATGTCGAAATCGTTGGCCTACGAGGTGGCGAGCCGAGGCATTACGGTCAACGCGGTCGCGCCCGGTTTCATCACGACCGCGATGACCGACAAGCTTACCGATGACCAAAAGAGCGGGATTTTGGGCCAGGTGCCTGCCGGGCGGATGGGCGATCCGGCGGAGATCGCGGCGGCGACGCTGTACCTGGCGAGCCTCGAGTCCGGCTACACGACGGGCACGGTTCTGCATGTCAATGGCGGACTGGCAATGATTTAGACGGACCGAAGGGTCGGGTATTCATCACCACAAACTTGTGATTTCTCCCCCCTTTCCCATGTTCACACCGCTAGGTTCGAACATCTGCGAAAGCGTTTGCCTTACGAAAGGACTATGATATAGGCGGCGCATCTTTCGGGGTGGACCCAACAAAACAACGAACGAAATCCCGGTTCTTTCGGGAAAAAAGCCATTCCTTGCCGGGATGGTCCTACCGCTCCAACCGGGGCAATCACCAGCGGCTCCGGACGGGCCAACCAACCGACTAGGAGCAGTTGCTTCTGCCATCTATGAGGACACGAGAACTATGAGCGACATTGCGGATCGCGTTAAAAAAATTGTCGTCGAGCACCTGAGCGTTGACGAGGAAAAAGTTGTGGAGGCCGCGTCTTTCATTGATGACCTGGGTGCCGACAGTCTGGATACCGTCGAACTGGTCATGGCCTTCGAGGAGGAATTTGGGATCGAGATCCCGGACGATGCGGCTGAGACGATCCAGACCTTTGGCGATGCTGTGAAGTTCATCACCGACGCTGCCTGAGCGATCCACAGCACGTAGAATGAGGCGCCCACCGGCGCCTTTTTTGTTTCGTGAAGTGAGCAGAGCAGGAGCGGCCGTTTTTCAGCGTGAAACGGCGCGGCTCCCGCCCCCTTCGGTCGGCCTTGCGGCCTTCTCAGGCGTTGGGCCTGGCCGTGCGTGAACGCACGGCGCCTCCGGCGGGGATTAATTCACCTAAAAATGAAGGGGCCGCCCGGAAACCCGGACTTGGCCAGAGCGTCGGAAGAAAATCAGACACATCCCCTAACGCATTGAATTGTTTGTTTCAGGCTGCGGCAGGTGGATCGAGGTTTGCGCAAGACTTAGAGGATCAAGTCGAGGTTCCAGAACAAACGGATTTGGTCCAGACAATGGGCTTTTTCGACATCGTCTTTTCCCGCCAACCGCTCTGTTCGGAAGCCAAATCGTTCGAAACCCGACCGGCAGTTTTCGGACAAGATCACAACCTCGCAGTCCTTTTCGACGGCAAGAGCGGCAAGTTTCGCTGCGTAGGCGGGGGTTTCAGCTTCGCTCACATGGTCAACCCGCACGCCGATAGCTGGACGCTGGCTATCTTCTTGGGGCAGGACCGGGTCGATATTGGTGACAGGGTAGATGACTTGACCCGGGATGACGTTGGCAATTGTGTCAAACGCACCTACGGCTGTGTCGATGTTTTGGCCGGCGCTGGGGCTGATCCTGGCCAAAACACCGCTCCACCTTTGTGTGTCCGGGCAGTGGAGAACGCTTTCGTCCGTTCGGATGCGGTTCATCGGCAGACCTCCTCGATGGCGCGCGCAGCAGCACCGTTGCCCGTGGGCGGTAGATTGGTGCTGCGCAGTTTCTGGCGAAGATCGTTTGTTCGCCCTTCCAGGCACTCGTCGATCGCTTTGCCGAGCTTGAGGGTTTCCCAAGGTTCAACAAGGATCGACAATTCGCGCTCGCTGGCCGAGCGGGCCCGAGCGCGCTGGTCGTCCATGTAGCTCGCCATCTGGGGGATGAAGATGGTCGGGACGGCGCCATAAAGCGCTTCATGGAAGCTGTTGTAGCCAGCCGCAGACACCAGCAAGTCCGCCGCCGCGATGAGGGTGCTGGCATGGTAGGTTTGCACAACAGCGGTGTTTTCATGTGTGAACCAGGCTGGGTCCGTGATGGCCGTGGGCCAAATGACGAGAAGGTTCAGAACGTCGGGCCGACCGCCAAGATGGGCACAGATTGTATTGATCTGAGCCCGGCGATCGGCCGCGACTCCGCCGCCCAACATGGTAACCACCAGGCGTTGCCGGGTTTGGCCAACCTCGGCAAACACGGCCTTGCGCAAATTATTTGCTGCATCAGGTCCGAGATCGAGATGTTGAAGGATTGGACCGACTTCCACCGCATTTTCTGCGTGGGGGGCTGCGTGGTTAAGCTCGTCAAAAGCTTCGGCCGGAACGACGATGCGGCGGAAAATCTTTTGCCTGTCCTCGGCCACGGAATTGTTTTGCGCGGCCTGCCAGAGGCCACGGCGTATCCAAACTGCCGGCAAGTTATTGTCCACTGCCGATCTGACAATGCTGTCGAAGACGTAGCCACCGTCAAACACCAGGCCCGACGCGCCGTCACACAAGGTGTTGAGCCTGGTGTGGTTGACCAGGTCGTTCGCATGAGTTGTGCGGTGTTCCGATTTTGAGACCAGCGGCATGGCGTCAAAACCAGAATTATTGATCATCTGAAGACAGGACGGGAATGCCGCGAAGACTGCGCGCTTGGGCTCTTCCAGTTCCCGCGCCACCAGGGAACAACGCTTCGCGTGGCCAAGACCGACACCGTTGGTTGGCATAAAGACCAACTGGCCCGCATTGTCTCGCCGTTGTTCCGTGCTGCCGATCAGGGGCGATGGCTTGGATGCGGCTTGGGTGAGCTCGACCGGTGGACGCATCGCGGCGTTCAGTTTCGATTTCGCTGTGGCTGCCGCGATATCGGCCCGAGTCGGCAATATCTCTTGCTGGAGCCATACCAAGAGAGAATGGCCATCTAGTGATGCGGGAATAATGCCATCTGGCAAAACCGACCAGGATTGCTGGTCGGTGGCGTCCACCATTATGGTTTGGTTCGCCACGCAGTTGGCGAAGAGCGCATTCAGGCGGTACCAGCGCAGGGGCGCGTCACAAAGAATGGCAATGTCAATACGCGAGGCAAACGATCTTGGCAGAAGTTCGGACAAGTGCCAGATCGGGATGCTGCCGCCGAGCAGTTTGATCAGTTCGCTTTTGCTGGAGCCTTTGGCAATCACGCTGACATCCAGCGTCCGGCAGGTGGCCAGCGCGCGCAGCGCGCCTATGACCCCGGGCTGTTTAGGATCTGGCATAATAAAGGATATCCGGGGTTTTTGCCCGGGCTGTTTGATCACTGGGCTGCCAAACAGTGGCGCAGGCATTTCCTTGAGGCCCGGAATCTCGGCGATTTCGCGAACGATCGGATCACGGCCCAGCGCGTAGGACAGGCGGGCCGCGGCGTTCAGACGGCATTGCTCGTTCTCGAAAGTGCCGAACAGGGTGGTGGGAAGAGGCTGTCCCTCGGTCAACCGTTGGATCCGGCGGAGGCCGAGATCGCTTGTTGCGCCCTCACCAATGACAAACAACCCTTCCACCTGATCCGGCGAGATGTCGGTAACGAACGGGGCAAGGTCATAGCGGCGTCCAACATCGATCTTTTCGGGAAGCGACTTGCGATGCACGGCGATGGGAACACCCAGTGCTCGCGCCTGTGACACGAAGATGGCCAGAGTGTCGATGGCATCGTCGGTTTCCTGTCCGGTCTCACACAAATACATCGAGTTCCTCCTTCTTTGTTGGTGCGCGCTTTAGGGGCGGGATGGGCGTGCCGATCATTTTGGCGAGCCGTTCGGCGAAGGCCTCGGGCGCAAAGCGAGCGAGGTCGGACTGCGCGGTTCGTACCCGCTCGACGTAGAGATCTGGATTGTCGATATGCTCGGCAATGACGGCGCTAACCTGGTCAGGGGTCGTGCCAATGACACCGGGGCCAAAAATTGTTGCAGTTTCGGGATCAGTAACGACCAATTTGCCCGCTGCAATGGCTTCGCCAATCACCCGGCCAAAGCTTTCGCGCCAGAGGGGGTTCGTGAAATAAACAAAGAAGTCGATGGTTGCTAGAAACGCGTCCACATCTTCACCGCCAAACGGAATGAGATCCCACGCGTCTGGAGTTTTTTCTGCCAGCAAGCTGTCCCCGCCCAGGATGCGGACGGCATCGCAGGTGCGGGGATAGAGAAGGTGTAGTATTTCCATCGATGGAAATTTTTCGGGGCCCGGGCGCGACAGTCGTCCGCGCCGGTCCTGTGGCGCCGATGTCGGAGCCACCAGATCGAAGGCGCAGATATTGGTCCAATCGAGCTCTGTGATCGTCCACCCGCTGAATCCGCCGTGATTTTCTATCCATTTGGTTACCGTTTTCCGGTTCCATGGTGAAATGGGCGCCAATTGGCGATTACGGCAAAGGGTGGCGTCACGGATTTGGTCAAGACAGTGCTGTACGGCGAAGCCTTCAGCGCCACCGGGGCGCAAGAAGTTCTCGTGGCAGACGACAAATATCTGATCCGCAATAATCTTTGCCGGGAAGTGGTCGTCAAACTTTATGAATGACGGATTATGAATCACCACAACAGAGTTTGAGATGATCGGCGGGTCCCATTCGATTGAAATACCATGATGTTCACAGATCGACTGGATCGCAGGATGGGCTTCGTCTCCAGAAAACATTCGGGATGACAAAGCCACGACCCGCAGATCGGCTCGCGTGGCCAGAACGCCAATTTCGGTCGCTACGGCCGATGACGTTCCGCCACGAAAGCGCGGGTCCACCACGATTGTGATGCTTGGTCTTGCGGCCATTCTGGCCTCCTTCATCGCAAGTCAGGTCGCGATGCTGCCGGTTTGAGGTCTGTGTCAGAGCCGGTAGAACCGGCTTAGAACAAAGTTAGTAAAGAGAAGGTGTGGCCTCAGTCGCGGCGGTGCGAACATCGCGTGTAATCTGTGGCGTGAAGCCGAGTGCGCTGAAGAAACCGCGAAAGCCTGGCTGCGCCATGAAATCTTGCAAAGCCGGACCAAGCACTTTGTCTTCCAGAAGCTGCGGGTTCGCCTGAATGAAAGCGCGCAGACCGCGAACATCGTTGGCGGCTGTGTAGCTGGCGACAGCATCAATCTCTGCTTGAGTGAGAGCCGTTGCAGGGCCGGACAGTGCGGTGCTGAGGGCCAGGGCCGAAACCAGCATGGCGATCTTGTTGAACTTTTCCATCTTACTCTATCCCATGTTGAACCGAAATGGTCTGACCGGAGCCATAAAGATTCGGTCTTAATTGCGGGTAAACCGAGATCACAAACAATCGACCCTGGCTATTTTATGGCCGGCCCTGGGCTGTATTCGGATATATATTTCAAATAGTTACAACTATGGGCGTGTCGTGCATCGGTGTGCTTGACATTCGTCCATCCTCTCAGGGGCCTTTACCGTTGATTGATCTTTCGCCGCCGATCCGTGCAGCAAAGTCTGCCAACCGGAGAATGATGCGAAAGTAGCGTCGAGCGAGCAAACGTTGCCGCTATTGCTCCTGCCCCATCGGCCCGTGTATCAGGCGTTAAGAAGAAACGAAACGAGGGTGGGGCGATGCGGCGTGTTGTCATTACAGGTTTGGGGATGGTGTCTCCTTTGGCATGCGGCGTGGAGGAGAGTTGGCGTCGGCTGTTGGAGGGTAAATCTGCGGCCGCAACTATATCCAGTTTTGATGCAAGCCATCTCGCAACGACCTATGCCTGCGAAGTGCCCCGAGGCGATGGCAGCGACGGTACATTTCATCCGGACGACTGGATGCAGCCGAAAGAGCAGCGGAAGGTTGATGATTTTATCCTATATGGCATGGCGGCGGCGGATCAGGCCGTGCGCGATGCCGGATGGACGCCCGATGATCCGGAAGCCTTGTTGCGGACGGGCGTTTTGATCGGGTCTGGTATCGGTGGGCTCAATGGGATTGCGGATACTTCGATCACGCTCAAAGAGCGCGGTCCACGTCGGGTTTCGCCCTTTTTTGTGCCCGGCGCGTTGATCAATCTGGTCTCGGGTCAGGTGAGCATTCGTTATGGTTTCAAGGGGCCGAACCATTCGGTTGTGACGGCCTGTTCCACGGGAGCCCACGCTATCGGAGATGCTGCGCGGCTGATCATGTGGGGTGACGCGGATGTGATGATCTCTGGTGGTGCCGAAAGCCCGATCGGAGAGATCGGGATTGCCGGGTTTAATGCGTGCAAGGCATTGTCGACGAAACGCAATGACAGTCCAGAGACGGCCAGTCGCCCCTATGACAAGGACCGCGATGGGTTCGTTATGGGCGAAGGTGCAGGTGTTGTCGTGCTGGAAGAACTGGAACATGCTCGGGCGCGCGGTGCTAAGATCTATGCCGAGGTTACGGGGTACGGCCTCTCAGGTGATGCCTATCACATCACCGCCCCCGACGAGTCCGGAGACGGAGCGGAACGGGCAATGCGGGCAGCCATGTCGCGCGCCGGTATCGAGGCCAATGAGGTTGATTACATAAACGCCCATGGCACATCCACGATGGCCGACACGATTGAATTGGCGGCCGTAGAGCGGGTTTTGGGCAATGCCGCCGGGAAGGCCACGATGAGTTCCACCAAATCATCCATTGGTCATTTGTTGGGGGCTGCTGGTGCCGTTGAAGCAATATTTTGCGTACTTGCCTTGCGAGACCAAGTGGCGCCTCCTACCATTAATCTGGATAATCCGGCGGTTGATAGTGCCTTGGATCTCGCCCCGAACCACAAGCGCGAACGCGAGATCAACGTTGCCCTTTCAAACTCGTTCGGATTTGGCGGGACAAATGCGTCCCTTGTGATGACGCGGATAACCGACTGATGTGGAAATCGCTGGCCTCTAACGCCCTAACTATCCTTATCGTGGCAATGGTTGCGATGGCCGTTACCATTGGCTGGGCTCAATCGACCTATCGCGGCCCGGGGCCGCTCGCACAGGCCATTTGTCTACAGGTTGCGCCCGGATCGAACATGTCTGCGGTGTCGGAGGATCTGGTCGCACAAGGGGCCGTTCGCAGCGGTGCCATCTTCCGCATGGGCGCGGACTATACTGACAAGGCGGGTTTGCTGAAGGCGGGCAGTTTCCTGGTGCAACCGGAGACATCCATGGAAGAGATCGTGGATACGATCACCCGCGGCGGACGCAGTACCTGTGGGACGGATTTGAATTATCGGATTGGGGTGTTGCGGTCGAGCGTCGTGGTGCGCGAACTGGACCCGGCGACCAACCAGTATAATGAACTCTTGTCGTTCATCCCCGGCGAAGAGGAAGTCCCCGCCGCTTATGGTGAGGTTCTGAACCAGTCCGACGCTCGAATCCGCATCACGGTTGCGGAAGGCACCACGAGCTGGCAGGTCGTGGATGCCCTGAAAAAGGTGGAGTTTCTGAGCGGCGATATTGCGGACGTTCCGGGTGAGGGGCTGCTTGCTCCGGACAGCTATGAGGTTCAACCGGGCACCGAAAGATCGGCGATTCTGGCTCGGATGCAGGAAAACCAGACCAACATACTGACCGAACTTTGGGCGGCGCGCGATGCGGACGTACCGCTTTCGAACCCCGAGGAGGCCCTGGTTCTGGCGTCGATCGTAGAGAAGGAAACCGGCATCGCCGAGGAGCGCGGACAGGTGGCAAGCGTTTTTGTGAACCGGTTGAATCAGGGTATGCGGCTGCAGACCGACCCGACCGTGATTTATGGGATCACGAAGGGGCAAGGTGCCCTGGGGCGTGGATTGCGTCAAAGTGAGCTGCGCCGGGCAACACCTTATAATACCTACGTTATAGAGGGGCTTCCGCCGACGCCTATTGCCAATCCGGGGCGCGAAAGCATTGCTGCCACGCTGCAGCCTGATCAGACGGATTTTCTGTTTTTCGTGGCTGATGGGACGGGCGGTCATGCCTTTGCCAAGACGCTGGACGAGCATAATCAGAACGTGTCGCGCTGGCGTGAGATTGAGGCTGAACGGCAATCCCAATGAAGCACCGTACGGTGGGGGGCGTGATGCAACGGCTTGACCGAGCGAACGGTCCAAAATAGAAAACGGGCAAGCTGGAAGAAATGGGCAAGCCGCCGACCGAGAGGTCTGGCGGTTTTTTCGTTTCGCTCATGCGGAGGCATGGGAAAGCGGGTCAGTAATGAAGATTGATACGACACTTGGGGAAGAAGCCATCCAGCGCGAGCGCGATGAGATGGCAATAACCGATCGCATGTTGGCGGATATGCGGGCGGAGATATGCAAACTCGTCGAGGAGATCCGCGAGGGGAAGTCGGAGCGGGCCAAGAAGTTGGCCAGTGTTGCGGCGGACCTGCGGAAAGCAACATTCACGGTCATCGAAGAAAGGCGACGCCATGAGCTTAGGCTTGGTAAATCAGGCGCGGGAGATGTTCACGACCATCCGCTCGATCTCGAAAAGGCACGAGATGAGGTCGAACGCCGCTTGGCTCGCCTGCGCCTCGCCCGAGGTGCAGAAGGAATTCCTGGACAGTCTTGAGCCTGAGACCGTCGTGGCGTTGCCGTGGCTCTTTGAGTTCTGGGCTATGCCGCATCAACTGCCGCCAGCAGGCGATTGGCGCAGTTGGGTGATCATGGGTGGGCGCGGCGCGGGGAAAACCCGCGCCGGTGCCGAATGGGTCCGGTCGAAGGTAGAAGGACCGCAGCCCGAGCATGAAGGCGAAGCGTCCCGTGTGGCGTTGGTTGGAGAGACCGTGGATCAGGTGCGCGAAGTCATGGTGTTCGGCGAAAGCGGCATCCTGGCTTGCACGCCGCCGGATCGTCGACCCGTATGGGAGGCGACGCGAAAACGGCTGGTTTGGCCAAACGGGGCTATCGCACAGGTCTTTTCCGCGCATGATCCCGAGAGCTTGCGGGGGCCGCAGTTTGATGCGGCCTGGGTGGATGAATTGGCCAAGTGGAAGCGGGCCGAGGAGGCCTGGGACATGCTGCAATTTGCCTTGCGGCTTGGGGATCAGCCGCAGCAATGCGTGACGACCACGCCGCGCAATGTGGGTGTTTTGAAAAGCCTGCTAAAGGCGGAGTCGACCGTTGTGACCACGGCACCAACAGAGGCGAACCGGGCGAACCTTGCAGCGTCGTTTTTGGATGAAATCCGGCATCGGTATGCGGGGACCCGATTGGCTCGTCAGGAACTGGACGGTGTCTTATTGGAGGATGCCGAAGGGGCATTGTGGAATCTGGCCGATATGGAGGCGGCTCGGCTGCGAACGCCGGTGGAGCCTTCGCGTATCGTTGTTGCCGTTGATCCGCCGGTGACGGGCAAGAGCAGTTCAGATGAATGCGGGATCATCGTTGTTGGGGCTTTGACAGATGGTCCACCTCAGGACTGGAAGGCCATTGTTTTGGAGGATGCGACCATTGCTGGCGCGTCCCCATTGGAATGGGCGAAGGCGGCCTTGGATGCAGCGGCGCGGCATCAGGCGGACAGAGTTGTGGCCGAGGTGAACCAAGGCGGCGAGTTGGTCGAAACCGTGATCCGGCAGGTGGATCCGGTGGTTCCTTACAAGGCGGTGCATGCATCGCGTGGCAAGGTCGCCCGGGCCGAACCGGTTGCCGCGCTTTACGAGCAGGGGCGAATTGTCCATGCGCCGGGGCTGGACCAACTGGAGGATCAGATGTGCAAGATGACGGCGCAGGGATATGCCGGAAAGGGCAGCCCTGACCGGGTGGATGCCCTGGTTTGGGCGATCCATGATCTGTTGATCGAACCGGCGGGTCAATGGCGGCAACCGCGCGTGCGGTTGCTGTAGTGACAGCCGAACAGAGTGCGGGCGCCGCGCTACAACCGAGTTCGGCTGCGACCGAATGAGCGAAGGTGCTTTGTGCGCCCTTGATCCAATCAGAACCGGAGGAGGAGCGGGCCCAGGGAAGGCCCCCTTCTTCGTGCCCGCCCCCTGCCGATTAGGACCGGCAGGGGGCTGGGCAGGTGACAGCGATATCCCGGGGAATAAAGGAGCAGACCCAGATGGTATTCGAGTTTATGCGGCAGCGTTCGGTGCCCGAGACCAAGGTGTCGGCCACCAGCCCGCTGACGGCGGGGCCGGGCATTTCCTATCACGGCTCAGGCCGCGTGGCTTGGTCGCCGCGGGACACGGCATCGCTGACCAAGGCGGGGTTCGCTGGTAACCCGGTCGGTTTTCGCGCGGTCAAGCTGATTGCAGAAGCGGCTGCGGCGGTGCCGTTGGTCTGCCAGGACAGCGCGCGGCGATATGAGACCCATCCGGTTGTGGATTTGCTCGCGCGACCCAATGCGGCGCAGGGGCGGGCAGAGCTATTGGAAGCGGCGTTTGGGCAGCTTTTGCTTTCTGGCAATTTGTATCTGGAGGCCGTGGGTGCTGAGGGTTTGCCGGTGGAATTGCATGTCTTGCGATCTGATCGGATGAGCGTGATTCCTGGCGCCGATGGCTGGCCGGTTGCGTATGAATATGCTGTGGGGGCGCGAAAGCATCGGTTTGACCTGTCAGGCGGGTTGGCCCCGATTTGCCATATCAAGAGCTTTCATCCCCAGGACGATCATTATGGATTAAGCCCGATCCAATCTGCGGCCAGTGCGATTGATGTGCACAACAGCGCTTCTCGCTGGTCGAAGGCCCTGCTGGACAATGCGGCGCGACCGTCCGGCGCGATCATTTACAATTCCGGCGAAGGGCAGGCGACAATGTCGGCGGACCAGTATGACCGGTTGCTGGCAGAGATCGAGGCCAATCACCAAGGCGCGCGGAACGCCGGACGCCCGATGTTGCTGGAAGGGGGGCTCGACTGGCGGCCCATGGGGTTCAGCCCGAGCGACATGGAGTTTCAGAAGACCAAGGAGGCTGCCGCGCGCGAGATTGCGACAGCCTTTGGGGTGCCGCCGATGTTGCTTGGTATTCCCGGCGAGGCAACCTTTGCCAACTATCAGGAGGCCAACCGGGCGTTCTACCGCTTGACTGTATTGCCGTTGGCAACGCGGGTCTTGGCGGCTTTGGCCGAGTGGTTGGGTCGGTTCGAAGGGTCTGCTGTGACGCTGAAGCCCGATTTGGATCAGATCCCCGCGCTATCGGTGGAACGAGAGGCGCAGTGGCGTCGAGTTTCTGCTGCGGCTTTTCTCACCGATGCCGAGAAGCGCGCATTGCTGGGATTGCCGCCTCTGGTTGAGGGAGGTGAGGAATGATATTGGGAACAGAGGGTTGTAACGCGATGTTGGAGCATAAATTTTGCCAGGCTGAGACCGCATTGGAGGTCATCGATGGGACCATGATTGCGGGCTATGCCTCACTTTTTGGCAGGCGCGATAAGGGGGGAGATACGGTTCAGGCCGGTGCCTATGGCGCGTCCCTATCCCGCCTGGCCGAGAGTGGAATTCGGGTCAAGATGTTGTGGCAGCATGACCCGGCTCAGCCCATTGGGGTTTGGGACGAGGTGCGTGAGGATGAGACCGGGCTTTATGTCAAAGGGCGGCTTTTGCCTGAGGTTGCACGGGCGCGGGAAGCCTGTGCCCTTGTCGAGGCAGGCGCAATCGATGGGCTTTCCATCGGCTATCGGACGAAGCGGGCCGAGAAGGATCCAAGCGGCGCAAGGATGCTGCACGAGCTAGAATTATGGGAAGTGTCACTGGTAACCTTTCCGATGCTGCCTGAGGCGCGTGTGGGCGCCAAAGGGGAAGCACCCGCCGTGGTGGACGACTTGGCGGAGATACTGGAGACGGCGCGGCTGGAGATGTCTTTGACGCGGGAAGAATGCCGTCTGTTGTGACCGGGTTCGGACCGCTGCGCCATCTGCCTCCGGCGGAAGTATTTGCACCAATAAGAAAGGGCGGACACCGCGTTGGGGCCGTTTAGCGTTTGCTGACGCGACGATATCGTCTTGCCGGGGAGGGCCGGGGCGATGGGTTTGGAGTGCGGGTTCGCGTGGATCCGCAACAGCCTTCCCTTCCATTCCGAACATCCGAATGAGGACAAGAGATGAGCACATCCGAGATGACGGCTCGGGCCGGGACACCTGCGCCCGGCAACCAGGGTTCTGGCGTTGATGTGAAATCAGCGCTGACAGGGTTTCTGAGTGAATTCAGAACCTTTCAGGACGACATGAAGGCAAAGTTTCAAACACAGGAAGAGCGACTGACCATGCTGGATCGGAAGACGATGATTTCGGGGCGGCCTGCCCTTGCGACCACTGCCGAAGTAGAGACGCCGCATCAAAAGGCGTTTGAGGCCTATCTGCGCACGGGCAATGATGATGGTCTGCGTGGGCTGGAATTGGAAGGCAAGGCGCTGAACAGCTCGATCGATGGCGATGGTGGGTTTCTGGTGGATCCGCAGACCAGTGCTACGGTTCAGGGCGTTTTGACCTCTACGGCGTCGATCCGGGCGATTGCCAATGTGGTGACGGTTGAGGCGACATCGTATGATGTTCTGGTCGACCGTGGTGGGTTTGACACTGCCTGGGCTACTGAAACCGGGACGTTGGGGGAAACCGCTACCCCGCAGATTGAGCGGGTTGTGATCCCTGTTCATGAACTGAGCGCGTTGCCCAAGGCGAGCCAGCGGCTGCTCGACGATGCGGCCTTTGACATTGAGGCCTGGCTGGCGGATCGCATTGGGGGCAAATTTGCCCGTGCCGAGTCTGATGCTTTCATCAATGGGGATGGCGCGAGCAAGCCCAAAGGGTTTCTGACCTATCCGACCGCAGACAATGATGGGCTGGATCCTGACGGTTGGGGCACCATCGGGTATGTGCCGACCGGCGTGGATGGTGATTTCGGCAGTGCAGATGCCTTGGTTGAGCTGGTCTATTCACTGGGCGCCGAATATCGCGCGAACGGGACCTTTGTGATGAATTCGAAAACCGTGGGAACGGTCCGGCGGTTGAAGGACAATGACGGGCGCTTCCTGTGGTCTGACGGTTTGGCCGCAGGCGAACCGGCCCGGTTGCTCGGGTACCCTGTGCTGGTGGCCGAAGATATGCCGCCTATCGAAAGTGGAAGCTTTGCTATTGCGTTCGGTGATTTCCGGGCGGGCTACACCGTTGCGGAGCGCCCGGAGCTGCGCGTGTTGCGCGATCCGTTTTCAGCCAAGCCGCATGTCTTGTTCTATGCAACCAAGCGTGTTGGCGGCGATGTCAGCGACTTTCACGCGATCAAGCTGCTGAAATTCTCGACCACCTAAGCGGTTGGGAATGCCCTGCGTGCTCCTCTGGGTGCGCAGGGTGGCGGGTGTGTTTCACTCAGGTTTTGCGTTGTCCAGCTGCTCCCCCTCCGTCCGAGCAACGCAGGCGAGGCATGCCCGCCTTTGAGATCGGGGAGCCGAAAAGCGGAGAAAAGTGATGGATTTGAGGGAACTGGCACCGGTGCCGACGGCTGCCTTGCCGTTGGCCGGGTTCAAAGAGCATTTGCGGCTTGGCAGCGGGTTTGCCGACACTGGGGCCGAAGATGCCCTGTTGGAGCGGTACCTGCGCGCAGCGATTGCCGAGGTTGAGAGCCTTTCGGGCAAAGCATTGTTGGTCCGGTCCTTTCAGACATGGATCGAAGACTGGTCGCTCGCCCGTCTGCCATTGGCCCCGGTTGGTCAGATCCTTCGTGTCGCCGCGGTAACGGCGGATGGCGAAGTCGCGGATTTGGATCCTGCTGACTTTCTTTTGGGGGCAGACAGGCATCGGCCCAAAGTGATGACCGTTTCTGCCTTGCCGCCTCGGATACCTGCAGGCGGTGCGCTGCTGCTCGAAATCGAGGCCGGTTTTGGAGCGAATTGGGACGACGTTCCGCCGGAACTGGCTTTGGCCGTGATGCAGATTGGGGCCCGCCACTTTGAGGATCGAACCGCAACCGAGTTGGATACGATAGTGGCAGCGAACAATATTGCGCGGCTCTTGCGGCCTTGGAAAGCCATGTCGCTGGGCGCCGTGCGGGGAGCCGGGCGATGAAACGTGGCGGTGTTCCCAACCTTAGTCACCGGCTGGAACTGCAACGCCCGGAACGCCTGTCAGATGGGGCAGGTGGGCATGTCACCACATGGGTCACGCTTGGCACTGTTTGGGCAGAGATTGTTGCGGCTTCGGGGCGTGAGCGGGTGCGTGCTGCGCTGACCTTTTCGACTGTTCCGTGCCGGATCACCGTGCGGTCGGCCCCGGTCGGATCGTTGGCGAGGCCACGACCGGAGCAGCGGTTTTTGCAGGGCGGGCGGGCTTTGCGGATCCTGGCGGTGGCCGACAGTGATGTATCGAGCCGTTACCTGACCTGTATCGCCGAAGAGGAGGTGGTGGCATGAGCTATGCTCTTGGTGCGGCTTTGCAGGGCGCGGTCTATCAGACGCTGACGTCCGATGGGGTCTTGGCAGGCCTGATTGGTGATGCGGTTTATGACAATGCGCCAGCGGGCGTGCCACCGTCCCTTTACGCTGTTTTGGGAGCGGAGGAGGTTTTCGCCCGCAACGACAAAACAGGCGATGGCGCGCTGCATCGTTTCACCGTGACCGTTGTCTCGCAAGAGGCTGGTTATCAACTTGGCAAAACAGTGGCTGCTGCCGTGTCTGATGCGCTGCATGGGGCTACTCCGGCGATGGACCGTGGGCGAGTTGTATCGCTGAATTTCGAGCGGGCACGGGCACGACGCACCGGCCCGGAACAGAGGCGTGAGATCGTGCTGCGCTTTGCAGCGCGGGTCGAGGATAGCTGAACTTATCTCAGGAGAGAGACATGGGAGCTCAGAACGGCAAGGACCTGTTGGTCAAGCTGGATATGGATGGCAGTGGGACCTTCGTGACCGCCGCTGGATTGCGGGCCACGCGGATCAGTTTCAATGCCGAGACTGTGGATGTGACCAGCATCGAGAGCCAAGGTGGATGGCGTGAATTGCTGTCTGGGGCAGGGGTGAAGTCAGCTTCGATCAGTGGGTCGGGTGTATTTCGCGATGACACAACTGACGCCAGGGCGCGGCAGATCTTCTTTGACGGTTTGACGCCGGCTTTTCAGGTCATCATTCCGGATTTCGGCACGGTGGAAGGGCCGTTTCAGGTGACCGGTCTGGAATATTCGGGCAGCCATGATGGTGAGGCGACCTATGAGATGTCGCTGGCCTCGGCCGGTGCTCTGACCTTTACGGTGCTTTGATGGCCAATCCTTGGACGGGGGAAGTGGCTTTGGTGCTGGATGGGGAGCGCCATGTTTGCAAGCTGACATTGGGCGCGTTGGCCGAATTGGAGGCTACGCTTGCGGAAGGGTCAGTGATCGATCTGGTCCAGCGATTTGAGGGTGGGGCCTATTCGAGCCGGGATGTGCTGGCCCTTCTGGTCGCGGGGCTGCGCGGCGGCGGCTGGAGCGGCACGGCTGAGGATTTGCGGACGGTTGAGATTGGTGGCGGGCTGATTGAGGCCGCCAGGGTTGCTGCCGAGCTATTGGCGCGGGCTTTCGCGCTGCCGGGGACACCCTAGTGGACTGGGCCGGGCTGATGCGGTTAGGGCTGCATATATTGCGCCTGCCGCCGGAGCAGTTTTGGCGGCTGACTCCCATAGAGTTGCTGGTGATGCTGGGGCAAGAGGCGTGCGAGCCACCGATCACCCGGGCGCGGCTTGATGCGTTGGCTGCAGCTTATCCCGACACGAATGGAGAGACATGATGGCGGAAATGGACGGGGCCGATGGGCTTGAAGCGCAACTTGATGCCCTGGAGGAAAGTCTTGGCGGTGCCGGCAGCATGTTGTCGGTCTTTGATCAGGAACTGCAAAAAATGCAGGTCAGTTTGACAGGGGCACATCAGGCTTCCGGCCAATTGTCTGGTACGATCAGCCGGGGTTTGCATAACGCCTTCACCGGGTTGGTTTTCGATGGCATGAAGTTGTCGGATGCTTTGCGGCAGGTTGCGAACTCGGTCATAAATGCGACCTTTTCGGCGGCTGTGAAGCCTGTGACCAACCATTTCGGTGGCTTAATTGCCAACGGGATCAGTGGCTTGTTTGGTGGGGCGGCGCCGTTCGCGAATGGCGGTGCCTTTACGCAGGGGCGGGTCACCCCTTTCGCCCGAGGTGGAGTAGTGACGTCGCCCACCTACTTTCCAATGCGGGGCGGGACCGGCCTGATGGGAGAGGCTGGGCCGGAGGCCATTATGCCGCTGAGCCGGGGTGCAGATGGCAAGCTTGGCGTCCGGAATGACGGTGGCGGAGCTCGCCCGGTGCAGGTGGTGATGAACATTTCCACCCCAGATGCGCAAGGTTTTCAGCGGAGCGAGGCGCAGATCGCCGCGCGGATGCAGCGAGCACTGGGGCGTGGTCAGCGTAACCGATAGGGTCGGTTAACGCTCTGGAATGAGGCCACGCGGACTGAAGCGCAGGACGACCAGCAGGATCAGTCCCATGGTGAGGAGCCGCATATGTTGGACGCTGTTCAGGAGGTGTTCTTTGAGTTCGGAGCCATCAGGCAGCGGGTAGGTCAGGGCCTGCATGAGCCCAGCTCCGAGCGGTTCGACCTGGATCCAGAGCCACCAGATCAGGAAACCGCCGAGGACGGCACCGAGGTTATTGCCCGAACCGCCGACGATCACCATGACCCAAACGAGGAAGGTGAAACGGAGGGGTTGGTACGTGGACGGTGTAAACTGGCCGTCGAGGGTGGTCATCATGGCGCCTGCCAGACCGCAGACCGCTGATCCCAGGATGAAGATCTGCAGGTGGCGGCCCTTGACATCTTTGCCCATTGCTTCGGCGGCGGTTTCGTTGTCGCGAATGGCGCGCATCATGCGGCCCCATGGAGAGTTCAGCGCCATTTGGGCGAGCCCGAGAATGATCATCAGGATACCTGCGAAAATGGCCAGATACATGAGTTTGACGGTGATCGCGGAGAATGCCTGCGGATCTGCACCCAGGCGGGCGGACAGTTCCAAAAACGTGGCATCGCGCTGGAGGGTCACCTCGAACGGAACGGGGCGCGGAAGACCAACCACGTTTTTGACCCCGCGGCTTAACCAGTCTTCGTTCTTGACGATGGCAACAATGATCTCTGCGATGCCAAGTGTCGCGATTGCAAGATAGTCAGATCGCAGTCCCAGCGCTGTTTTTCCCACGATCCAGGCGGCGCCTGCCGCCAAAAGCCCCCCGATGGGCCATGCTAAGAAGACCGGCAGGCCGAGCCCACCGAGATATCCGGTTGCGGCGGGGTTTACGGCTTCGATTGCGTCTCGGGCGGGGCCAAACAGGCTTCGGTACAGGATGAAACCGACGATCAGCGTGGCGAGGACGGCAACGGGTCGGAGCAGTCCCTGAGACATCCTTTGGAACAAAAGGATTGCACCGACAAGGGTGATGCCGCCGACTGCGAGCGCGGCGACCATTCTGGGGCCACCAGCGGCCCAAGCTTCCTGCACTGGGGAAACAGTGACGATGACGGATGCCAACCCACCGATGGCGACAAAGCCCATGACCCCGACATTGAAGAGCCCTGCAAATCCCCATTGGAGGTTCACGCCAATGGCGAGGATGGCGGATATAAGGCCCATATTGAAGATCGTGAGAGCGGTGTTCCAACTTTGGACGAACCCTGTGCCAACGAAGAGCGCGAGCACAAGAATGAATAGCAGACCTTCACGGAAACCGGTCTTCATAGGGCCTTGCCCTTGAACAGCCCGGTAGGGCGGAGCAACAGAACAATCACAAGGATCGCGAAAGAGACTGCGAACTTGTAGTCGGTGCTGAGAAGTTGGACCAAACCTGCGGGTTCCAATGGTTCGGGAAGGATATATCCGAGCACGCGTTTGAAAGCATAGGTCACGCCGACCTCGGCAAAGGCGATAACGAAGCCGCCGCCGATGGCACCCAATGGGCTGCCCAAGCCGCCGACCACGGCCGCTGCGAAGATTGGCAAGAGCAGCTGGAAATACGTGAGTGGTTTGAATGTTTTGTCGAGCCCGTAGAGCACGCCGGCCACGGTAGCGAGCGCGGCCACGATCAGCCATGTGTAGAGCACGACGCGATCCGGGTTGATGCCCGAGAGGAGTGCCAGATCTTCGTTGTCGCTGAAGGCCCGCATGGATTTGCCGGTCCGGGTTCGATTCAGAAACCAGAAGAGCGCAGCGACGACCAGTATTGCCGTGATGATCGTTATGGCTTGAGATGTACGGAATGCCATCCCTTCGGCAAGTCCTGACCATTCGCGGAAGTCGCGCGCTGAAATTATAAAGCGCTCTCCATCCGCGAAGCGTTGGTCATCTGGCCCGATGATGAAGCGCACCAGTCCGTTCATCACAAACATCACCCCCATTGAGACGATCACGAGGATCACGGGCTTGGCCTTTTGCGCACGGTAGAACCGGTAGACCACGCGGTCGGTTGCCAGGAGAAGCAGTGCGGTCGCGGCAATGCCCACAGGTAGGGCAAGGAGAGCAGTGGGGAGCGTGCCCAAAGTAATTCCCGCAGCTTGCAGGCCCCATGTCAGTAGGATGGTGACCATCGTGCCAAACGCCATCGTGTCCCCGTGGGCAAAATTTGAGAACCGCAAGATACCGTAGATCAAGGTGACGCCGAGCGCGCCGAGCGCGAGCTGCGCGCCGTAGGAAACAGCTGGAATCAATACAAAATTGGCCAAAACGATTAAGGCATTTAGAAGGTCAGTCAATCGACGCCTCACACTTCCCAGAGAGCTGGTTTAACCGTCTGGATCGACTGACAGAGCGTGCAGGTCGGAACTGCCCAATGCTGCTCTTAAATCTCCTGTTTCTTAGTTCGGTCAGGGTCAGTGTTTTGGCGGATGATGCCGACTGGTCCGGCACTGCATCGCCGACAACCTCAAAACAATGGTCGGTTTCTGCGGGTTCGAGGTTTCGGCATTCGGTTGTGGATGTGCGGCGAGGTGTTTCGGCCCGCAGGACCTGTGAGATCGAGAGCGAAGGGATGATGAAGATCAGCCATTTCATGGGGCAATCTCGCATTGGCCAATATGAACCATACTTTGCAGGTCGCTAACCGGCGTATGAATCGTAAAACGCGCTCCGCCATCCCTGAAGATTGTCAGAAGATGGATCGTGTTGAATTCCAGGCCCGTCACATAGCTGCGCGCCTCAAGCGAGGGATCGCGTAAAATCTGAGCTGTAAGTTCGCGACCGCCCGTGGTGAGAGTAGCGGCAGTCTCTGAAGTGCTATTGACCAGCACCTCCAGATCCGATGGTTGGCAGGAGAGGCGTTCAACGCAGATTTGCTCGAACGCACAAGCATAGCCCAGTACCTGGGCTAAAGTCGCCGTCGGGCACAGTAGTGTGAGCAGGAGAAAAAGTGTCCGCATCATCCACCTAGAAAACTGCGCCGGACGTCTGGATCGGCCAGCAGTTCCTGTCCGGTGCCGGTGTGGGCATTTCGCCCTTGAACCAGGACATAGCCGCGATCCGCAATTTCCAGGGCCTGGCGGGCATTTTGTTCGACCATTAGAATGCTGATGCCGGTGCGTGCGACCTCAATGATGCGGTCGAAAAGCTCATCCATTACGATGGGGCTCACGCCTGCCGTTGGTTCATCCAGCATCAACACTGTTGGTTTGGTCATGAGGGCCCGCCCGACGGCCACCTGTTGGCGTTGTCCGCCAGAAAGTTCGCCCGCCGGTTGGCGTCGTTTTTCCTTGAGTACAGGAAACAGGCTGAAGACCTGATCGATCGTCTCGGCCAGCCCCGCATCCCTGCGCAGAAAACCACCCATTTCCAAATTTTCCTCGACCGTGAGCGACGGGAATATGTTCGAGGTTTGTGGCACGAAACCCATGCCCTTGGCGACGCGGGCTTGAGGGGAAAGCGCCGTGATATCTTCGCCAGCCAGTCTGACCGATCCTTTCCGGACGTCCAGCATTCCAAATACGGCTTTCATCGCGGTGGACTTTCCCGCGCCGTTTGGGCCCACGATCACGGCAATTTGGCCGCTATTTACAGCGATTGTGCAACCATGCAGAATGTCAGCCCCAGTGCCGTAGCCTCCGGTCATGTGATCGCCGATCAGCACTGGCGATTCTGTAGCTGCCTGGTCCATCATGTCACTGACCGCCCAGTCGAACCGCGTCTAACACGGTTTCGAACCGCGCTTCGACCAGCTGTCTGTCCTCGAAGCCTGCGAGCAGGATCATAGCCAGATCGGTCTCTATCTCTAGCAGGACGGCGACCGCATTTGATACATCGCCTTTCGGTGTCTGGCCAGACGACCTTTGCAAGACGGCGGGGTTGCCGCTCAACTCGATCTCCTCGTAGATGGCTGATTGCTCTTTTTCTTCGGCCCAAGCGCGCATCGCATCAGCGGTTAGGGGCGAGGCGATTTGGTTCGGTCCGATTTGAGCGATCAGAAGGTAGCTGCCCGGCTGGCTGGTCCATTCATGGCGATTTTCAGAGCTGAGATGGGGGTGATATCCGAAACTGTCCGGTAGTCCGCAGATCTCAAACCGGCCACCGACATCGTAGCAGGTTTCGGATTGCCCTGCCGTAGGCAAGGGACCTGTCAGTCCCAAGACAATCGCCCCGAGCAAACGCCAACGTTTCGTCAATATGCCCCCACTCGCAATTTCGCACAGACGCACCGCTTGGCGCGTCCTAGTTTATCTTAACAGCAGAAATGAGATCTGACGTTAGGTTCTGTTGTGTTTCGGCATAGCTCGGTGCGATCGCATAGGTCATGGCCTGAATCGTAAGATCGTCCATGACCACGACCGTATTGGCGAAGACAACCTGCAACCCGTCGATACCAAACTGGTAGACAATTGTTTCGCCAGCTTCGCCATCGATCTCTGTATCCGAGACATTGACGACGACAATATCTTCCGGGTTTTGACCTGTTCCCGCAGCCGCGTTCTGCACGACTGCATTGCGCATGATTTCCTGTGACATGCCGTCATTGGTGCCAATCGTTTCTACGATGAACTGGGCATAGTGGCGGTCGTCATGGC